>CANJWD010000001.1 GCA_947478475.1 Enterobacterales bacterium
CATCCGTATGCATCCTATGAGCGTGGGCTGAATGAGAACACAAACGGGCTTCTGCGGCAGTTTATCCCCAAAGGAACTGACCTGAGGACCGTGTCAGAAGAAGACTTGCAACGCTACCAGGGAGCGCTGAAAAGCAGGCCACGTAAATGCCTCGGTTTCAGACAACCCTCGGTGGTATTTGCAGAGTTAAGAATGGCGGCTTAGCGTTGCACTTCGGAGTTGAATCTGCCTTATCGTTTTTTTAGTTCATGCAGAGGCTGATTATACTACCGTGGTAAATACCAGCAGGATATATTCTGACGGATTAAATGCCCGGCCAGCAATGACAGAAATATCTGAAAATAGTGGTCGGTGGGAGCAATTTAAACATAAGTTTCATCTGTTATGGCATTCCACTGATAGCGAACTCTATATTCCTTTGCTGACATGGCATAATCGTTTCACCTACAGCGACGAAAAAATTAAGTCATACAATGAAAGGCCTTGGGGTATTGGTTACGGAAAGTATTATTTTGAAACAAAAAAAGACTGGCATTCGGTGTATGCCATGACATTTTTGGATTCACACAATGAAATACAACCGATTATCGGCTATGGTTACCAAAAAATATGGGCGCCCGGTGAAATAAATAAATTGCGCTTCGGTATTGGGTTTACGCTTAGTCTGACCGCCCGCCAAGAATATTATTACATCCCCCTTCCGTTGCTGTTTCCGCTCTTTTCGGTTGAATATCATCGGTTCTCTCTTCAGGCAACTTATATTCCTGGAACCTATAATAACGGAAATGTTCTTTTTAGCTGGATCCGCTGGCAGTTTTAGCTTCTGTTGTATTCCGATTGCTGATATCAGATTCGTATCGTCCAAAATTCGTGTTTAGGAAGTGTACAGCTCCGGTTTTTGGCTCATGAGCATTTTATTCAACGGAAAGCGATACGCTGATGAATGGCGTTATAGTATGGCGTTATCGTGTTGATGTTTCTCATTTTTATTTATCGACGTATTTTTGCCGTTGCGTCATGCAGTAGATCATCCTTACAGCAATTGCCTGTCTCACAGTGCCCGTACAGATACAGGCTATGGTTGGTTAGTTTAATACCATGTTGCTGTGCAATATTCCGCTGGCGCACTTCGATGGGTTCGTCACGAAATTCAATGACCTTACCGCAATCCAGGCAGATCAGGTGATCATGATGATACTGTTGTGTCAGTTCAAAAACCGACTTGCCACCTTCGAAGTTGTGACGGTTGACAATACCGGCATCATCAAACTGATTCAGCACGCGGTATACGGTAGCCAGACCAATCTCCTCACCGATATCGATCAACCTCTTATAGATATCTTCTGCACTGGCGTGATGACATAACGGATCCTGCAACACTTCCAGAATCTTGAGACGTGGCAGCGTCACCTTCAGGCCGACGTTTTTTAATGCTTTATTGTTATCACTCATGCAAATTTGCGTCCTGTAGATAAAAACCGGAAGTCGTTAACGCCGATATCATTACACACTTCAGAGGATTTATCATCGCTTATGCCAGAATGGGTGCCGCCGGCCATTCAGAGAAAATCAGGATCGTTAATGAAATCAACCTTCAAGACAGGATAAGTTCAGTTCCTGACTAATTTGTCTGACCCAGGCTGTAACGCGTTCATGAGTTAATTCTGGCTGCCTGTCTTCATCGATGGCTAAGCCGATAAAATACCTCGTATCTTTTGGAACCAGAGCGTGAGATGCCTCGAAATGATAGCCGGCAACAGGCCAGTGGCCGATAATCAATGCTCCCAGTGGTTCGATTTTATCGCGCACCGTGCCCATGGCATCACAAAAATACTCGGCATAATCCTCCTGATCACCACAACCGAATAGCGCGACTAATTTGCCACTGAAATCTATAGTCTCCAGGTCAGGGAAGAAATCATCCCAGTCGCACTGTGCTTCACCGTAATACCATGTAGGAATACCGATCAGCAGAATATCAAACTGCTCTAAATCTTTTTTGCTGCTTTTGGCAATGTCGCAGAGCTGCGCCACTTCTTGGCCAAGTTGCTGTTGGATCATTTTGGCAATATTTTCGGTGTTACCGGTATCTGAGCCAAAGAAAATGCCTACCGTTGCCATATCGCTGTTGCATCCTGTTTATTTAAGTGAGGGACTTTTTTAAATCTGAACCCAAAGCAGGCCCGGTATGGGCGGGAGCAAAGCGCAAAACAGCATACTGCGTTGCAATTTTTCCTTAAGTCCTGCGGCGCAGGCGCACAAACCGGGCGATGATGTCAGACAGGCTGTCAGAGCCTGGCAGCATTTTCAAGGAGATAGTGTGCGACACCGGTAGCTGATGGTTGCATACCCGCCTTACCGTTCTCCCATTGCGCCGGGCAGACTTCCCCATGTTTCCGATGGAACTGCAGGGCATCAACCATACGGAGCATTTCATCAATGTTACGTCCGAGTGGCAGATCGTTCACCACCTGATGCCGCACAATATAATTTTCGTCGAGCAGAAAAGAGCCCCGTAATGCAACACCAGCTGTGGGGTGTTCAATGCCGTATGCCTTTTGGATCTCCCGCTTAACATCGGCGACCATGGCGTATTTTATTACTCCAATTCCTCCTTTTTCTGTCGGGGTATTGCGCCATGCGCTGTGTACGAACGCCGAATCAATAGAAATACCAACGACTTCAACGTTCCGTTTTTGAAATTCCGGGTAACGGTTATCAAACGCTATCAACTCAGAAGGGCAGACAAAGGTGAAATCCATTGGCCAGAAAAAAAGGACAGATGTTCTGCCCATCAGATGTTTTTGCAGATTAAAGTCCTCAACAATTTCACCGGTGCCCAGTACCGCTGCGGCAGTGAAGTCAGGGGCGTGACGCGCGACCAGAACCATAATTTACTCCTGTTTAGTTTAATAGAGGGTTTCCAATAAATAGACACGTAAACAGACTTGCCGAAGCAGTATACTGTAAATAGCATGTTCTCTTCCCCTGTTTCACTGCTTATTTCTTGCAGCCCGCGGCACACCGCTCTAGACTAAGCCGCGTATTTTTTAGCGAATTATTTTTTAGCGAATGAAGAGCGATGCGTGTTGCTGATTTTTCTTTTGAACTTCCAGAAATTTTGATTGCCCGTTATCCGCTAACCCGACGTAGCAGTTGCCGCTTGCTGTCACTGGATGGCACAACCGGCGCTCTGGCGCACGGTGTTTTCACTGACTTGCTGGATAAACTTGAATCGGGTGACTTGCTGGTTTTTAACGATACCCGTGTTATCCCGGCGCGCTTGTTCGGCCGTAAAGCCAGTGGCGGTAAACTGGAAATTCTGGTGGAACGGATCCTCGATGAAAAGCGGGCGCTGGCCCATATCCGTGCATCCAAATCTCCCCGGCCCGGCAGTGAACTTGTGTTGGGCGATGATGAAACGATTACGGCCAGGGTGGTGGCACGGCATGATGCACTATTTGAATTGTATTTTGATGACAATCGGGATGTGCTCACTATTCTTGATGCAGCAGGGCATATCCCTCTTCCGCCCTATATCGATCGCCAGGATGAAGCGGTTGATCGGGAGTGCTATCAAACGGTTTACAGCCAGCATCCTGGCGCGGTGGCTGCACCGACAGCCGGGTTGCATTTTGATGAGCCTCTGTTAGCGGCACTGCGTGCAAAAGGTATTGCAATGACCTTCGTTACCCTGCATGTGGGGGCGGGTACTTTTCAGCCAGTACGCTGCGCTCATGTGGAACAGCATGTTATGCATGCCGAATATGCGCGAGTTTCCAGTGAAGTGGTGGCCGCTGTGGTGGCCTGCAAGGCACGTGGCAAGCGCGTGGTTGCCGTGGGCACGACTTCGGTTCGCTGCCTGGAGAGTGCCGCTGCTGCCTGCAAAGAGGATTTAATCGGGCCATTTACTGGTGATACCCGTATCTTTATTTACCCAGGGTACCCGTGGCAGCTGGTGGATTCCCTGGTGACTAACTTTCATTTGCCAGAATCAACGCTCATCATGCTGGTGTCAGCTTTCGCGGGTTGTAACAATATCCGGCATGCTTACCAACAGGCAATCGCTGAACAGTATCGTTTTTTTAGTTACGGTGATGCCATGTTTATCAGTCGTAACCTGAATCTGCCCCAGGAAAAAATGGGCCAGTAAGTTCGTATTACCCTGGTTGTTTATCTGTTGCCGGAGGCTTCGTGAAGTACGAGTTACAAAAAACAGACGGGATGGCGCGCCGTGGTCGCTTACTGTTTGCGCGCGGTGTAGTTGAGACACCGGCGTTTATGCCAGTGGGGACTTATGGCACGGTAAAAGGTATGACTCCGGAGGAAATAAAGGAAACGGGCGCCCAAATTTTATTGGGAAATACCTTCCATTTGTGGTTACGCCCAGGCGAAGACATTATCAGGCTGCACGGTGATCTGCATGATTTTATGCACTGGGATGGTCCCATCCTGACTGATTCCGGTGGTTTTCAGGTGTTCAGTCTGGGGAAAATGCGTAAAATAAAGGAGGAGGGAGTCTATTTTCGTAATCCAAACAATGGGGCACCGGTATTTCTCAGCCCGGAGAAATCCATGGAAATTCAGTATGATTTAGGTGCCGATATCGTTATGGTTTTCGATGAATGTACGCCCTATCCTGCTGACTGGGAGTATGCAAAACAGTCAATGGAAATGTCGTTGCGCTGGGCGGCGCGCAGTCGCCGGCGCTTCGATGATTTGAATAACAAAAATGCGTTATTCGGCATCATCCAGGGCAGTGTATATGAAGATTTACGTGATATTTCTGTAAAAGAGCTGGCAGATATTGGTTTTGATGGTTACGCTGTGGGCGGTCTGGCTGTTGGTGAACCTAAAGCAGCCATGCATCGCGTTCTCGGGCATATCTGTACGCAACTTCCACAAAATAAACCACGTTATCTGATGGGTGTGGGGAAACCGGAAGATTTAGTTGAAGGCGTCCGCCGCGGTATCGACATGTTTGACTGTGTCATGCCGACGCGCAATGCACGCAATGGTCACTTATTTGTGACGAGCGGTGTGGTCAAAATTCGCAATGCCAGATACAAAGATGATACCTCCAGGCTGGATGAAGGGTGTGATTGCTATACCTGTTGCCATTATAGCCGTGCCTACCTGCATCACCTTGATCGTTGTAATGAAATACTGGGTGCCCGACTTAATACTGTTCATAACCTGCGCTATTACCAGCGGTTAATGGCAGGTTTACGTCAGGCTATTGAGGAGGAAAGATTAGAAGGTTTTGTCAGGGATTTTTATAACCAGACAGGTAAACCTATTCTGCCATTAAGCTAACAGCTATGCGGCGCAAACGTTATGATTACTAATAAACAAGGAGATTTGCATGAACTTTTTAATTTCTGAGGCGGCGGCGTCTGCAACGACTCCGGCTCAAGGAAGTCCGTATTCTTTGGTTATCATGCTGGTGGTATTCGGTCTTATTTTTTACTTTATGATCCTGCGTCCACAGCAAAAACGCTCTAAAGAGCACAAAAAACTGATGGATTCCATCAATAAAAATGATGAAGTGCTGACGAGCGGTGGGCTAATTGGTCGTGTTACTAAAGTCACTGAAGCTGGCTACATCGTTATTGCACTGAATGAAACCACTGAAGTGACTATTAAGCGTGATTTTGTTGCCGCTGTTTTGCCAAAAGGTACGATGAAAACGCTGTAATTTTTACTTTTTTCAGGAGCCTGTTGCTTGTTAAGGAAACCACCGTGTTAAACCGTTATCCTTTGTGGAACTATCTGATGTTAATGGTAATAATCTGCATCGGTTTGCTCTACGCGCTTCCCAATCTGTATGGAGAAGATCCGGCTGTTCAAATAACCGGTGCACGCGGTAACAGAGTCAGTGAAGCAGTGCTGGGCCAGATTCAAAGTATCCTGGAACAAAAAAAGATCGCCAGTAAGTCCATGGTACTGGAGGACGGTGCCGTTTTACTGCGCCTTAAGGATTCTGACGTGCAATTGCGTGCCCGGGATACACTGATGGCGGTACTGGGCGAAAAATACGTTGTTGCATTAAACCTGGCTCCGGCAACACCGGCCTGGCTGGCCCGGCTTGGTGCGGCGCCAATGAAACTGGGTCTTGATTTGCGTGGTGGCGTGCATTTCCTGATGGCAGTCGATATGGATACCGTATTGAGTAAGTTGCAGGAACACGTCATGGACAGTGCGCGCAGCGACCTGCGTGAAAAAAATATTTCTTATGTGGCACTGGAAAATGCGGCACTGGAAAAACGGGGTAACTACGGGCTTAAAGTGAGCTTTATCGATGATAAAGTCCGCGATAGCGCCATGAGCTGGCTCTCTGTACGTCATCCGGACTGGATTTTTAGTTACGGTGGCGATAATGCGCTGAATATCAAAATTTCGGAGGCGGGCCTGGAGGAAGCGCGCGAGTTAGCCGTACAGCAAAATATCACCATTTTACGTAATCGGGTGAATCAGCTGGGGGTTTCTGAGCCATTAGTGCAGCGGCAGGGTGCGGAACGCATCCGGGTTGAATTACCGGGTATTCAGGATACCGCGCATGCCAAAGAAATTCTTGGTGCAACCGCGACGCTGGAATTCCGTCTGGTTAACAGCAAAATTGATACCTCTGTCATTGCAATACCGTATATCCCGGCAGATTCTGAAGTCAAAGAGAGCCGCGATGGACGCCCGGTAGTCCTGTACCGGCGCGTTATCCTGACCGGGATGCATATTACTGATTCGACCGCCAGTACCGACGAATATAATCAGCCTCAGGTGAGCATTTCTCTGGATAGCGTCGGTGGATCGAAGATGTCTGATTTTACGAAAGACAATATTGGTAAACCGATGGCGACACTGTTTGTCGAATACGTTGACAGCGGCAAAAAAGACGCCAGCGGGCGCGCAATTTTGACGAAACGGGAAGAAGTGATCAACGTGGCGACGATTCAGTCGCGCCTTGGAAACAGCTTCCGGATCACCGGGATAGATAATCTGGCTGAGGCGCGTCAGCTTTCTTTGTTGCTGCGGGCGGGTGCGCTGACCGCACCGATTCAGATTGTGGAAGAGAGAACCATTGGCCCAACATTAGGTTTAAAAAATATTGCCCAGGGTCTGGAGGCCTGTCTGTGGGGTTTGAGCGTGTCAGTCCTGTTTATGGTGGTCTATTACCGTAAATTTGGTTTGATAGCCAGCGGTGCGCTGTTAGTTAACCTGCTACTGATTATCGGTGTGATGTCGTTGCTACCTGGGGCAACGCTGACGATGCCTGGAATAGCCGGCATTGTGCTGACGGTTGCGGTAGCTGTTGATGCTAACGTATTAATTAATGAAAGGATTAAAGAAGAACTTAAAAATGGCCGATCGATCCAGCTGGCAATACATGAAGGGTATAAAGGTGCATGTTCCAGTATTGTGGATGCTAATATATCGACACTTATCACGGCGGTGATTCTCTATGCGGTGGGTACGGGTTCAATTAAGGGTTTTGCTATTACTACGGCTATTGGTGTTGTCACGTCGATGTTTACGGCGATAGTGGGCACTCGTGCTGTCGTTAATCTGCTTTACGGCGGCAGACGTATCAGTAAATTATCTATTTAAGGAGCTCAGTTTTGGCACAGGGTTCTCGTATTGAAAAATATAGCGTTGAGCAACTCAATTATGGTCGTAAAGTCTATGATTTTATGCGCTGGAGCAATCTGGCATTCGCTGTCTCACTGCTACTGCTAATCGCATCGGTCATCGTAATCTCAGTCAGGGGATTTGAGTGGGGGCTTGATTTTACGGGTGGTACCGTCATTGAAATTAGTCTGGAAAATCCGGCAAATCTCGACGAGATGCGTAATGCCCTGAGTGATGCCGGTTTTTCTGACCCTGTTTTGCAAAATTTTGGCAGTAGCCGGGATGTTATAGTGCGTCTGCCACCGACAACAGAACGTTCCGGGCAGCAATTGTTGGGTAATCAAATTATTAGCATTATTAATGCATCGATTGATAAACAGGCAACGGTAAAGCGTATTGAGTTCGTCGGCCCCAGTGTTGGTAGTGAGCTGGCAGAGGCGGGTGCTATGGCATTATTAGCGGCTTTATTGTCTGTTTTTCTCTATGTCGTGCTCCGTTTTGAATGGCGCCTGGCCTTAGGTGCTGTGATTGCTCTGGTACATGATGTGGTTATCACTGCGGGTATTTTATCGCTGCTGCGTACCGAGATTGACCTGACAATCGTGGCCTCTTTAATGTCGGTTATTGGTTATTCATTAAATGACAGCATCGTGGTTTCGGATCGTATTCGTGAAAATTTTCGTAAAATCCGTCGTGGCATAACGGTCGATATCGTCAATATTTCCCTGACGCAGACCTTAAGCCGCACCATGATGACTTCAGCTACCACGCTGGTCGTCGTGCTGATGCTTTATCTGTTCGGTGGTACCATGCTGCAAGGATTTTCGCTGACTATGCTGACAGGTGTTGCTATCGGTACACTGTCATCGATTTACGTTGCTTCTGCGCTGGCACTGAAACTGGGGATGAAACGCGAGCATATGTTGCCGCCGCAAGTGGAAAAAGAGGGAGCAGATCAGCTCTCTCTGCTCCCCTGATATAACCTGTCAAAACGCTAGCCAGCTCTCCAGCATTTGCCAGAAGGCTGGTTTGTGCATTCGATGATATTTTAAATAAAATCAAAAAACCGCAACGGGGTGCTTAATATCCATCAATCAGGCAGCTAAAGAGCGAACAGTGCGAATTGTCCAGAAATCACTAGCGAAGCTTGAGGTTGCTAGGTAACCGTATGGCATGGTGCAATAACCTTGCATTCCCCAGCCGCTGCCCCATGAATTACGTATCAGGAAGCGCTGCTGTGAATCATCGTAACCGACAGCAACGACACAATGAGCACCTGAAGGCCGTTCTGAGTAATTCGGCATCGGTACTCTCCCGGATTGTGCCGTTTCCCTGCTGTTAAAGCCGCTATAGACCATAAAGCCGAATACAAACGGATGGCCTGAAGCAAGGCAGCCCTTCATTTGGTTGATATCCTGCACCACACTTGAATAGCTAAGGACTTGGTATCTTAGCGCTTCGTCATAGCACTGTTGCGGGGGACGAACTTTAAACTGCGTAATGTCATAGGGCCATCTGCTTTCAGGACAATCTCCCTGCTGTGCAACACTCTTGATGCCGCTACGTATCGATGCTCCGGAATCTGAATTGACGGTATTTTCCATTACACGTTCGTTATAGTAGATAAAAAGCCGGGAAGGAATAAAATCGGGTGTCAGGCCTTGCTTGAAACGTTCAAACTGAAGTACTGCTGCAATGCCATTGGCGGTACAACTCCCGAGATTTCCCTGGTTATAAACAGGAGGAAACAGGTTTCTGAGATCAACCCTGTCAGGGAGTGCATTGAGGGTTACAACAGGCGCCGCATAAAGATGATCTCTGTGATCAGGAAGATCACGAATCCAGCCATAATATTTATTTTCGTTCTCGAAACTCATTATAATATCCTTAATAAAGTATTTAATAAAAATTTGTTTTTTAACTTGAATAGAAATATATTTCCATCCGCACTTTATCAGGAATAAAAAAATAGTAACTCATTATAAAATAATCCTATTTCGTTATTTTATAATAAAATGATATAAAGTATTTTATTGTTATTTAAATTAAACATATTAATATTTATATAAAATCTAACTTATTGGTGTTAGATGACAATATATTTAAGCGTTCATTTAAGTACACATATATGTACACATCAATCTCTCGGTTTTACCGGCCAGAGGATAGTCTCTGGATCCTTGCAATTCTGAGGAAGATCCTGCAGCGCCTGGCGGTAAGTCGCAAATTCTGCCTTTTTTTGCTGAGAAAAAAGCACATCCTGCAATTGTGTCCAGTCCGTCTCCGCGATCTTTTTGTCACGCAGCACCGTCAGCATCATCATTTTTAGCGCTTCGGAGGAGGGCGGTGGGAAGAGAGAGTCCATCATGAAAATTTCTTGCATCAGAAATTAATTACCGCGGCCAGCGATGCTTTCACATCGAGATTGCCCTTTTTGAACAAACGCCCATTGCCGACCTTTATGGTATCGACCCTTAAGGTGGTGTATACACATTGGGGACCAAAATGCGCAGGACAATATTGCCGGAAGCGTCGGCGTAAGAATCGGGCGTCATATTTTCAAATGAAGACATGTTAATGAGCCGATGGGTCGCCAGATAACAACACCCAACGAAGACTTCCTCGATGATTTTGGCGGAGCCAAAGCTGTATGCTCTGAAGTTAAACTAAAACATCTCCGAATTTTTGTTGAAATTCAGCGAAGTTTTGAAATGCTTTCACTAGTGCACTGATGAAAGCTGTCACGGATGCCCGCTGGTCTGAACCTGTGGCATAGAACGCTGTCAGGCCCGCACAGGCCGGGCGCAAAGAAATCATATTTTCCTCGCCATCGCAGCGTGGTTTGAGCAGCATAAGCGTCGCCTGTCTCAAAAAATAACGTTTTACCAACAAAACTGGGCTGTCATCAAAAACGCCATTACTGACCACATCAGATCATTACTGGCTCATCCCAGTTAGCCCGCTGCGAAACTCGTGTCAAGGTTCAACGCCTCAATATGGGCAATATCTGTCGTTAATGCGTCAAAGTGTGACTGGTAAAAATGTAACTCATCATTAAATGTAGAACGGTATCCTTGTTCATCACTGAGCGACTGACCCACAGGCGCAATCGGTAAACCCGATGCAGCATCGACCAAAATGCATGCTGAATGTTAATAACACTAATCAGCGGAAATATGTAGATACCTATGGCCGTTAGGTATAGGGGAGGTTTAGTCTGGATGGCGCCGGACCCCACTCCTGGAATTACCTGGCAGCATTGTGATTTCTTTAAACCACTCCAGTAGTTCGTTGCGCACTATTACAGGTAAAACAGCCTGATGGTATCCGCTTATCGCCCCTGCAAGAGACAATAACACATTAATTCCCAGTGTTTTTTGCACCATTTTCAATTTCAAATAACTGTGTTTTGCGCCCTTGTTGCGTAAATCATGAACATTTTTAATCCCTGCTTTCCACAACAATCGTTCGAGGCCAATGCTCAGATTAGGCAAATCTTTTAACCTGGTAGTACTCGATTGTTTGCGTGTAAATTCAGCCAAAGCCCCTTCATAGGAGAGTTGTG
Source organism: Enterobacterales bacterium (assembly GCA_947478475.1). Taxonomy (GTDB): domain Bacteria; phylum Pseudomonadota; class Gammaproteobacteria; order Enterobacterales; family Enterobacteriaceae; genus CANJWD01. The sequence goes on from CANJWD010000001.1 coordinate 11,192, forward strand.
CAAAACGCAGCAAGGTCTTATTATCATTCCATAGAGACTCATCAACATGATAATAGCGCAGGGATATTGGCATACCTCGTTTGGAATAAACAAAATGCATCATCCCGCGCTCCCGAAAAAAAATTTCAGTCTCATCGTTGGCTCGTAAATACAATTTGCCATCAAAAACGATTGCAAGCATCACCGCATTAACTGACAGGCTATATCCTCCAAATTGTGAACGAGATGTAATAAGTCCCAATTTTTCAAAGCATTCCTTTGCCTGACGGATTTTTTCTTTTGATAAGTGTCCCATTACTACTCCTTTGGTAAATTTATAAAGTTATAAATTTATCCTGAGGGTTGTTGAAATCTTATGTTTTTCATTACAATAAAATATAACCCGATCATGCAATTCGCAAATACTCAATATAAACCTCAGAGCCAATAAAAAAATGAATTCACGGAAAATTGCAGTCCAATAATGCGAGATACTTTGAAAAAATCCGCTGGTTTTGAATATACCGCTTAACAACTTCAAGCGGTGCACCTCTGCAAGATCCAACAAAGTAAGATCCAATATGGCACTGTTAATAAAGTAGTTGAAAGGCCTTAAGACAGGTAATAGCGAAGAAAGAGAAAAAAGTGACGGCCAGTTTATCAAAACGCAGGGCCAGCCAGCCCCGTGGCGGCGCGGAATGACCGGATGTTTTCCGCTATCACGAATACGCTTTCTGATATTGTAAAAATTGTACCCTTTGTCGGTTATCACGTACCTGGTATCTTGCCAGTTTCCTGTTGCCCATCGTTCAGAAAACACCTTCATATCTGTCCGCTGACCCTCAGACAGACAGGTTCCCCGCAAATAATCGCCTGAAAGACCGACATGGTTTTTTGTGCGATGTAACGCGACTGTCGTGCTGTCCACCCATGTACAATCGATGAGTCGTTTATTTTTTTGCTGTAGCTGATAAAGCAGATGCCAGAACAGGCCGTTTTCACTCCAGCGCTTAAAACGGGTGTAAATAGTATGCCAGTTTCCGTAAAACGAAGGCAGGTCACGCCAGGGTATACCTGTTCTCAACAGGCAAAATGCAGCGCAAAAAAATTGATAATGGCTAATTTTTTCTGGCCTGCCAGGACGTTTGTTGCCTGATAATGAGAGGCTCAATATTTTTTATAAAATCCGCTTCCTCAATCGGGTAATGTCTCTCTTTCATTTTTTAAACGTTGCTAAAAAATAAAATGTTACCTTGAAATGTACTTTGTTAACAGTGCCATTGCTATATGAGGAAGATCCCGACCAGAAAATCGGCGTGCTGTAAGCGGCCCGTAAACCCAGAAACTACGTTACGTAGCCGTCTGGATATCACAGCTTTGAATGTCAGGAAACCGAGGGATGCCGCTCTTCTCTTCGCTGGAAATTCTCCGCTGGAAATTCTCCGTGGAAGCTCTTCGCTGAAAGAAAAAACAGCACTTTTTGCCTGGCTTGTGTAGTGAGGTTAATCAGCGATGAAACGTTTTACATCAGTTAAAACCTGAAGCAGCAGGGCCAAGTGAGGTTTTTCATTTTTGATTTGATTGCCCTGAAAATCAAAAAGTTGGTAAGTCCCGTTATTATCGAGTACCAGAGTTTGAGTTGGCATAGTAATAATCAGCGTACCATTTTCACCAGTGACCATCCAGTTATGCTTACGACTCGCTGCAAACAGATCTTCTCCTTGCGAATAATCGGAGGGTGAATTTTTTACATATAATAATTTTTGCATTAACGTGGTCATTATATCTTCATGACTGGTAAATTTGTTTATCTTTTGCGCAGGTATATCAGGCCAGTGAATGAGTAACGGAGTCCGCAATTGCTGACGACTAAAATTGTCGATCGCCCTTCCGTTATTAGCACCATTATCGTTAACGGCCGTAATAATAATAACCGTATTATTTGAGATACCTTTTTTTTCTATCGTATTGAGTATGGCGGCAATTTGATCATCAATGCCGTGAGCATTACCATGCTGCTCCGCTGCCGTTGCCTGCATCCCGTTACCATGCAGGTTAATATAGGAAAACCATGGAATGCTGACATCACAATGGGTTATCCATTTTTGCCATTGTAAAGCTGTCTGCCAGTTGCTCTGTTTTAACGGGGCAGGTAATGAGAAATCAGCCAGCAATGCCTGGCGATAAAGTGGTGTATCGAAACCATCGGACGAGAAAAAACCAAACTGATAACCTCGCGCACTCAGGGCAATGATTAATTCAGAAGGCCGCCGCGCCGCGAGGATACCGTCCAGATAGGCTGAGGAAATACCATAAAACAGGCTAAGCAGGCCAGTATCTTTCCTGTAACCCGAATTATAATGGCTGGTAAATTCAATACCGGAGTTAGCAAAATTTACTAATGTCGGCATACTTTTTAATGTTATGGGGCTGCCCGGTCCGTCAATCACAACCATCAATAAATTGTAGTGGCTGGCGGATTCGTTAAAAGTGACAGTACTGAGTGGATATTCAACAGCAAGCGCTGCCGGATCACCAAATTGTGCCAGTTTGCGCTGGTATTCGTGCTTATCAAGTAGTCTGTGTTTTTCCAGAAATGTACGGGCAGTCATAGGATGAGAGAGAGGAAATTTGTTCTTCTGCATGGTGATTGGGCGGTAGAAATTGGCGTCTGCCCAGATATAGAGCAAATGAGTGGCCAAAAAAGCGCTGATAAATAGTACGGCCAGTGATTTCCCCAGCCGATAGCGACGAAGCCAGCGCAGCTTCTGCCAGCACCAGGCACCAAACGTCATTTCCAGCAAAAAAATGACTGGCGCACAAATAAACATCAACTGCCAGTCGCGGGCCAGTTCGCTTTGCTCTGGATTAACCACTAACTCCCAGACAAACGGACTAAGATGTAAATAAAAACGGGTAAAAATTTCGCTGTCGACCAGTAACAGGGTCAGCCCTGTGGTCGCAATAACGGCAGAAAAAACGCGCAGCCAGCGCTGAGACATCACCACAAACGTGAGCGGAAATATTATCAACAAATAAGCGGTGAATACGATAAAACTGAAATGCCCCAGCAGACTGCTAATGGCATAAATGCGGCCCGGCAACGAAGCCGGCCAGTCGGAGACAAAAAGGTAGCGACTGCCCAGTACCAGGGTGAATAGTATATTGAACAGGGCAAACCAGTGCCCCCAACTAATCATCCGGGAAACTTTTTCACGGTAGCGCTGACGGTTTATCACCATAGTTGAAACAAAAATCCTGGTAAAAAATTAACCTGCTCTGAATCTTCAGTTAACGATGCCCGAACTGTTTTCGCAAAAAAAATTACCAATACATATATGCTGTGCTGACGAAAACATCACGTCACAGAGAGTATTATTTTTCCGCTTCCGCTATGTTTTACTGACGAAACGCAATACAGAGACTGAATACGCAGACTGAATACGGAGACTGAGAAGAGAGACGGTGCGCCAGACCTGAGAACGACACACCATTCACTCAATAGACTGGGCATTTTATTGGGCTGAGCTAAACACGCAGGAAGTCGATATGCGCCAGTTTCGGCTTAAACGGATGGCGCTGCACAGCCTGTACCTTAACTTTGGTGATTTTATCATCGATAACCAGGGTGAGCACATTGCCATAAAATTCCGGCTTGACTTCCATATTTTTGGTAGTGTCGTGATCAAGCGTAATAGCGACCGGTGCCTCTTCGCCACCGTAGACGATTGCCGGAAACTTGCCCGCGGCGCGCAGGCGGCGGCTCGCACCTTTACCCTGCTCTTTACGAATTTCTGTATTGATAGTGAACATGATTTTTCTCTGTTAAAAAATACTCTGTTAAAAAATACCCAGCTAAAAATCACTCGCCCGGTGATTTTATTTCATTGAAGTAATACGTAACGGCAACTTTGGCGGCATTCTAACGGAATGCCAGACGCACGGCAAACGGATCTTCGGCAATCAGATCAAAAGCACTTTGGCGATCAAAAGTACTTTGGAATTAATGGACAATTTTTAACACTATCCGAAGAGTCATGCGCTGTATCTGTGCAGCAAAAAATCTGTACAGCAAAAAAACGAGGCCGCGCGCTTTGCATAACATGCCGCGCGGCCTCGTCAGGGTTTGAAATTAGAGGTAACTGCAACTCCGGCTATCTTATTCTGTAACAGCAGGTTTATTCCAGTTTGCCAGAATTATTTTCGTGAAATTATTTTGCTCTGAAGTCTGCTCCTTGGCCTTAGCCATGTCAGTTATGTCAGGCAATTTTGTGAACAATGATAGCCCCAATGACAGCTGAACAGAGCTTTGAGTAAATCCCTCCTTATTATTATCAGGCGCACTTCTATAGGTGTCAGCCAAAAAATCCATCAGCTGGTTAAATTGTGTTTGTTCATGCTCAGGTAATAGCTCAACTGCTGTTTTTAATATACTAGCTGCCTGATTAGGATCATTTTTCATCTTCTGAAATATAGCGGTATCAATAGGTGAGCACTCTCTCAACTCTGTTTTGACTATCGAACAGTAGGCATGTATGTTTTGGTTTATCGTTACGTTTTCGTCATCTGTTAACTTTTCTTTCATTTTGACGCTTAGTCCGTTCTCGGTGGCTAACTCTGCCCTAAGAGCGCTTATCGTAGCTGCGCTACCAGGTTTCCGAAATAATCCATCAGTATTACGATTATTAATCGTATCTTTGATGATCTCGCAGAGATCATTCATATTTTTGATTTTCTGCTGCGGTGTCAGTGTCGGCGTTGCGGCAGTTTTAGTCATACTTTCCGCACTGCTGGCCTTCCCGGAACCGCCGCCGAAGATGTCGTCCACATTTTTGTCACGCTGTGCCTCTTTCGCAGCAGCGTTAGCCGAATTTTCCGCACTGCTGGCCTGCCCGCCACTACGCACCCCAGTGAAACTGGAAAAAAAACTTTTTGCACTATCTCTGAAGGCATCACTTATCTGCACCATCACCTTCACCATATTTGATATGGTCAGCGGCTTGCCCATGGCGGTATTGATAATAGAACGTATACTGCTAAATAATCCCTGCGGTTTAGCTTTGTCATTCGCAGCGCCACCATCGGTACCTGCAATAACAGTAGTAGTCATTGCTCTGGGCGTATTTCCCACTGGTCCCATCATAATCATATCCCCCATATTGCATTGTAATTAGAATAGAAAATCATCATTCACTCATATGATTTAATAGTACATAACTTATACAAAATAACTACTATATAACGCTTATAATAAATTTATTAAAAAATCATTAACATCATCCCTGTGACAGGATAGTGCGTTTTAATCATTGCGCTGGTTGCACCGGGTCTGAGAAAATAGCTGTCAGACGCTTATTTATCCCTGACGGAGTCGCTATGTTCGATCGTAAATCACTGGCCAATGCCATCCGTGTCCTGAGTATGGATGCCGTGCAGCAGGCCAATTCCGGCCATCCTGGTGCCCCAATGGGGATGGCCGATATTGCCGAAGTGTTGTGGCGCGACTATCTGAAGCATAACCCCGGCAATCCGCGCTGGTTTGATCGTGATCGTTTTGTGCTTTCAAATGGCCATGGATCGATGCTGCTCTACAGTCTGTTGTATCTAAGTGGTTACGATTTACCGCTGGAGCAGTTAAAGAATTTCCGCCAGTTGCATTCCAAAACGCCAGGGCACCCGGAATATGGCTGTACTCCGGGAGTGGAAACCACTACCGGCCCGCTGGGACAGGGTCTTGCTAATGCAGTGGGATTTGCCATTGCCGAGCGCACGCTGGGCGCACAGTTTAACCGCCCAGGCTATAAGATTATTGATCATCACACCTATGTATTTGTGGGCGATGGCTGCCTGATGGAGGGCATCTCCCACGAGGTGTGCTCGCTGGCCGGCACCCTGAAGCTCGGCAAACTGACCGCGTTTTATGATGACAACGGTATCTCTATCGATGGCCATGTAAGTGGCTGGTTTACCGATGACACCGCAGCGCGTTTTGAAGCCTATGGCTGGCATGTGGTACGTGATATCGACGGGCATGATGCTTTGGCGATAGGGGCAGCGATTGAACAGGCCCGTCAGATCAACGATAAACCCTCGCTACTTATCTGTAAAACCGTTATTGGTTTTGGCTCGCCCAATAAAGCCGGCGGCCATGACGTGCACGGTGCGCCGCTGGGTGAAACTGAAATCGCCGCAACCCGCCAGGCGCTGGGCTGGCGCTGGCCCGCTTTTGACATCCCGGTGGAAATCCGCGGTGCCTGGGACGCCAGGGCCTCAGGCCTGACAAAAGAAGCTGCATGGAACGGGCTTTTTGCTGCTTATAAGAGTAGCTATCCCACGCTTGCGGCGGAATTGACGCGGCGCATCAACGGTATACTGCCTGAACACTGGGCGATGCAGGCTGACCAGTTTATCGCCCAGTTACAGGCTAATCCGGCAAACATCGCCAGCCGTAAAGCATCACAAAATACACTGGAAAAATTTGCGCCGTTATTGCCAGAGCTGCTGGGCGGTTCTGCTGATCTGGCGCCCAGTAACCTGACTTTGTGGTCTGGCTCTCGCCCTCTGATGGAAGATATCGCCGGCAACTATCTGCACTACGGCGTGCGTGAGTTTGGCATGTCAGCAATAATGAACGGACTCGCGCGGCACGGGGGGTTTATCCCTTATGGCGCCACCTTTCTGACCTTTGTTGACTATGCACGTAATGCGGTCCGTATGGCAGCATTAATGAAGATTCGCACTATTTTTGTCTATACCCACGACTCCATTGGCCTGGGTGAAGATGGCCCGACTCATCAGCCGGTTGAGCAAACTGCCAGCCTGCGCCTTACCCCTAATATGAGCACCTGGCGGCCCTGTGATCAGGTGGAGTCTGCGGTGGCCTGGCGCTGTGCCATTGAGCGCGATGAGGGCCCGACGGCGCTTATTTTTTCCAGGCAAACGCTGCCGCAACAGCCACGCACGGCGCTGCAACTGGCCAGTATCAAACGGGGCGCTTATGTACTGCGGGAGTGTGCCAGTACACCAGAACTCATCCTGATAGCCACTGGCTCGGAGGTTGAGCTGGCAGTGGCTGCCAGCAAGCAACTTAGCGCGGCGGGCTGGCAGGTACGGGTAGTATCCATGCCTGCGACGGATATTTTCGACAAACAGGATGCCGCTTACCGCGAGTCGGTGCTGCCAGCTGCAGTGCAGACGCGCCTGGCGGTTGAGGCCGGCATTTCAGACTACTGGTATAAATACGTCGGGCTTCAGGGCGCGGTGCTGGGAATGACAACCTTTGGCGAATCTGCCCCGGCAGAGCAGTTGTTTCAGGCGTTCGGTTTTACAACAGAAAACGTGGTGGCGCGCGCGCTGGCGTTACTAACAACACGGCGCTGACCACGCAAATCTAAGCGGAGTGCTCTATTATTTAATCACCCGTTATTTAACCACCCGTAGTACCGGAGGGGCCCGGTGCGGCGGCAGTGGATCATCATCGTTATTATCAGGATTCTCTCTGTTGTCCACCCCTTCATCCATGCGGGGGCTCTTCGCAACCAGTGCTAATCCGTCCGCATCCGGTTGTTCCGTTACTTCGGGCCGGTCGTCACAATGAAGGTCATAATCAGCAGGTTCAAACACTGTTCCGGCACCGTTTTCGCGGGCATAAATTGCTAAAATGGAAGCCATGGGGAGCGTTATATGGCGCGAAATGCCACCAAAACTGGCGTCAAAACACACATCATGCTGGCCTAATGAGAGGTTAGCCGCAGCCGATGGTGCTATATTCAGCACAACCCGACCATCGCGTGCTAAATCCATCGGCACCATCACACCCGGACAGCTGATATCTGCCACAACATGAGGTGTGAGATGATTTTCAAGCAACCAGTAATAAAACGCACGCAGCAGGTGAGGACGGCGCGGAGACATAGGTGATATCGACATAGTGATCAATCTTCTAGGTACGTGGACGCATTTCGCGCTCAGCATCCGTTAAAGAGGCCAGGAATGCATTGCGTTCAAAGATACGCGTCATATAGTCTTTGACTTCACTGAACCCGGCCCCCGTCAGTTCAATACCCAGCACGGGCAGACGCCATAACAATGGAGCAATATAGCAGTCAACCAGGCTAAACTCTTCGCTCATAAAACAGGGTGATTCGTTGAATATAGGTGCGATGGCCAGTAACTCCTCACGCAACTGCTTACGTGCAGCATCAGACCGCTGAACGTTACCCTGCTCAATGGTCTGCAACAAGGAATACCAATTTTTTTCAATGCGATACATCATCAGACGGCTGCCACCCCGAGCTACCGGATAAACCTGCATCAAGGGCGGATGGGGGAAGCGCTCATCAAGATATTCCATTATGATACGTGATTCGTACAGTACTAATTCGCGATCCACGAGCGTTGGTACCGTACGGTAGGGGTTCAGATCGATCAAATCCTGTGGCAGATTGTCCGCTTCCACCTGCTCAATTTCAACACTGACACCTTTTTCTGCCAAAACAATCCGGACTTGATGGCTAAAAATATCGGTCGGGCTGGAAAACAGCGTCATTACCGAACGTTTATTGGCAGCGACGGCCATGAAAACCTCCAGGTTATCCGGAAAATAAAACGAAAAAAACAACCCGCCACGCCGCGACAGCCCGGAAAAACGGAAAAAAGTAGCGGTCAGTTTTACAAATTCTGTCTGTAGTTCTGTAATTGTGGCAAGAGTAGTGCAGAAATTTCATCTTCGTTCTGAACAGGTTGCAGTCAATGGCACTGGCTGTTCATCGATGACAATTGTTATGTTCTACAATAATATTAAAAAAAGGAAAAACCCAGCGTTTCACTGGGTTTTAATATCAGCATAAAGCAGCAATTCATTAACGCTTAGAGAACTGTGGCCGACGACGGGCCTTACGCAAACCGACTTTTTTACGTTCAACCTCACGCGCATCACGCGTAACGAAACCTGCTTTGCGTAATTCCGGGCGTAAAGTCTCATCATATTCCATCAGTGCGCGTGTGATACCGTGACGAATAGCACCCGCCTGACCAGATATACCACCACCCTTAACCGTGATGTATAGATCAAACTTACCTACCATATCAAGCAGCTCCAGCGGCTGACGAACTACCATACGGGCAGTCTCACGGCCGAAATAGACCTCCAGGCTACGTTGATTAATGCAGATATTACCGCTTCCCGATTTAATAAAAACACGTGCAGAAGCACTTTTGCGGCGACCAGTGCCATAGTATTGATTTTCAGCCATTGCCATAATCCCGAGTTAAATGTCCAAAACTTGCGGTTGCTGCGCCGCGTGATTGTGTTTCGTGCCCGCATAAACTTTGAGTTTACGGTACATTGCACGGCCCAGCGGGCCTTTCGGCAGCATGCCTTTAACCGCTATCTCTATCACACGCTCAGGGTGGCGGGTAATCATCTCTCTGAAGGTGGTTTGTTTTATTCCACCCACATAACCTGTGTGGCGATAATACACTTTGTCAGTACGCTTCTTGCCTGTTACAGCAATTTTCTCTGCATTCAGGACAATGAGGTAATCCCCGGTATCAACATGTGGAGTATATTCTGCTTTATGTTTGCCGCGCAGCCGACGGGCCAGTTCAGTGGCAAGCCGGCCTAAGGTCTTACCGCCCGCATCGACAACATACCAGTCACGTTTTACGGTTTCTGATTTAGCTGTAAAAGTTTTCATTTAAAAGCTTACCCATTAAATAAGTTTCACGCGGGCACTTCGCCCAAGCGTTTAAAAACTATTGTGGAACTACAAGACAGACCGTTTCAGCAAAACCACGCCTTCGAACAGCCGGTGCGGACACGCATGATATTTTAGGGGGGAACATTGTGCTGTAAACCGGGCTCGCGAGATTGTAGAGAATTTACTGACAAAAATCGACCTGTTTTTTCAGCCGGGACGGAACAAACCAGGCAGTCACTATCAAAACAATCGAAATCACTCAGGGTACACCGGGTTGGTAGTAAGATGAAGGAGAGCTCAAAGAGGAAAACGCGTGTAATTCGCTTGTTTTATTTGATATTATTCATTATTACTCTGCGATTTTTCGCTCATTTTTTTCGGGGCAGCACAGTACAGGATTGCATTATATCTTTCTTCATGGTTATATATCGCCGCTTTCTAATAGCTGTATGGTTGTTGTTTCTAAAAATAATGGGGAAATTTTATGAAGAAAATTATCACACTGACTGCGTTAACTCTGGGGCTGGTGGCTCATTCTGCTGCCAACGCCGAAGCGCGCAACACTGTTTCACTGGGATATGCACAAACCAACGCGAAACATGATGATGAGACTATGAAACCGAAAGGTGCCAACCTGAAGTATCGCTATGAGTTTGATTCTCAGCTGGGTGTCGTTACTTCACTGACTTATACCAGTAAAAAAATATCGGAAAACGATAAGACAACGAAGCTGACTTATGGTTCTCTGATGGTAGGGCCATCATTCCGCTTTAACGAATATGTTAGCGCCTATGCCACTATCGGTGCTGCACGCGGAAAACACGAGATTACGGGATCAACAAGTGACACAGCATCAAAAAATGCGATGGCTTACGGTGCAGGCCTGCAATTTAATCCGATGGAAAATGTTGCGATTGATGCTTCTTATGAATATTCAAAAATTAATGACATGAAAGCGGGTACGTGGGTTCTTGGTGTCGGTTATTACTTCTAATTTGCTGAAAATCAGAACTGTTAATATCAGCCATTTTTTACTGCGCTGATGTTTTAAAAAACTCGGGGCGAGTAGCGGTGAGTTACAGTGGGAACTCAATCAGTTCAATCGTATTCGCGCTGACTTTTATCATTGAGCCTTGAGTGTGCCATGCACCCAGTACTGCACGGCATGCGCTGCGGGCGCACTGCGGCACTTTGTGGATCGCCGGACGATGAGTATGGCCGTGGATGATCCAGTTAACATTGTGTTGTTGTAACAGATTAATTACAGCCCGAAGATTCACGTCAGTGATATCGTCGGGCTTTTTGCTGCTGGATTTGTGACTGTGCTGACGTATCAGACCTGCTATATGAAGACGCAGTTTAAGCGGCAGCGACAGGAAAATTTTTCTGATCAGTGCACTATGGACCTTCTTTCTGAATTTCTGGTAGCTGATATCATCGGTGCAAAGCGTATCTCCGTGTAAAATAAGCAGACGGTGACCGCAGTATTCCAGCACTTTTTCATCAGGCAACAGGGTCATCCCGCTTTCACGGGAAAATTTCTGTCCAAGCAGAAAATCGCGATTACCATGGATAAAATAACAACGTACACCATGCCGGTGTAACAATTTCAGCGCTACAGCAACCTGGCGATGCAGGGGATTTGGATCGTCATCACCAATCCAGGCCTCGAACAAATCACCTAAAATATACAGACGGTCTGCATGCACCGCGTCACGTGCCAGGAAACGCAAAAAACCGGCAGTAATCGCCGGTTGCTGCTCGCTAAGATGCAGATCTGCGATAAACAGTGCGCTCATCCGGTGATCATCATTCGCTGACCGTGACATTCTCAATGAAAATATCTTCTTTCGGGACATCTTCATGCCCGCTGTGACGGCCAGTTGCTACCGTATTAATCTTATCAACGACATCCATACCTTCGATGACTTCTGCAAATACACAATAACCCCAGCCAGTAGCAGATTCTGCACTAAAGTTCAGAAAATCGTTATCAACCACATTGATAAAAAATTGTGTATTTGCAGAATGCGGATCATTGGTACGCGCCATTGCGACGGTACCACGGGTATTTTTTAAGCCATTATTGGCTTCATTTTTAATTGTTGCTGTTGCAGGTTTCTGTACCATGCCTGGCTCAAAGCCGCCGCCCTGTATCATAAACCCGTTAATAACACGATGAAAAATAGTGTTATTATAGAAACTATTTTTACAATATTGCAGTAAATTTTTAACGGTTTCTGGAGCCTGCTCTGTAAAAGTTTTGATAACAATGTTGCCGTGATTAGTGTGAAAGGTAACCATGATAAAAATCCTGCCTGTATTTTCCAGTAACGATATTATTTTGAGAAATTATTCACAATTTGCTGTATCTGTCTGCGTTTTATCCCCGACCTGATTTCGTTGACAACAATCATGCACCGGTTCTGACCGACGGCTCTTATATCATATTCTGCGTAACCCCGTCAGCACTGATGTGCAGTCTGAATGAGTTATCATGGAAATCGCGTTATGGCATCAATTCCGATCTTGCAAAGCAGAATAGATAACGTTTCAATATGCCGCACACAAACAAAAATCTAAGGAATACCTGGATGCTGAAAATTTTTAATACCCTGAGTCGGCAAAAAGAGGCATTCAGGCCCATTCACAGCGGAAAAGTCGGTATGTATGTCTGTGGCGTCACTGTTTATGACCTCTGTCATATTGGCCATGGGCGTACTTTTGTCGCATTTGATATTGCAGCACGCTATTTACGCTACCTGGGTTATTCCCTGACATATGTACGCAATGTCACTGATATTGATGACAAAATAATTAAACGTGCTGCAGAAAATGGTGAAACTTGTGATCAGCTGACATCGCGCATGTTGCAGGAGATGTATCAGGATTTTGATGCCCTGAATATAGCCCGCCCGGATTTTGAACCGCATGCAACTCACCATATTAGTGAAATAATTGCCCTAATTCAGTGTCTGCTCGAGCGTGGTCATGCCTATGCAGGCACTAACGGTGATCTGCTGTTTGCCGTCAGCACTCATCCTGATTATGGCCTGTTATCCCGTCAGGATCTGCAACAACTGCAAGCGGGAGCACGAGTCGCGGTTACTGACACAAAACGCAGTCCGCTGGATTTTGTATTATGGAAGCTCGCAAGGCCAGGAGAACCTGGTTGGGGATCTCCCTGGGGCACTGGCCGTCCTGGCTGGCATATTGAGTGTTCCGCAATGAGTGCAAAACAGCTGGGATTGCATTTTGATATCCATGGTGGTGGCTCAGACCTGATGTTTCCACACCATGAAAACGAAATCGCCCAGTCAGGTTGTGCCCATGATGGTCCTTACGTTAATTACTGGATGCATTCTGGCATGGTAATGACAGACAAAGAAAAAATGTCAAAATCAGCCGCTAACTTTTTTACCATCCGTGAAATATTGCGCTGTTTCGATGCGGAAACGGTACGTTATTTTCTGATATCAGCGCACTACCGTAGCCAGCTTAGTTATAGCGAAGAAAGCTTACAGCAAGCGAGAACATCCCTGGAACGTTTGTATACTGCATTGCGTGGGACAGATAGTAATGCAGAGGCTCAGGGAGAGGTCTTTGAAGCAAATTTTCGTGCTGCTATGGATGATGATTTCAATACGCCGGCCGCCTGCTCCGTACTGTTTGAGATGGCCAGAGAGATTAATTATCTGAAAGGTGAAAATAATATAGCAGCTAATAGCCTGGCGGCACAGTTGCGTAACCTGGCTGGAGTGCTGGGTTTACTGCAACAAGATCCGGATGATTTTTTGCATAATTGCGCGCAATCCTCCGCTAACGAACTCAGTAAAGAAAGCACTCAAGAAAGCACTAAAATCGAGGCGTTGATCAAACAGCGTGACGATGCACGTACAGCTAAAGCCTGGGCGCTGGCAGATTCTGCGCGTGACCGGCTAAATGAGATGGGAGTAGAGCTGGAGGACAGCCATCAGGGGACAATCTGGCGGCGTAAATCATAAGCGCCACCCGAGGAATGGCGCAAGCCCGAAATACATTACCGCTGCATCTCAAAAAAAATTAGCGGCATATGACGAAATGAGATCTGGCAGCGGTGCGCAGTACAATAACCTTAGCAGAGCCTGTCCAGCAGAAAGGCAACTATTGTATCGCTGCTGACCATGATTTTTTCACCAGAGCGGCGATTTCTGTATTCAATCTTACCATTATTACTCTCATTATTATCACTTTCATCATTATCCAGATGACGATCTCCAATCACCAGAGTATGCGGAACACCGATAAGCTCCATATCAGCGAACATGACACCGGGACGCTCTTTGCGGTCATCCAGAATCACGTCAATCTGGTGAGCACACAGCATGTCATAAAGTTTCTCTGATAATTCTTTGACACGAAACGATTTATGCCTGTTTATTGGCAGAATAGCAACGTGGAAGGGAGCAATGACATCAGGCCAGATAATACCACGATCATCATGGTGTTGTTCGATAGCGGCCGCAACCAAGCGAGAAACGCCAATGCCATAACAACCCATGGTCATTACTTGATTCCGTCCCTCTTCACCCTGTACGGTCGCTCTCATGATTTCAGAGTATTTGGTACCCAGCTGGAAAATATGCCCTACTTCTATACCGCGTTTTATCACCAGGCTACCAGAGCCATCCGGGCTAATATCTCCTTGCACTACGTTGCGAATATCTGCCACCTGCGGTAGTGGTAAATCTCTGCCCCAGTTGATACCGAAATAGTGCTTACCATCAATACTGGCCCCTGCACTAAAGTCACTCATTACCGCCACACTTCGATCCACGATAGTGAGTGCCGGCATCCCGATCGGCCCTAAGGAACCTAGCCCGGCACCGACATATTCGCGGATTTCATCTTCTGTAGCGAAGGTCAATGGCCTGGCGACCTGAGGCAGTTTTTCTGCCTTAACTTCGTTCAGGTGGTGGTCACCCCGTACTAACAGGGCAATCAACGTATGGCCACTTTCTGCATCAGCATGAACTAACAAAGTTTTAACTGTTTTTTCAACAGGGACGCTGAACTGTTCAACCAGTTCAGTAATGGTTTTAGCATCAGGGGTATCGACTATACGCAGCGCTTCTGTTGCAGCAGCACGTTGCTGGAGGGGGGCTACAGCCTCTGCCAGTTCAATGTTAGCAGCAAAATCGGATTTCGTTGAAAAAACAATCTTGTCTTCACCACTGTCAGCCAGCACCTGAAATTCATGGGAAGCACTACCTCCAATAGACCCTGTGTCTGCCTGGACCGCTCTGAAATCCAAATTCATGCGACTGAAAATTTTGCTATAGGCGATATACATGGCGTTATAGGTTGCCTCCAAAGAGGCCTGAGTGGTATGAAAAGAATAGGCGTCTTTCATCAGAAATTCACGGGCGCGCATAATGCCAAAACGCGGGCGTACTTCATCACGAAATTTAGTCTGAATCTGAAAAACAGTGAGAGGTAACTGTTTGTATGAATTAATTTCATTTCGGATCAAATCAGTAATGACCTCTTCGTGGGTGGGACCCAAAACAAAAGCACGTTCACCGCGATCAGAAAAACGCAATAATTCTGCACCATACTGTTCCAGACGACCACTTTCCTGCCATAAATTTGCCGGTTGCACCATAGGCATCGCGATTTCGATCGCACCAGCACTGTTCATTTCTTCACGTACAATATTTTCGACTTTTTTCAGCACCCGTATACCTGTAGGCAACCAGGTATAAAGTCCCGAGGCCAGTTTACGAATCATCCCCGCGCGTAACATTAATTTATGGCTGATGATTTCCGCGTCCGCGGGAATTTCCTTCAAAGTAGCAATTAGATATTGGCTGGTACGCATGATGTTTTTGCTTTTCCATTAAAACGATAAATTAAATGGTGCTATTACCTGGTTAGCCCGCTCTTGCTGGCGTTATCGCAGCGCAGGCACATTTCAGACTTTGAGCATCTCTTTTTCAATTAGCTGAATTAAAATATGAATTATTTTAATATGCACTTCCTGAATACGATCAGCATAACCGAAATGCGCCACACGGATTTCTACATCAGAAAAACCGGCAATTCTGCCCCCGTTTTTACCAGTCAGTGTGATGATTTTCATTTCTTTGGCACGGGCTGCCATAATGGCCTGGATAATATTTTCTGAATTCCCTGAGGTGGAAATTCCCAGTAATACGTCCCCTTTTTTGCCTATTGCTTCAACATAACGCGAAAAAATATAATGATAGCCGAAATCATTACTGACACAGGATATATGGCTTGCATCAGAAATGGCAATTGCCGGATAAGCGGCACGGTTCTCGCGGTAACGCCCGGTTAATTCTTCAGCAAAATGCATGGCATCACAATGAGAACCGCCATTCCCGCAGGAGATAACTTTACCCCCTGTTTTAAATGCGTCAGCCAGCAATACTGCCGCCTGTTCGATGGCAATGATACTGGCATCATTGCTCAGAAATTGCGTGAGTATGGCAGCGGCCTCATTGAGCTCGCTGCGAATTAAATCCTGGTACATTCAATGCCTCTTTTTTCGTCTGATTCCATCTGATTCCGTCTGATTTTCGCTCACGATAACTAACAACTGTAAGCAGGTTCTAAAAACTTATTTTTTTTAGACTCTGTGGACAACTTCCCTCATTTAGCGCCTGGCGCGTAGAAATTTTACCAGGGCTGGTACCGGAAGAACACAGCCAACAACAAACAGGTGCTGTTATTCACAGTGTAAAAAAGCTTACAGGCTGACAGTCTTAGTGTGCCGGTTACTTTGTGATTAAAATGTAATGATTTTGATAAAAATATTGAGATTAATTACAACAAGTATAGTATTTAGCAGCTGGGCATTCTTACAAATCGGGAGCTTCATTATATGATCATTTTCAGTATTGTTGCGTGTTTGTTTCTTATTGGCACATTGTTTTATCATAAGGTAAGCCTGCTATTGAGTAGTTTGATTCTGTTGATCTGTACGGCTATCCTGAGCTTTGTACAAAGCTGGTCATTTTTGGTCTTATTGCCACTCATAGTCATTCTGTCACTATTAAATTTTCCGACACCGCGCCGTACTCTGTTCACCAGACCCGTTTTGCGCGGTTTTAGCCAAAAAATGCCGACAATGTCGCGCACCGAAAAAGAAGCGATTGATGCAGGAACAATCTGGTGGGAAGGCAATCTATTCCAGGGAAAACCTGACTGGCAAAAATTGCACAACTATCCAAAGCCACAGTTAACGACAGAAGAACAAATTTTTATCGATGGCCCGGTAGAAGAGGCCTGCCGCATGGCAAATGACTTCCAAATCACTCATCAGCTTGCCGATTTACCCCCGGAATTATGGGATTTTTTGAAAGAACACCGCTTCTTCGCCATGA
This sequence comes from Enterobacterales bacterium, assembly GCA_947478475.1. Lineage (GTDB taxonomy): Bacteria > Pseudomonadota > Gammaproteobacteria > Enterobacterales > Enterobacteriaceae > CANJWD01. The sequence continues at coordinate 28,260 of CANJWD010000001.1, forward strand.
TAATCAAAAAAAAATATGGTGGCCTGGCGTTTTCAGCTTATGCCCAGTCGCGCGTGCTGCAAAAATTGTCCGGCGTCTCAGGCATTTTATCCATTACTGTCGGTGTGCCAAATTCACTCGGTCCTGGTGAATTATTACAGCGCTACGGTACAACAGAACAAAAAGATTATTATTTACCCAGATTAGCGCGCGGCGAAGAGATTCCTTGTTTCGCACTCACGAGTCCTGAAGCAGGCTCCGATGCCGGAGCCATCCCCGATGTCGGCTATGTATGTATGGGAGAGTGGCAGGGTAAACCGGTACTGGGCATGCGTCTTAGCTGGAATAAACGTTACATTACACTGGCGCCGATTGCCACCGTACTGGGCCTGGCATTTAAACTCTTCGATCCGCAGCACTTATTGGGAGATAGTGTCGATTTAGGGATCACATGCGCGTTGATTCCTGCTAGCACGCCGGGAATAGAAATTGGTCAGCGCCACTTTCCACTGAATGTACCCTTTCAAAATGGTCCAACCAGAGGTGACAATATATTTGTACCCGTCGATTACATCATCGGTGGTCCAAAAATGGCAGGCCAGGGCTGGCGCATGTTAGTAGAGTGCCTCTCAACAGGCCGTGGGATTACGTTACCGTCTAATGCGACCGGTAGTCTGAAGAGCATAGCTATGGCGATCGGCGCTTATGCTTATATTCGCCGTCAGTTCAAAGTTTCAATTGGTAAAATGGAGGGAATCGAAGAGCCTTTGGCCCGTATCGCCGGTAACGCCTGGGTTATGGATGCAGCAGCAACACTGATTACCAGCGGTATTATGCTCGGAGAGAAGCCTGCTGTCCTATCGGCCATTGTTAAATATCACTGCACGCAACGCGGGCAGCTCGCCGTGATGGATGCTATGGATATTTCCGGTGGTAAGGGGATCTGCCTTGGACCCTCTAATTTTATTGCTCGTGCTTACCAGGGAGCTCCTATTGGAATTACTGTGGAAGGCGCGAATATTCTGACGCGCAGTATGATTATTTTTGGTCAGGGCGCAATGCGTTGTCATCCTTACCTTCTGGCCGAAATATCGGCTGCGGAATCTGATGATATCAATACATTTGATAAAGCCTTTTTCGGTCATTTAGGGCATGTAGGTAGCTGTGCAGTACGCAGCATTTGGCTCGGTATAACTAACGGACGCACCAGCAAAATACCCGTTAATGATGCCACGGCGCGTTACTATCAACAGCTCAACCGCATAAGCGCCAACCTGGCACTGTTGTCTGATATTGCTATGGGTGTGCTTGGCGGTAGTCTGAAACGTCGTGAACGTATTTCTGCCCGTTTAGGGGATATACTGAGCCAAATGTATCTGGCATCAGCCACACTGAAACGTTATGAAGATGAAGGACGTCAGCAGGAAGATCTACCGCTGGTACACTGGGGTGTACAGGACTGTCTTCATAAGGCAGAACAGGCAATTGATGCACTGTTATGCAATTTCCCGAATCGTTGGGTAGCCAGGCTGACACGCCTAATTTTGCTACGGTTTGGCCAGGCACACCGCGCACCGTCAGACAAACTGGACCACCAGCTGGCAAAATTGCTACAACTGCCTTCAGCAACCCGTAACCGTCTTGGCCGCGGTCAGTATTTAGCACCAACGCAACATAATCCTGTGGGTCTGTTAGAGGAAGCCTTGTTGGATATCATTGCTGCTGAGTCTGTTCATAAAAAATTATGTGAAGATAAGGGGGAAAATCTGCCTTTTACCCAGCTGAATAAACTGGCTGAACAAGCCTTAACAGATGGAAAAATAACGACAGAAGAAGCCAGTATTCTTAATAAGGCCGAATCCAGCCGCCTGCGTTCTATTAATGTTGACGAGTTTGCAATGCATGCACTGGCGGTACCGGCACCATTAAAATCGTTGGCAGCCCGGCATCAGGCAGAGACCATATAATTATAATTTTTTTGTAAATCAGTGTGATATATTTATAGAATACAGAATTAAGGTACCGTGTATGTTAAAACTGTTTTTCTTTGAAATTTTTTCTTTGCAATTATGGTACACACTACGGTGGCCAGGATAGCCCCGGTATGAAGCATAAGGTACAAACTATTTTGTAATCGATATATCCCGATAAATTTTTTATACTAACGGACGCTGCTGACCAGTTTTGTTTTTTTGATTATAAAGGGGGAAATTATAATGGAAATAATAAAATTACCTCTATGGTTATGGTACTTAATATTAATGTTAGTTGGTTTATGTATTGGATATTTTTTAAACGTTGCCATTGACAGAATCCCTGGAACTATTCATCGTCAATGGCAGGAAGAAACCGATAAACCGGATAACAAAAAAAATAGTTTACGTTACCTTATTGTCAAGATTTTAACGGCATTAATGGTACAAGTTATAATGATAAGTTTTTCCAGTAGTTTTTTTCGATTTGGTGCATTTATATTAATTTTTTGTTTGATTGTGCTGGCATTTATCGATTTAGAGACAAAGCTGTTACCAGACATTATTACGTTACCACTACTGTGGTGTGGCATTATTTTTAATTTAAATGGATTTTTAATACCTCTAAATTTTTCAGTCCTTGGGGCAGTTTTTGGTTATATTTCTTTATGGCTAATTTATTGGATATTTAAATTAGTCACCAAAAAAGAAGGGATGGGTTATGGTGATTTTAAACTGATGGCAGCATTAGGTTCATGGCTTGGAGTAGAAGCAGTTCCGATATTAATGTTATTATCTTCTTCTCTGGCAATTATTTTTTACACTATCATATGGTTTTTAAAGAAGAAAGCGTATGCATTGATAGCATTTGGACCTTACCTGGCGTTATCTGGGGGGATATTACTTTTTTTTCATTCTGAATTTATTTATTTTATCGAAAAATTTATTTTTTAAGATAGATACGTTCGATATCAAAAAAATCTATTTTATTAGAGATGATAACAAATATTTCCAGCATTAGGCAGAATGGATATTGTGATGGATAAAATTTTCATTGGGAATATCTCGTTCACTCCAAAAACACGCTGTGTTGATCAAGAGGGAAGGGAGATAAAATTAAGAAACAAAGAATCAGAGATACTTTTTTTACTCTGTGAACTCTATCCGGATCCCGTATCGCGTGATCAAATTGAAAAAATGATATGGGCAGACAGTTATGTAACCGATAATACATTAACCCAAACTATTAGTAACTTGCGAAATTCACTGAATGATAAAAAACATGAATTAATAATTACGATTCCTAAAAAAGGCTATTCTATCGGCATCAAGCCAGAATTCAATTATTATGAAAGTTCATTCATACAAGATAAATTTAATTTTTCTGCTAAAAATAAAATAAATAATATTATTGAACATAATGCGCCTGTTCATACTAACAAATTATATTTCCCTATTTCTACATGGCTGACATGCGGAAGCTTATTTTTAATTTTCTTATTTTTATCTTTTGTTATTACTAATGATAAATATCAAATAAAAATTATTGCAGTGGAACCAAAAAATCTCCCTATACTTATTAATTTAGACGAAAAACAAGATGAAAGATTTTTAAAAGATTATAAAAAACCTCATTATATTCTTTTAAAGAAGGATAATAATGGTAACTATTTTTTTTGTTATCGTTATAAAACGGAGCTAACATGCGTAAAGGAATAATCTATTTTTTTTCCATATTATTCGGCATAATCGTTGGTTCTCTGTCTGGGGGTTTGATGGCTTATCATCACCCAATGAAAAATATTGAAGGCAGCTGGAGTTCAACGGATTTTTTGAAAACTAATGAAAACGAATATGTTATTTACACTCTTGCAAGTTTTATAGGGCGTAATATGTATATATCATCAAACATATATAATAATCAATACAACTATGAAGGTTATGTAAATAAATGGTTCCAAATAATGAATATTAAAAATACTGCTTTCAACAATATTATGACAGCAATGACTCCTTTTTCTAATAACGATAGAAATTTGCATGATTATTTTCAGGATCGCTACGGCGTCACGTATCCGCTATTTTTCTTTTTGGATTGTAATACCATAATTGCAGAAGAATTATTAGGCAGTTCAGTAATGAATATCAGACTATTTGAACGCAGAGAGAAGCAGCGGTGTAACGTGGCACAACGTTGAGGATTGTGCTAGTTTAACGCGTTGCGGAATGGCCCGGCATTAAAATATAATCATTACTCATACAGACGATAATGGTAAAGTTGTGTTTATAACATAGGGTTGCCACCCTTCACTGTCATGAGATTTGAGATTATTGATGGAAAATTTCTTACCATTTTCACGGCCTGACACTGAGCGGAGCCCGGCGCGTTCATGTACCTTACCGCTGTTTCCCGACATGCATGATGGCGACGCCGATCGGGTAGTCACCACCCTGCAGGCTATTATGGAGGCTGCATCGTGTCATTAGATAAAACAATCGATAAAACAATCAATGAAGTTTCCGTGGTGATCCCGGTTTATAACGAACAGGACAGTCTGCCCGCATTACTTGAGCGAACCCTTGCGGCCTGCCGCCAGCTCAGCCAGCGCTGGGAAATTATTCTGGTCGATGATGGCAGTGACGACGCCTCTGCCGAAATACTGACGGCGGCGGCACAGGCTGAAGACAGCGCCATTATTGCCGTGTTACTCAACCGTAACTATGGGCAGCATGCGGCGATCATGGCAGGATTTAACCAGGCTCGTGGTGATCTTGTGATAACACTGGATGCCGATTTACAGAATCCACCGGAAGAAATTCCACGCCTGGTGGCAGTGGCACAACAGGGCTATGATGTGGTCGGCACAATCCGTACCAATCGCCAGGATTCTCTGTTTCGTAAAATAGCATCGGGCATGGTTAACCGCATGATCCAAAAAGTCACTGGCAGAGCCATGGGCGATTATGGCTGCATGCTGCGCGCTTATCGCCGTCACATTATCGAGGCAATGCTGAACTGCCACGAACGCAGCACCTTTATTCCTATACTGGCCAATACCTTTGCCAGACGCACCACCGAAATTCAGGTGCGCCACGCCGAACGTGAGTTTGGTGAGTCAAAATACAGTTTTATGAGCCTAATCAATTTGATGTACGATTTGCTGACCTGTCTGACGACCACACCGCTGCGTCTGCTCAGTGTCGTGGGCAGTATTATCGCCATCAGCGGTTTTATGCTGGCAACGATGTTAATTGCTCTGCGTTTACTGCTGGGCCCTGTCTGGGCAGCAAACGGTGTGTTTACTCTGTTTGCGCTGCTTTTTATGTTTATTGGGGCACAGTTTGTTGGTATGGGGTTACTCGGTGAGTATATTGGCCGTATCTATAATGATGTACGCGCCCGCCCGCGTTATTTTATTCAAAGAGTGGTTACTGCTGCACGTACTAAAAACGATCATAATAACAAGGAATAATAAGTGAGAGCGATTGTCTTTGCCTATCACGATATAGGCTGCGTGGGTTTAAATGCTTTGCGAGCCGCGGGTTATCAGATTCAGGCAGTGTTTACCCATCGTGATGATCCAAAAGAAAATCATTTTTTCTCCTCTGTGGCACACTTAGCTGCCGATTTACAGCTGCCTGTTTTTTCGCCTGACGATGTTAATCATCCGTTATGGGTGCAGCGCATCGCGCAGTTCAAACCCGATATGATTTTCTCCTTTTATTATCGCCGGTTATTGGGTGAGCAAATTCTTTCACTGGCCACACAGGGTGCCTTTAATTTGCATGGTTCCCTGTTGCCGCGTTATCGCGGCTGTGCGCCAGTCAACTGGGCTTTGATTCATGGTGAACAAGAGACGGGCGTTACCCTGCACAAAATGGTACTACGCGCCGATGCTGGTGACATTATTGGCCAGTCCAGAGTGGCGATTACCTCAGACGATACAGCGCTGACACTGCATCGTAAACTGCGTGATGCGGCGCAGTTGCTGTTGGCTTCTCTGCTGCCCGGATTAAAATCAGGTACGTACCCGCTGACACCGCAAAATGAAAATGACGCCAGCTACTTTGGACGCCGTCGCGCAGCTGATGGTGAAATTGACTGGTCACACTCGGCTCAGGACGTCCATAACCTGGTCCGCGCGGTAACCGAGCCTTATCCCGGTGCCCTGACTCACCACGGAGTACAAAAACTTACTGTCTGGCGCTCACAGCCCATAAACCAGACTACCGATAAGCCCGCAGGGACGGCATTATCCATCGCCCCACTGACCATTGCCTGTGGCAAAGGCGTACTGGAGATTATCAGTGGCCAGGGGGAGTCTGGTTTGTACCTACAGGGAAGCCAGCTGGCGACAGAGGCAGGACTGGTGCCTGGCAGCCAGCTGGCGGCCAGATTCAGTTCACGACCCGCCCAGCGTACGCGGATTTTGATCCTTGGAGTCAATGGCTTTATCGGTAATCATTTAACCGAGCGCCTGTTACGCGAAGACCATTACGAAGTCTATGGGCTGGATATTGGCTCTGATGCGATCAGCCGTTTTATCGGCAATCCCTATTTTCATTTTATTGAGGGTGATATCAGTATCCACTCTGAATGGATTGAATATCACATTAAAAAATGTGACGTCATTCTGCCGCTGGTGGCGATTGCCACACCTGTCGAATACACCCGTAATCCGCTGCGCGTTTTCGAACTGGATTTTGAAGAAAATCTTAAAATTGTGCGTTACTGTGTTAAGTACCAAAAACGCATTATTTTCCCTTCTACCTCCGAAGTGTATGGCATGTGCGACGATAAAGAGTTTGATGAAGATAACTCAAACCTGACCGTTGGCCCGATCCATAAACAACGCTGGATTTATTCAGTCTCGAAGCAGTTACTCGACCGCGTTATCTGGGCCTATGGCGAGAAGGAAGGCCTGAAATTCACTCTGTTCCGCCCCTTTAACTGGATGGGACCAAGGCTGGATAACCTCGACGCGGCGCGTATTGGCAGCTCGCGCGCTATCACTCAGCTCATCCTGAATCTGGTGGAAGGATCGCCAATACAGCTGGTGGATGGCGGAGAGCAAAAACGCTGTTTTACTGATATTAACGACGGCATTGAAGCCCTGTTTCTCATTATTGAAAACCGCGGCGATCGGGCGGATGGCCAGATTATTAATATTGGTAATCCGCATAATGAATCCAGCATTCGTGGCCTTGCCGAAATGCTGTTGCACAGTTTTGAGCAGCATGAACTGCGCCATCGCTTCCCGCCCTTCGCCGGCTTTAAAGTGGTTGAAAGTCGTGCTTACTATGGCAAAGGTTATCAGGACGTTGAATACCGTACGCCGAGCATCGAAAATGCCTGGCGGCTGTTAAACTGGAAACCGCAGACGGACATGCAGCATACCGTGGCCGCCACGCTCGATTTCTTTCTGCGTAGTGCTGTCCTGGATCAGAACGCCGTCCTGGATCAGGAAGCAACATGAAAAAAGTGGGTTTGAGGATCGATGTCGATACCTGGCGTGGTACCCGGCAGGGTGTGCCCTGCCTGCTCGAACTGCTGGATCGCTACGCTGTAGTGGCCAGTTTTTTTTTTAGTGTCGGGCCGGACAATATGGGGCGCCATTTATGGCGGCTGTTGCGTCCGCAGTTCCTGTGGAAAATGCTGCGCTCTAATGCCGCTGCCCTTTATGGCTGGGATATTTTGCTCGCCGGCACCTTTTGGCCGGGCAGGCTGATCGCCCGCTCTCTCGGTGGATTAATGAAAACAGCAGTCGTAGCAGGCCATGAAGCAGGGCTGCATGCCTGGGACCACTATGGCTGGCAGGCAAATATTGAGAGCTGGTCACCACCACAACTGGCGCAACAGATACGCCTCGGCATAGAAGCGCTGGCGCAAAGTACCGGTGTGCCGGTCTGTTGTTCGGCGGCACCCGGATGGCGCGCCGATCAGCGCGTGTTAGAGGTTAAGCAATCTTTTGACTTTATTTATAACAGCGACTGCCGCGGAACCCATCCCTTTCTTCCACTGCTGCCTGACGGGCGCACTGGCAGTCCGCAGATCCCGGTTACACTGCCCACTTTTGATGAAGTCGTCGGTCGCCACGCCAGTGCCCGAAATTTTAATGACTATCTGCTCACCGCTATTGCGCAGGATCGCGGCACCCCCGTGTATACCATCCATGCGGAAGTCGAAGGCATCTCCTGCGCAGGGATGTTTGAGCAGCTGTTGATACGCGCCCGGGAGCAGGGGATAGCGTTCTGCCCATTAAGCGAGTTGCTCCCTGCTGACCGGGCATCTCTCCCATTGGGCCGCATCGTGCGCTCGCACATTGCCGGGCGGGAGGGCTGGCTCGGCTGTCAGTCCGCTGCTTAACAAGCGGCGCATTATCGTAAAAACCAGCATCGTGAAAACCAGTACCATGAAAACCAGTATGACGAAAATAATCAATGGCCGCAGCATAGCGCTGCTGGCACTTTTTTTTGTCCTGACCTACCTGTTACCTTTGAACAGCCGCCTGTTATGGCAGCCGGATGAAACGCGTTATGCCGAGATCAGCCGTGAGATGTTGCAACGCGGGGACTGGGTAGTCCCGCACCTGTTAGGAGTGCGTTATTTTGAAAAACCGGTAGCAGGCTATTGGATCAATAACATCAGCCAGTGGCTGTTGGGCGACAGTAATTTTTCTGTACGTTTTGGTTCAGTTTTTTGCAGCGCACTCAGCGCCGGACTACTTTTCTGGCTGGCATGGTTGTTGTGGCGTGATAGCCGCCGTGCATTTGCCGCCGCTCTGATCTATCTCTCGTCATTGTTGGTATCTGGCGTTGGTACCTACAGCGTGCTGGATCCGATGATTTCGTTGTGGATGATGGCAGCAATGTTCAGCAGTTATCTTATGCTACAGCCCGCTACGCGCCGAAAAAAAATTGCTGCTTATCTGTTGCTTGGCCTGGCCTGCGGGATGGGCTTTATGACCAAAGGTTTTTTGGCACTGGTGCTGCCAGTTATTTCGCTACTTCCGGTGGTAATTCAACAACGCCAGTTTAAACAACTCGTTATTTTTGGCCCGATAGCTCTGTTTGCAGCACTGCTGATCAGTAGCCCATGGATGCTGGCTATCGCTATGCGGGAACCGGATTTTTGGCATTATTTTTTCTGGGTTGAACATATCCAGCGTTTTGCTGCCGATAACGCGCAGCATAAGGCGCCAGGCTGGTACTACCTGCCGCTACTTTTTGCCGGAGCGCTGCCCTGGGCCGGGCTGTTACCAGGTGCGTTAATTAACGCCTGGCGCAAACGGGCAGAATGCCCCGAGCTGTTTTTTCTGCTTAGCTGGCTGCTGATGCCACTGTTTTTTTTCAGCCTGGCAAAGGGTAAGCTGTTGACCTACATCTTACCCTGCATGGCCCCGCTGGCGTTATTGATGGCAGCCTGGGCTACCGACTGTGCTGCTACCCTGCAAACGCGGGTATTTAAAATCAACAGCGTTATCAATCTGTTGGCTGGCGCAGTGTGCGTACTGGGAGTTTTGCTGTCAGGTTACGCAACCGTTATTCCGCTGCTGCCACCACAACTACAGCAAATTTTTCAGCAAATATCACCGTTTTCCCCGCAGGAAAATATAAACATTCTGCTAGCGGCAACTGCTTTTGCTGCCTGGGGATTGATCGGTTACTGGAGTGGTAAAAACAGTGCCCAGCGCTGGCAATGGGCGGCAATCTGCCCTCTGTTGCTGAGTTTATTTCTCGCTGATATCCTGCCGCAAAAAATCATTAATGCTAAGCAGCCACAGTATTTCATCGGCCATAATATCGCATTGCTGAGAGAGAGCCGTTATCTGCTGACTGATAACGTTGGGCTGGCCGCCGGGCTGGCATGGGAACTAAAACGCAGTGATATCCTGATGCTGGGTGAAAAGGGTGAGCTGTCGTACGGACTCGATTATCCCGACGCTGCCGGGCGCTGGATAAACAAGACAGATTTTTCTGCCTGGTTAGCGGCTGCCAGAATGCAGGGAGATGTGTCACTGGTATTACAACTGGCAGAAGGGGAAGATCTATCCGTGCTGCTACCCACAGCGGATAAAATCAGCCGCATACACCGATTTATCCTGTTATGGTACAAAAAACAGCCATGAGCAACTGGCTATTGCTGCTGTTAGTCAGCGCGCTCACCTGCGCGGGCCAGTTATGCCAAAAGCAGGCCGCGCGCCACTGGCATCCACAATTAACGATAATACGCAACATACTGATGTTACGCTGGATGCTGACTGCCGTTTTTTTGCTTGTTCTGGCGATGGTGCTGTGGCTGCGCTTATTACAATATTTACCTCTCAGCGTTGCTTACCCGATGCTGAGTCTTAATCTGGTCCTGGTAACATTTTCTGCCCGAATTTTTTTCGCGGAAACCACATCGTTACGTCACTGGATAGGGATCTTTTGCGTTATATCAGGTATTTTTCTGATAAGCAGTGCAGCATGAGAGTCAGCAGTGGCTGGGCCTGGGGATTAGCGAGTGTGCTATTGATCTCTGCCGCACAACCGCTGATGAAATGGGGCATGGTGCAGCTGCCATCGACATTGCCAGGTGATATCGCTGGGATTGTCGCTATCCCGAAGCCTGCTCTGCTGGCGGTAGGTGGCGGGCTGGCCTGTTACGGTATCTCCATGTTCTGCTGGTTTTTTGCCCTGCGTGATTTACCGCTGAACAGGGCTTATCCGTTATTAAGCCTCAGTTATGTGCTGGTTTATCTGGTGGCGGTGCTATTGCCCTGCTTTCATGAACCAGCCAGCACAGTCAAAACACTGGGTAATACGCTTATCCTGGTGGGGATCTGGCTAATCTATTCTGAGACTAAACCCAAAAAATAGCGGTGAGTCCGGCACAATCTGGCTCGTTTCCATCTGTATGCCATGAATTGTTATCTATTGTTTTATGTTGTCAATTCAATATCATAAAATAACACCGATAAAGTAAACTTCTTACACCTGGTTGTGTTTTGTGGCGGTATGTTATGCGTTTTTGGATTGTATTAACCAGTCTCGTTATTATCGGTTGTGGCAGTCGCGTGCCAGTGCCAGCACCAAAAGGAGCACTGACAGATCCCGAACAGGTGATAGCGCATTTACACGCACAGCTTGATCAATGGAAGGGGACACCGTACCGCGAAGGTGGCGCTGATCGATATGGTGTGGACTGTTCAGGTTTTGTCTGGCTCACCTTCCGTGAGCGCTTTACCATCTCCTTGCCACGCACCACTAAAGCACTAAGCGTGCTGGGTAATGCAGTACCCCGACAGCATCTGCGGCCCGGGGATTTGCTTTTTTTTAAAACTGGCCAGGGTAATAAAGGGCTACATGTGGGTATTTATCAGACTCAGAATCGTTTTATCCATGCTTCCACAAGCAGAGGGGTGATGCTCTCTTCTCTGCAAAACAGGTACTGGCGTAAGGTTTACTGGCTGGCAAGACGTCTTTAAATACCTGTTTTATCATATAATACTTTGTGATGAGCAGCAAAAATTCCTATCACAAAAATGTACTCAAATCGATGAGCTCATCCGGCTGTCAACAGCCTCTGCCAGTATGGCTAAAAGTTGCTCTGTTTCAGCCAGGCCGAGACAAGGATCAGTGATCGACTGACCATAAATCAGCGCCTGACCAGAATGAATTTTTTGTGCTCCGGCAACCAGAAAACTTTCTGCCATAACACCGATAATAGCTGTTGTACCAGCGTGAATCTGCCGACTGATATCAACAGCGACATCCAGCTGGCGCTGGTATATTTTCTGGCAGTTAGCATGACTGAGATCAACCAGCAGGTACTCTGTAAGATTACAGGTGCGCAACATCTTACAGGCGGCAGCAATATCTGCAGCGCCATAGTTGGGCCGTTTACCACCACGCATAACGAGATGGCCCCATGGATTACCAGCGGTCTGATAGATAGTCATCTGGCCATTTTTGTCAGGCGACAGAAACATATGACTGCTGTTTGCAGCACGAATGGCATCAATGGCGATCCTGATGTTACCGTCGGTGCCATTTTTAAAACCTACCGGGCAGGAAAGCGCTGATGCCATTTCACGATGGATCTGGCTTTCCGTAGTACGTGCTCCTATGGCGCCCCAGCTGATGAGATCAGCAATATACTGCCCGGTCACCATATCCAGAAATTCTGTAGCAGTCGGCAATCCTGATTGATTGATGGCCAGCAATAATTTCCGTGCAAGGGTGATGCCTAAATTGACCTGGCATGAGCCATCAAGCAGCGGATCAGAAATCAGCCCTTTCCAGCCAATAGTCGTACGCGGCTTTTCAAAATAGGCGCGCATCACCACTTCCAGCTGCACCCGGTAACGTTGCCGCAACAAATTAAGCTGCGCGGCATAATCGATTGCCGCCGCTGGATCATGAATAGAACAGGGCCCAATCACTACAAGCAAACGATGATCTTTCCCACTGATAATTTTCTCAATTCTGTCACGTGATGCCAGCACGTTGTCAGCAATTTCCGGTGATACCGGCAGACTATCGATAATTTGTTGTGGCGTCATCAAACTGTCGATACGCTGAGTGCGCAGTTCATCTGTTTTGTGCATGGTTATTATTCTCTGAGCTGGGCATCTCTCTGCAGTCAATGACGTGAAAAATACTGCTTGCAGTGTGCATCTGTATCGGCTTTTCTGACCATTAAAAGGGCGACATTACGTCGCCCTTTTAATCCATTACGGACAGCAAATCACTTAGTGATGTGAGATCACTTAGTGATGTGAGAGATAAGATCCAGCACTTTGTTCGAATAACCCGTTTCGTTATCATACCAGGCAATCAGTTTTACAAAATTATTGTTTAAAGCGATGCCGGCCCTGGCATCGAACACTGAGGTCAACGTTTCACCATTAAAGTCAGTAGAAACCACATCATCCTCTGTATAACCCAGAATACCTTTTAATTCACCTTCAGATGCTGCTTTAACCACTGCACAAATTTCCTGATAAGAGGCAGGTTTTTCCAGACGCGCGGTGAAATCGATAACAGAAACATTGGCAGTTGGGACCCTAAAAGCCATACCGGTCAATTTTCCGTTGAGTTCCGGGATAACTTTACCTACAGCCTTAGCAGCACCGGTAGACGATGGGATGATATTTTGCGATGCCCCGCGACCACCACGCCAGTCTTTATGAGAGGGGCCATCAACCGTTTTTTGGGTAGCAGTTGTAGCATGTACGGTAGTCATCAGCGCTTCAACAATACCGAAGTTGTCGTTAATGACTTTGGCCAGTGGTGCCAGGCAGTTGGTGGTACAGGATGCGTTAGAAACTATCTGCTGACCAGCATAAGAGCGATGATTAACACCCATCACGAACATCGGGGTATCGTCTTTCGAGGGGCCGGTCAGGACGACTTTTTTAGCACCCGCAGTAAGATGCTTGCGGGCAGTTTCATCGGTCAAAAACAGGCCTGTTGCCTCAGCAATAACGTCTGCTTTGACGTCATTCCACCTCAGTTTAGCGGGGTCTTTTTCAGCACTAACCCTGATAGTTTTTCCGTTAACAACCAGGTGGCCATCTTTAACAGCTATCGTGCCAGCAAAACGACCATGCGTGGAATCGTATTTCAGCATGTAGGCCATATAGTCAGCATCCAGTAAGTCATTAATCGCAACGATTTCAACGTCAGAACGCTGTTGAGCCGCCCGGAAAACAATGCGGCCAATACGGCCAAAACCATTGATACCTATTTTGATAGTCATAATTTCACCAGCTATTTATCAGAAAAAAAGGTTTATTTATCAAAATAAAAATGAACAGAACATGTTTATTTTGCAACAGGCAAAAGAGCCAGGAATAAATTCGGTGCATAAAAAATCACACTTATGCAAATGTTATTTTTTTGCGCACACCGGCGTACAGTTTAGATCAAAAAATCACCCATTTGTGGTTGTAACGCCTGTTATTTTTTTTAATGGACAGTTGCGCAAGTCAGACAAATGGCATACCGATGCTGAGGATCACGCAGATCTTCAAATAACGGCGACGACACTTTCATTGCCATAGTCGCTTTGAGAAGCGGAGCAGGCAACCATGTCTGTACCAGATCTGCTAACACAGTGCGGACTGACGATTTCATTTCGCGACGCAGTATATCGAGCAGATTTAACGGCTGGGGATACCAAAGCTGCCAGGTTTTCAGTTGCGCCAGTGCTGCTGCTTTTACCACAGCAGTGTCAAAATCCCCCAGTTCATCAACCAGCCCATTATTTTTTGCATCAACACCCGTCCACACACGGCCCTGCGCAATTTTGTCGATCTGTTCTGGTGTTTTATGGCGGGAAGCCGCTACCAAAGCAACAAAATTTTTATAACCACGTTCCACATTTAACCGTATCATCTGTGATACCTGCTCAGGTAACGCCCTGGTCACAGAGACATCAGCCAGTGGCGAAGTAGCAACACCATCGCTATAAATACCCATGCTCCCCAGAGTATTTTCAACCGTATTCACTACGCCAAAGACACCTATCGAACCAGTAAGAGTACTTGGGCTGGCAATGATATAGTCAGCCGGAGTTGATATCCAATAGCCGCCAGAGGCGGCCAGCCCCCCCATGGAAACTACAATGGGTTTGCCCGCTTTGTGCAAGGCTGCTAATTCTGAGCGAATGATCTCAGAACCAGTGACACTGCCTCCCGGGCTATTCACACGCAATACCAGTGCCTTGATTTTTGGGTCCAGGCGCGCCTGACGTATTTCAGCGGCGGCGGTGTCGGCACCTACTATACCTGGGATGCGTGAACTGTCAGTGATCGTGCCGTTCGCAAAAATAACGGCGATTTGTTGCTCCTGTTGTAACGTCGTGACAGGCTGATAATCGTACATGCTGACATAGTTAAACTCTTTTTGCTGCTCGTTCCAGCCAAACGTTTTTATCAGATCGATTTCAACGTTGCTGCGATCAGCCAGCTGATCGACCCACTTATTGTCTAACGCATACCTGGCACTATCCCCTTTTGTTGCCTTCAAACCGGCCAGCATCGTCGCTGCGTCAGGAAACATCTGCCCGGACGTGAGCTGGCGGTTAGCCGCGATAGCGTTAAGGTAATTTTCCCACAAACCATTTAGCCAAAGCTGGTCGGCCTCTTTTGCTTCAGGAGACATATTATCGCGAATGAAGGGCTCAACAGCAGATTTATACGTCCCGACTCTGAAAACAGTAGTGGTAATTTTTAATTTTTCTAACAGTGATTTGTAGTAAAAATTATTACTGGAGAATCCATGCAGCCCGACCTCACCCTGGGGTGAAAGATAAATTTTGTTAGCAAAACTTGCCAGGTAATATTGTGTCTGGTTGTAGCTGTCGCCGATAGCGTATATCGGTTTGCCGCCATCACGAAATTCTCTTAGAGCTTTACCAATATATTGCAGTGAAGGCTGATCTGCGCCCGCAAAATCTTTCAGTGACAATACAATGCCGGTAATATTTTCATCGGTCTTCGCCTGACGAATCATATCAACTAATTCAAATAAAGAGTTCTCCTGTAGCCGATTACTGGATGTATCCAGTAAGTTGCGTCCCCATTGCACACTATCGGTTATCACCTGATCGACGACGATACCATTTAGATTAAGTAGTAATGCGCCTCTGGTGGCACCTGTATTATGCTGAGGCTGTACTATCAGCCAGATACCTATACCAGCCAGTACCAATAAAAAAACGAATAAATTCAGTATGCATTCTCTGACAAAATTAAGCAGACGCCAGGTCAGCTTGAAACATCGAGTAACAATTAGCCACAAAACGTGCATGTTTTCTCCAGTAGAATAAAGTAGGCTCGTCCTGATTTTAACTCATTGCTGACAATCAGCATGAGGTCTTCATGTAAAATCATTTTTTATAACAGATAATAGTGAGTTAGCGCAGAGCATGGCAAACAACGCTGCTATTGCTAACAACGAAAAAACTCTGGCCAGTGAAAATAGCAGTACACTGGCAGTGCCGCTACCTTCTGAAATATAGCGAGATACCGATAGCAGCTCCGTTACTACTGGTAGCCGTGCTTGCCTGTCATGCTGCGTCTGCCAGATTACGACCTGTCACTGCTGCCAAGTTTGACTGTTGCTTCGCTGCGTAAATTGTCTGTCAGAGCATCGAACACCGCGCTACTCAAGTTGTCCTGTGTTTGAGTGGTAAAAGATCGCACTTCTTCTGCGGGTAAATGGCCCGGTATTACCGACTGCAGTTCGATTAATACAATGTTGTCCGTATCATCCTGAGCCATTCCATATGAGGGCACTGCTTTTTGCGGATGAGGCAGCGCGAAGGCCGTCTGTACCCATTTCTCATTACCAGGAATTCGGGATAATCTTTTCGTTTCACCAAAGTTCAGACCCGCTGCTTTCAGCGCTTCATCGCCTGTGCCTTGTTTTAAAAATCCCAGTAATTTTTCACCCTCTGCGCGGGCAAGCTGTAACGCTTTTTGACGTTTAACAAGTTCGGTCACCTGAAGTTTCACCTGATCAAACGGTTGAATACCTTGCGGTTTGTGCCCATTGATGCGTAGCACGAAAGCACGATCATCCTCTGTGACAATAACATCCGAGTTCCTTCCTGTAGCTTCATCACTACCTGTCAGAGATCCATCAAAAATAGCCTGCAACACAGGTCTAAAGTTCAGGCCGGCCGGAACGGTATCGCGAGTGAACCACTCTGTTGTTGTAGCCTTAACTCCACCAGCTGCCTGTTCAGCGCTTGCCAGAGAGAGGCTGTCGTTGCCTGCGGCATCCGCAACCTTTCGTTGTAGTGCATACCAATCCTCGGCGAATTTTTTTTGTTTAACCTGCTCTGCTATCGTAGTGCGTACTTCAGCCAGCGCTTTTACTTTTTCTGGTTTTACATCGTTCAGGCGCACAATTAAGTATCCGGCTGAAGATTTAATGATAGCCGACAGTTCACCTTTTATTGTGAGGCTAGCCTGTGTCAGTTCCTCTGCCATATTGTCTGGCTCAAACCAGCCCAGGTTTCCGCCACTTTTACGCGCAATAATATCGGCAGACTTTTCCCTGGCAACAGCGGCAAAATCCGCCCCCTTCTGTAAGGTTTCCAGCACCAACTGTGCCTCAGTCTCGCTGTTTAACTGAATCACACTAAAATTTTTGCGTACCGGCTGCGTGTAACTGCTCTTGTGCTGAACATAGTAACTATTGATATCTGCATCAGTGACGGCGATTTTATCCCGTATTGCCGTGGGATCCAGTGCGATATAGCTGATTTTTAGCTCCTCTGGAGCAATAAAACGGCCTGTATTTTGTTGATACCAGGTTTTCAATTCTTCATCGGTCACCGTTTGCTCTGCCTTGCGTGTATCGATACCTATGGTTATCAGGCGAACATCACGTTGCTGTAAAATCAATTCAGATGCCATCTGAACCTCAGCGGGAAGCACAAATTCCGTATCACCAAAAGCTTGCAGCAACTGTTTACTGATCAACTGCTGGCGCTGTAATTGGGCGAACTGCTCCGGTGTATATCCCAGGCGCTGGACCAGCTCTCTGTATTTACCATTATCAAATTGTTTATCCGTCTGGAAATAAGGAAGCTGGCGAATAGACGTTTTCACCTGTTCATCACTGGCTGTAAGAGCAAGTTTATGAGTATATTGCTCGATCAATAGCGTGTTGATAAGTTGTTCTAATGTTTGCTGACGTAAGTGCTGTATATAACCTTCAGTGCCGGCCAGCACGGAAAATTGCTTACCGAATTGTTGTTGTAAACGAATGCTCTCTCTTTGAACAGTTTGTTCTAACTGGGATTTACTGATTTCCTGCTGATTAACTTTAACTGCAAAGTCGTCTGAACTGGCAGTCAGGTAACCACCGACGCCGGTTAAAAGAAATGATAATATTATCAGCAACAGAATAATTTTGAGCACGATGTGATTAGTGGTCGCACGTAAACGGTCCATCATAATGTGGCAATGCTCCGATGTAACATGAAGTTAAAAAATACTCAGTGTTCTTGCACAAACGAACGCATTACCTTGAGTAATAAAGAAAATTTATGTTAATGATGCCAGATCTGGCGGTATATTACATGCGTATTTCCAGCCAGCGCAGCATCACTACTCTTTTTTTACAATTTATGTTTAGCGATTTATGTTTAGCGATCTTTTGCAACAGAGGCCTTGCGAGGCTCTGTCGCTTCACCTGACTGCGCTTATTTTATCGAGTTTTTTTTCAGTTTTCCATTCTTCGGGTGCGACAGGCTCAGCACCAAACGGCGGATTTTGTAGTGCAAAACTGAGCACCTCATCAATACGCTTTACCGGATGAATTTCCAGGCTTGCAATCACATTTTGCGGAATTTCTTCCAAATCACGTTTATTTTCATCCGGGATCAAAACGATTTTGATCCCGCCACGGTGCGCCGCCAGCAGTTTTTCTTTCAAACCGCCAATAGGTAACACCAAACCACGCAGTGTAATTTCACCCGTCATGGCAACACCAGCACGGACCGGGTTACCCGTTAAACAGGAGACCAGTGCCGTGCACATGGCAATGCCCGCACTGGGGCCATCTTTAGGTGTAGCGCCTTCAGGAACATGGACATGAATGTCGCGTTTTTCGTGAAAATCAGGGTTAATTCCTAATTTATCTGCACGAGCCCGTACTACGGTCAATGCTGCCTGAATAGATTCCTGCATCACTTCACCCAGCGAACCAGTGTAAGTCAGTTTACCTTTACCAGGTACGCAGGCCGTTTCGATCGTTAACAAATCACCACCTGCTTCAGTCCATGCAAGACCCGTAACCTGACCAACCTGATTTTCGGTATTCGCACGACCATAATCGACTTGCTGGACACCGAGAAATGTTTTTAAATTATCGCCGTTAATTGCAATGTGTTGCACCGTCTTATCCATCAACAGCGTTTTTACCGCTTTGCGACATAATTTTGAAATCTCACGCTCCAGGTTACGCACACCAGCTTCCCGCGTGTAATAACGAATAATCCCGATGATGGCACTGTCTTCAATCGTTAATTCACCTTTTTTGATAGCATTACGTTCAAACTGTTTTGATAAAAGATGTTGCTTTGCAATATTGAGTTTTTCATCCTCCGTATAACCAGACAGACGAATGACTTCCATACGATCCAGTAAAGGTGCTGGAATCTTCATGGAGTTAGAGGTGGCAACAAACATCACATCAGAGAGATCATAATCCACTTCAAGGTAGTGATCGTTAAATCCGCTATTTTGTTCCGGATCTAATACTTCCAACAGCGCTGACGTAGGATCACCCCGCATATCAGATGCCATTTTGTCAATTTCATCCAACAGAAACAGAGGATTTTTTACCCCCACTTTTGCCATTTTTTGAATCAATTTACCTGGCATGGAGCCGATATAGGTACGACGGTGACCACGAATTTCAGCTTCATCACGCACGCCACCTAATGCCATACGTACATACTCGCGACCTGTGGCTCGGGCAATAGACTGCCCGAGGGATGTTTTACCCACGCCAGGAGGCCCTACCAGACACAAAATTGGACCTTTAATTTTACTGATCCGACTCTGTACCGCAAGATATTCAAGAATACGCTCCTTGACGCGTTCTAAACCATAATGGTCGGCGTCCAGTACTTTTTGTGCATTAACAAGATTTTTTTTAACTTTGCTGTGCCTGTTCCAGGGTACCTGTAACATCCAGTCAATATAACCGCGGACGACGGTCGCTTCCGCAGACATAGGTGACATCATTTTTAATTTTTGCAACTCAGATTCGGTTTTTTCATGCGCCTCCCTCGGCATTTTTGCGGCTTCTGTTTTACGCTTTAGTACCTCATGTTCATCAGGAGTGTCATCCATCTCACCAAGCTCCTTCTGAATGGCTTTTACTTGCTCATTCAGATAGTACTCTCGCTGGCTTTTTTCCATCTGTTTTTTGACACGATTACGGATGCGCTTTTCAATCTGCAGGAGATCGATCTCAGATTCCATCATCGCCATCAGATATTCCAGACGTTCGTTGACGTCAGTCATTTCCAGAACAGCCTGCTTATCATTTAATTTCAATGGCATGTGTGCAGATATGGTATCTGCGAGACGCTCAGCATCTTCAATGTTATGCAGCGATGTAAGTACTTCAGGCGGGATTTTTTTATTTAGCTTGATATAAGCTTCAAATTGATTAATTGCCGTGCGGGCCAGTACCTCCTGCTCACGTTCGTCTATAACAGGCGATGTAAAATATTCTGCCCAAGCAGAAAAATGCTCTCCGCTGTCTGAGAGTACCGTGATGCGCGCGCGCTGTAACCCCTCTACCAGCACTTTCATTGTGCCGTCTGGCAGTTTCAGCATTTGCAGGATGGAGGCGACAGTCCCCACGGAAAAAAGATCATCAATACCAGGTTCGTCAGTTGAAGCGTCTTTTTGGGCAACTAGCATGATTTTTTTGTCGTTGTCCATTGCTCCTTCCAGGCAACGAATTGACTTTTCCCGACCGACAAACAACGGGATCACCATGTACGGATAAACCACCACATCGCGCAGAGGTAATACAGGAATTTCTATGCATTCGGAACGCTCAGGGTTCATAGAGCTCTCTCTTAATATAGTCCAGTCAATATAGCCAGCTTCCGCCAAATTTACGGTGATCTTATTTGAAACGCGTTAATTACGAGCTTCACTAGTAATTGGTTATCCTGTATGTGGGGACGAATATTTGATATTCAACGACAATAACATGAGGGGAGACTAATGGGGGTACTGAAATGCCCATTAGTCCGGTAACTATCTAAATTTTCTGATGAATTACTTACCGGAGGCTTTAGCTTTAGCTTTATTTTTAGCTTTAGCCTTAGCTTCAGGTTTGCCATAAATCAGTAACGGTGCGGATTTTCCATCGATAACAGACTCATCAATCACCACTTTATCCACTCCATCAATTGAAGGCAGATCATACATGGTATTCAACAACACCGCTTCCACTATTGAGCGTAAACCGCGAGCCCCTGTTTTGCGTGCCATCGCTTTTTTAGCGATGGCAGTCAATGCCTCATCGCGAAACTCAAGCTCCACTCCATCAAGATTGAACAGAACCTGATATTGTTTTGTCAGTGCATTTTTTGGTTCTTTTAGAATCTGAATTAGCGCCTCCTGACTCAATTCACCCAGCGTTGCAACGACGGGCAAACGGCCAATAAATTCAGGAATCAAGCCAAATTTTATTAAATCCTCTGGTTCGGCCTGGAGAAGCAACTCCACTTCTGTTGCTTTTTCAGACTCGCCCTTTACTGTGGCGCTAAAACCAATACCTGTGCCGCGGTTAACACGCTGCCCAACCACTTTATCCAGCCCGGCAAATGCACCGCCACAGATAAATAAAATTTTTGAAGTATCAACCTGAAGGAATTCTTGTTGCGGATGCTTGCGACCTCCCTGCGGCGGAACAGAAGCAATAGTGCCTTCAATCAGTTTCAGCAACGCCTGCTGCACGCCCTCACCAGAAACATCACGGGTGATCGATGGATTTTCTGATTTACGAGAAATTTTATCAATCTCGTCAATATAGACAATGCCTCGTTGTGCTTTTTGTACATCATATTCACATTTTTGTAATAATTTCTGAATGATATTCTCTACGTCCTCACCGACATAACCCGCCTCAGTCAATGTAGTCGCATCAGCCATAGTGAAAGGGACATCCAGAAAACGTGCCAGGGTTTCAGCCAGCAGGGTTTTACCGCTCCCCGTTGGGCCAATGAGCAAAATATTACTTTTTCCCAGTTCCACATCACCAGCATCAATGTTACGTAACCGCTTGTAATGGTTATACACTGCAACGGCGAGCACTTTTTTTGCGCTCTCCTGGCCGATAACATAATCGTCCAAATGGCGGCGGATTTCCTGCGGCACAGGCAACGAGTCATATCCACGATGCGGAGCTATTTCTTTGATTTCCTGGCGAATAATATCATTACATAAATCAATACATTCATCGCATATATAGACTGCCGGTCCTGCAATTAACTTACGTACTTCATGCTGACTCTTACCGCAGAAGGAACAATGTAGCAGCTTTCTTGAACCCCCTTTGCGCTTATCTGTCATCAAAAAAACCTCACTCTTTAAGATACCTCAGTATAACTCTATGATGGCAGAAAAAATTGCGCATACTTACCAGTACATCAGCTTACTGCACATAAATTACTGGCGATGCTCCAGCACGGAATCTACCAGACCATATTCTACCGATTGCGTTGCAGACAGAAAGCGATCACGTTCTGTATCTTTTTCTATCTCCTTCAATGATTTTCCTGTGTGTTTAGCCATCAATTCATTCATGCGTGCTTTTACTTTCAAAATTTCCTTTGCATGAATCTCGATGTCCGTAGCCTGACCCTGAAAGCCACCAAGAGGCTGATGGATCATAATACGAGAATTTGGCAGGCAGACCCTCTTCCCCTTAGCCCCTGCGGTCAATAAAAATGCACCCATAGAGCACGCCTGGCCCATACAGATAGTGCTGACATCAGGTTTAATAAATTGCATGGTGTCATAAATTGACATTCCCGCGGTAATAACACCTCCGGGCGAATTTATGTAAAGGTAAATGTCTTTGTCCGGATTTTCTGCCTCCAAAAACAGCAGTTGCGCCACAATAAGGTTAGCCATATGGTCTTCAACCTGACCAGTCAGAAAAATAACACGTTCCTTCAACATACGGGAGTAGATATCGTAAGAACGCTCTCCTCGTGCTGTCTGTTCGATAACCATCGGCACCAAAGCCATCATACTCTGTGTGAGTTGATCGTGTTCGCCACTGTGTGACATTATTAAATCTCCTGGGTAGGCACGCACGTGTGCAAGAGCAAAAAACCATGATGCAGTATACTATTCAGCGACGACATGATTCATAACCTGATTAAAAGACATTGATCTTTCGGTTATTTTCGCTTTGGATAGCAGAACCTCCACTGCCTGCTCTTCCAAAGCAGCACTGCGCACACTTTTCATCATACCTTCATTTTTATGATAAAATTCGATAAATTTTTCTTTATCTTCATAAGCGGTCGCCATTTCTTCGAGCAATGATTTAACACGATTTTCATCGATCTTGAGCTCGTAATGGTTGATCACCTCACCCAGCAGCAGGCCAACAAGCACACCACGTTTCGCCCGTTCTTCAAACAGTTCCCGCGGCAGCGCGGCCGCTTGCTTTGCGTCACCATTAAAATGTTGTGCGGCCTTGTGCCGCAACGTACCGATTTCATCATTAATCAGTGCAACAGGAACCTCGATGGTATTAGCGTCAACTAAAGCATCAAATAGTTGTGTTTTGATCCGATTACGGACTGCCGCTTTTAGCTCGCGTTCCATATTTTTTAGAATTTCTGCGCGCAGGCCTTCAGGTGAACCATCGGCCACACCGAAGCGTTTAACGAACTCTTTCGTCAATACAGGGAGCCTCGCTTCCTCTGTTTTCTTCAGGACGATGACAAAACGGGCGGGTTCATCTCTCAGTTCTTCGACATGGTAGTCAGCGGGAAAATTGACATCAATAATAAATTCTTCACCCGCTTTATGGTTCATCATCCCCTCTTCAAAACCTGGTATCATACGACCCTGACCAGGGATTAGAACAAAATCAGAAGCACTGCCACCTTCAAATGTTTCACCGTTAATGGAACCAGTAAAATCGAGCGTGAGGCGATCTTGCGCGCTGACTCCCCGATCGGTTGTTACCCAGGTAACGTGTTGCTTACGCAGCGTTTCCAGCATGGTATCGATATCGGTATCTGTGATGTCGACAACGGGTTTTTCAACCGCAATACATTCCATGCCTTGTAATTTTATTTCAGGATAAATTTCAAATTCAACGGAGTAAGTAAAATCATTACCCTGTTTGTAGTGACCTGGCATGTAGGCGGGCCGACCCGCCGGATTAAGGTGCTCCCTGACGAGTGCATCCACAAAGTTATACCGCATGATGTCAGTCAGGACATCTTCACGAACCGACGCGCCATAACGCTGCTCAACAATGGTGATCGGTATTTTCCCTTTACGAAATCCATTAATACGAACTTTTTTAGCCGTATTAAGCAGTTCAAATTGTATTGCTTTTGCAATGCTATCGGCAGCGACAGTAATCGTCATACGGCGCCCAAGGCCGTCAAGGGTTTCAACAGAAACTTGCATCGTGTTACCTCAGAAAAATTACAGTGCCCGGCCAGTTTTACCGGAAAAAAGACGCGGCATTATAACGGCGCATTCGTTACGAGTCGAGAAAAGCGCACGGTAACGAGGGGGCTGTGAACTCGGTTATCTGTGTGTTGTGCAGGCTAAAATTCAGGCTGTTTCTTTAGGGGCGGCTGATTTTTACACAACATTTTTACACAATATTCTTACACAATATTCTTACACAACGGGGAAGCGGGAATAGTTTTCGGAGATGCTCCCCACTCCGCCACACTATACGTGTGGAGAGCCAGTGCGTGAATTGCACCCGCTAGCTCTGCCGCCAATATGCCATAAACCAGGCGGTGCCGGGCCAAAATGGATTGCTGAGAAAATTTTTCGCTGACGATGATAACCTTAAAATGACTCTCCGCACCAGCCGGAACATTATGGCGATAACTCTCATCAACGATTTTCAGATATACCGGTTGCAGTGCGGCTTTTAACTTAAGTTCAATTTGCTCACGAATCATGACCATCTTCCTCTTTGATATATTTTATTGCCAGATTAATCATCACGATATCTGTCGCTGTAAGAGTCCATTCAAAATTTCTTGAAATCACTGATATCTCTTCTGCCCGGCAACGGCGATGCTGTATGCTGATGCTATCGACGGCAAAAATCGTGGTGTGTAAGAAGTTATACATGATTATCAAATAACATTTCATTCAGTACCGAGAAAACGGACATGTTACAGAAAATTTTTTTCCAGCTACTGGTGACCTGCCTCCTTGCAGGCTGCGCTACCAGCAACAATACACTTAACATTGCGCCAGCAATGGTGTTACCGACACAGGATCCCTCTTTGATGGGAGTAACCATCAGCATTAATGGGGCCGATCGACGGCAACATGTTGCGCTGGCTAAAGTTAATCGGGATGGTAAGTTGATGGTCTTAACTGCATCCAGGGATTTGCGTTTTCTGTTACAAGAAGTGCTTGAAAAACAAATGGTCGCAAGAGGCTATATGATTGCTTCGAATGGCGCCGCAGCGCTGCAAATTCTGGTTAATAACCTGTATTCCGATGTAGAACAGGGTGATTTACGTCACAACATTACCAGCAAAGCTGATATTTCTATCATCGCACAGGCGAAAAATGGTAATAAATTTACCAAAAATTACCGGGCGAGTTATAACGTGCAAGGGGCATTTACTGCAACGAATGGAAAAATCGCAGACAGCGTTAACAGCGTATTGAGTGATGTTATTTCTGACATGGCTAAGGACACTGACGTGAGTGGTTTCATCAAACAGAATACACGCTAGTTTTGTCGCTTTTCCGCAAGATCCTGTTTTCAGGCTATAACATATACCCCGGGTACTGACACCCAGCCGCTGTGCCCGTTCATACTCATACGCGTCAGGGTAAATTTCAATATCAAATGAAAAAACCGTTATTTTGAAATGCTGACGCGTCGGGGGCGAGATCTATAAATAAAGATTTCGAATAAATTCTGAGGAGTGACTCTCATCGTTGTTCTTATTTTGTGTAACCCGTTCGAAAAATCAGCAAAACAACTCTGTCAGCTCATGCAAGGTCTGTGAAATAAAAGCAAAAACAGAGGAATCTTCCATCCATTATAAATCACGCAGGCTGTCATAACCGGGAAGGTTGCTGTTTCAATCTCAGTGGATAAGATAGCAGTTGCTATCGTTAGCGGTACGTTACCCCTGCTTTTTTTACCACAATTACCAGGACACGGAGTCAGCTTTTTCTGCCTGGTATTGGCCTGCGTACTGTGGGTTGGCCGGCGGGAGGTTTTTCGGCTCTGTTCAGTGGTGTTAATGAGCTTTCTCTGGGCCACATGGTCTGGCAGCACTTTACTGGCGCAAATAACCCGGTTATCTGACGGATATCAGGTCGTTGTTGCTCATGTAAAAAGTATTAACATGGGAAATAGCGATACCGGGAGCGTCATATTGCACATCGCTCAGGTGAAGGATAAGTGGCTGTTTCCGGCTCCCATGATATCAGTTCAGTGGGATCCCGCTATGGGGCTGTTTTGTGCCGGGCAACGCTGGTTATTGATTGTTCGCCTAAGACCAGTACACAGCAGACTCAATCAGGGCGGGTTTGACGGGCAGCGCTGGGCAATAGCAAACAGGAAACCGTTAACAGGAAAAATAATTTCGGCAAAACCGCTTGATACTGACTGTAATTTAAGACAAAAACTGGTCAGTAAGATTCAGCGGCAACTGAGTGACAAATTTGTCTATCATCCGATTCTGGCAGCGCTGGCTTTCGGTGAGAGGCAGCTGCTCGAAAAACACAACCGGGTTATTTTACAGCAAACGGGAATCGCCCATCTTATGGCCATCTCCGGGCTACATATTGCCGTTTCAGCATTATTCGGCTGGATTCTGGCGCGTGCCCTACAATTTTTTTTCCCCGCAAAGTGGATAGAACCTCGTTTTCCATTGTTGTCAGGCTGGCTAATTGCCATGCTCTATGCCTGGCTGGCCGGTGGCCATCCGCCAGTGGTCAGAGCCGTTCTGGCACTGACCATCTGGATGACACTGCGTAGTTTTGCTCTGTTTTGTAGCGCCTGGCAAGTGTGGTTATGGACTATCAGCCTGATCCTGCTTGGCTCGCCGCTGGCAGTACTTTCAGATAGTTTTTGGCTCTCGTGTCTGGCAGTGTGTGCGCTGATTTTTTGGTTTCAGTGGGCACCGTTACCGTTGCCTTTCCAGTCTGGCTGGCGCTGGGGGTGGTTGCGCTGGATCCATTTACAGTGCGGAATGCTATTACTGCTTATGCCATTACAGGCTGGGCTGTTCCACGGCTGGAATTTAGCCTCTTTCCCCGCTAATTTATGGGCGGTTCCTGTGGTTTCATTATTTACTATTCCGGTGATTTTACTGGCGTTAATATCGTGTATCGTGCCGGTATTAGCGCTGTTTTTTTGGCATCTTGCCGATCTTTCGCTGATGTTCGTGTTTATGCCACTTAATTGGCTGGCAAAAGGCTGGATAACAGTGGGCGAAAGCTCACTATTACTCAGCATGATGGGCTGGTTAGCCGTGGTGATATGGCGTTTTCACTGGTGGCGTAATTATTCTGGCACGGTAGTGGTTTTATGTATCGTCATACTGTTATCAACCCGGCGTACGGAGGATCATCGCTGGCGGGTGGATATGCTCGATGTCGGTCATGGCCTTGCGGTCATTATTGAACGTAATGGCAGGGGAATTGTGTTTGATACGGGTGCCCGATGGCAGAGCGGAAGCATGGCATCTCTGGTGATCTTACCTTATTTGCACTGGCGAAAACTGACGATTGATCAGATAATTATCAGCCACGATCATTCTGATCATAGCGGTGGATTAGACGATCTGAAAAGCACTTTTCCGTCAGCTACGGTGCGCAGTTCTTTTCAGCATACCGGGCATTTATCCTGTCAACAGGGCGATATCTGGCAGTGGCAAGGCCTGAATTTTGAAGTACTATGGCCCCCAAAATTAGTGAAACACGCCAGCAACAATGACTCCTGTGTCATCCGAATTGATGACGGCAAGTACAGCCTGTTACTCACCGGCGATCTTGAAGCAAAATCTGAGTTAATGCTGGTAAAAACGCAGCACGACAAGCTGGCTGCGACGGTGTTACAGGTGCCACATCATGGAAGCAAGAGCTCCTCAACACCACTTTTTTTACGGACGGTCGATCCGCAGCTGGCACTGGCATCGCTGGCCCGTTACAACCCATGGCATCTGCCGGCACAGAAAATTATCGAACGTTATCAAAAAAATCGCATTCCGTGGCGTGATACCTCCCTGTCAGGGCAATTGAGTCTCGCCTTTTTTGATGATCACTGGACGATTATCGGTTTCAGGGAACAATTGATGCCGCGCTGGTATCACCAGTGGTTTGGTATTGGCAGCCATAATGAGTAGAATGAACGGCTAGCCTCTTTAAATTCATTCTTTTTATTTTTGTTATTTCTTTTTATTCTTTTTCTTTAGGTAGCTGACTGAATGACTGATAAAGATCTCTCGTCCTGGCAGACTTTTTTTCGCCTTTGGCCAATGATTGTGCCTTTTCGGGCAGGTCTTATCGTCGCCGCCGTTGCGTTAATTCTCAACGCGGCAACTGATGCATTTATGCTGTCACTACTCAAACCGCTACTTGATGAGGGTTTTGGTAAAACTGACAGCGCCATCCTGGTGTGGATGCCTTTGGGAATTATAGGGTTAATGTTAATTCGTGGGGCGACAGGGTTTATTTCCAGTTACTGTATCGCTTGGGTATCTGGCAACGTGGTAATGCACATGCGGCAGCGTCTTTTCAACCATATGATGGGTATGCCGGTGCCTTTTTTTGATCAACAATCCACCGGAACACTGCTATCGCGTATTACTTATGATTCTGAGCAAGTTGCGGCATCCTCTTCCGGGGCGCTCGTCACCATAGTGAGAGAGGGCGCTTCAATTATTAGCATGTTTATAATGATGTTTTACTACAGCTGGCAGCTTTCGCTGATTCTTATTATCATTGCACCGCTAGTCGCCTTTGCCATTCGGCGTGTATCCAGGCGTTTTCGTGATATCAGTAAAAATATGCAGCGTACCATGGGCCAAGTGACAGCCAGCGCAGAACAGATGCTCAAAGGGCACAAAGAAGTGCTGATTTTTGGTGGCCAACAGGCTGAAATGCAGCGTTTTAGTGCTGTCAGCAACCGCATACGCCAGCAAAACATGAAAATGGTTTCAGCATCCTCAATATCCGATCCGATTATTCAGTTAATTGCTTCCTTTGCACTGGCTGCGGTCCTCTATGCTGCCAGCTTCCCGGCGGTCATGGAAACGTTAACTGCCGGTACCATTACCGTGGTGTTCTCCTCCATGATTGCACTAATGCGCCCATTAAAAGCACTTACCAACGTTAATGCCCAGTTTCAGCGCGGCATGGCCGCCTGTCAGACATTATTCTCTATTTTAGACACCAGGCAGGAAAAGGATGAAGGTACACGGAATATCCGGCGGGTACAGGGTAATATTGAGTTTCATCATGTGACTTTCTGTTACCCAGGAAAAACCTGGCCCACATTGACAGATATCAGCATCCGGATCCCATCGGGTAGCATTGTTGCGCTGGTTGGGCGTTCTGGCTCAGGCAAGTCGACTATTGCTCATCTGTTAACCCGTTTCTATGATATCCATACCGGTAATATTTTTATAGATGGTCATAATATATACGACTATCAGCTGGCATCACTGCGTAATCAGATTGCGCTGGTATCACAAAATATTCATCTTTTTAATGATACTGTCGCCAATAATATCGCCTATGCCTGCCATGAACAGTATAGCCGTATGGAGATAGAAAGAGCGGCAACCATGGCTCACGCCATGGATTTTATTGAGAAAATGGACGATGGCCTGGATACCATTATCGGTGAAAATGGCGTACTGCTGTCCGGCGGACAGCGCCAGCGTATCGCGATTGCCCGGGCACTGTTACGCGATTGCCCCATTTTGATTCTTGACGAAGCAACATCGGCGCTGGATAGCGAATCTGAGCGGGCGATACAGGCCGCACTGGATGAGCTCCAAAAAAATCGCACATCACTGGTGGTCGCTCATCGCTTATCAACTATCGAAAAGGCGGATGAAATTCTGGTCATTGAAGCGGGGCACATAGTAGAACGCGGGAAGCACACTATACTGCTGGCAAATAATGGGGCTTATGCACAACTCTATCACCGGCAGGCTGGTCAATGATTGAACGCATCTGGTCGGGTCAGTCCAGATTTTATCTGCTGCTTGTGCCGTTATCCTGGGTTTATAGCCTGATACACTGGCTAATCTTTACCAGCTATCGGCTGGGATTACGTTCTCGCTGGCGGGCACCACTCCCGGTGATTGTGGTAGGTAATCTCACCGCAGGGGGAAACGGTAAAACACCTCTTGTTATCTGGCTGGTAAAACAACTCCAGCAACGGGGCTACCGGGTTGGCGTGGTTTCACGTGGTTACGGGGGAAAAGCGCCTGGTTATCCGTTAATAGTGACAGAAAAGATAACTGCCTGCCAGGCGGGCGACGAGCCGGTGCTGATTTTTCAGCGTACCGGCGCGGCGGTAGCGGTAGCACCAAAACGTGCTGACGCGATCGTGGCACTGCTCAGTCAGCATGTTCTGGATTTTATTATCACTGACGACGGATTGCAGCACTATGCTTTGCAACGTGATTTTGAGCTGGTTGTTATTGATGGTGTCAGGCGTTTTGGTAATGGCTGGCGGCTCCCCGCGGGACCGATGCGTGAATCTCACGCCCGGTTAAATTCAGTGAATGCGGTGATAACCAACGGCGGTATTGCGCATCAGGGCGAGATCCCGATGACGCTGACCGCAGGTTATGCCATTAATTTCGTCACCGCTGCACGCATGCCCGTTGTACAGTTGCATCATGTGGTAGCCATGGCGGGGATTGGCTATCCACAGCGTTTTTTCTTAACGCTGAAAAACCTGGGGGTTCTGCCGGAAAAAA
This sequence comes from Enterobacterales bacterium, assembly GCA_947478475.1. Classification (GTDB taxonomy): domain Bacteria; phylum Pseudomonadota; class Gammaproteobacteria; order Enterobacterales; family Enterobacteriaceae; genus CANJWD01. The sequence continues at coordinate 58,935 of CANJWD010000001.1, forward strand.
CATACGCATTTCCTGACCATCAGCGCTATTCTTTTAAGCAACTCTCTGCCTTAGCCACGTGGCAACAGACACTGCTGATGACCGAGAAAGACGCAGTAAAATGCCGCGCTTTTGCGCTGCCTAACTGGTGGTACTTACCGGTAGAGGCTGAGCTACCCCCGGTTCAGGCTGAGCAATTATTGTTGAATATCGAGGCGTTCAGGCCGGGAACACCTGTACTGGGAACGCTTACAGCAGTTTCGAAAAAAGTCTGATGTGTCATCTGGAGGATTTGTGGACCACCGTTTACTTGAAATCATTGCCTGCCCCGTGTGCCATGGCAAGTTGTATCTTGACAAAAAAAATAGGGAACTGGTCTGCAAAAGCGATGGTCTGGCTTATCCCGTACGCACGGGGATCCCTGTACTGTTAGCAAATGAAGCGCGAAAGCTTTCCGTTGATGAGCTTTTTATTGATGGAAAACATGACTGATGGAAAAAAGGCATGAATTTTACTGTTATCATCCCTTCCAGGTATAAATCAAGCCGTTTGCCAGGAAAACCTCTGGCAGATATTGCAGGTTCGCCGATGATAGTTCATGTGACAAAGCGAGCATTAGCGGCAGGCGCTGCACGCGTCATCGTCGCGACAGACAATAAGGAAATTATGCAGGCCGTTGAGCAGGCAGGCGGAGAAGCCTGTTTAACACGCAGCGAACATCAGTCAGGGACTGAACGGGTGGCAGAAGTTATCGAACGGTACGCTTTTACTGATGATGAAATCATTGTCAATGTGCAGGGCGATGAGCCATTGATCCCACCGCTAATTATCAGTCAGGTTGCAGACTGCCTGGCTGCCAGTAAGGCCGGCGTAGCAACGCTGGCGGCACCCATTACAAGCGCTAAAGAGGCATTTAATCCCAATATTGTAAAAGTGGTCACTGATATTGCAGGTTATGCGCTCTATTTTTCCAGAGCTGCCATTCCCTGGGAGCGGGAGCGCTTCGCTCAGTCGCGACAGACGGTGGGAAGCTGTTTTTTACGCCATATTGGTATTTATGCGTGGCGCGCCGGCTTTATCCGCCGTTACGCTGGCTGGGCGCCCAGTCCGCTGGAGAAAATTGAACTGCTCGAGCAGCTGCGGGTGCTATGGTATGGCGAGAAAATTCAGGTGACAGTGGCCAGTGTATCACCGGAAGCCGGTGTCGATACCCCGGAAGATCTGCAAAGAGTGCGTGATATATGCAGATTAACCTATCGCAATGAGTGCTGCCCGTGAACGGTATCAGAGACAGGGCGCAATTGAATCTATGGTTTATGAGCAACCACCACTGCGCGCAACGGAGCAGGATAACCTTCCACTGTTTTCGTTTTATCCTGTGGATCGAGGCAGTGCGCTAATGATTCCGAGGGCATCCAGGGGGTGCATCGTTGCTCTTGCGTGCTGGTGACAGAGAGGTCGATAGTCTTTATTTTTTCAAAGCCACACCTGGCAAGCCAGCAGCTTAGTGCCGCGACAGAGGGAATAAAGTAAACATTCCTCATCCGGGCATACCGTTCATGAGGAAGTAAAACCTGTCGTTTATCACCGGGAATAACTAGCGTTTCTAATACCAGCTCTCCCCCGGCCGCGAGCAGATTTTTGAGCTGATAAAGGTGTTCCAGCGGCGAACGGCGATGATAAAGCACCCCCATAGAAAAAACAGTGTTAAATGCCCCAAGAGGGGGTAACTGCTCAACCCCGACGGGTAACACGTGTACTGCATGGCGGCCACCAAGTAATTTTCGAACGGCTTCAAACTGACAGAGAAACAGTGGCACCGGATCGATGCCTACGGCTAACTGTGCGCCAGCACCCGCCATGCGCCACAGGTGATAACCATTGCCGCAGCCAACATCAAGAATCGTACGTCCCGCCAGTGGGCTGATATGGGGCAGCAAACGTTGCCATTTCCAGTCAGAGCGCCACTCAGCATCGATGTGAATGCCATAAAGAGAAAATGGGCCCTTACGCCAGGGCATTAGTGCGCGCAATATATTCCCGATCAATTTTAACTGACTGGCGGGAAGGGGCTCTGACATTTCTGCCCGTACCGTATGTAGCAGATTGAGATACTCTGGAGTTAATGCGGGCAGCTGTTCCAGTGCATTGCACCAGCCATGAAATTTTCCGTGTAATGATGAACGGCGCCAGCCAGTCAGTTGAGCGGGTAAGGTATCCAGCCAGGTATTTAACGGGCCTTTTGCTATCAGCTGGTAAAAATCGCTAAACTCAATCACCCCGTTCTCCTGATTTTAGTGCAATCAGAGAGCCGAAATTCAGGCACTGGAACCAGGTGGCAGTGTGTTCAAACCCCGCCTGATGCAAACGTGCCTGATGCGTATTCACTGAATCAGTCAGAAGGACATTCTCCAGCATGCGGCGCTTTTGGCTAATTTCGAGTGCACTGTAACCGTTGGCACGCTTAAAATCATGATGCATGTTAAATAACAGCTCACCAACCGCGGTATCTTCAAAACTCAGTTTTTCGGAAAGCACTAAAGCCCCCCCTGGCCGTAATCCAAGGTATGCCTGATTGAGTAAACGTTGCCGCTGCGCGGGCTCCAGAAATTGCAGTGTAAAATTAAGCACAATCATTGAGGCGTTTTCTGGTATGACATCCAAAATATCCGCTTCGATAACTTCAACGGGTGTTATGGCACGAAAAGCAGTAATGTGATGGCGACAGCGTTCCACCATGGCAGGTGAGTTATCGATGGCAATAATTTTACAGCCGGGAGCCGCAATAGTACGACGCATTGCCACCGTGGCAGCACCAAGAGCACAGCCCAGATCGTAGACCTGGCTATGTGGCTGGACAAAACGTTCCGCCAGCATACCGATCATGGTAATGATAGTAGAATAACCGGGAACTGAGCGCCGAATCATATCAGGGAAAACATCAGCAACCCGCTCATCGAACGCCCAGTCACCCAGGTTAGCAATAGGGGTGTGAAACAGATTATCGCGCTGAGTATCAGTATTACCGTTTGACATAGTAATAATTAAAATTAAGCAGAAACTGAGGACGCAGATATTAACAGATAACCGTGTTGCTCTATATCAATTAAAAAATAAGTAAACATGGAGTCTCAATGCCTGAATTACCAGAAGTTGAAACGAGCCGCCGTGGCATCGAACCCTGGCTCGTCGGTCATACTATCATGCATACTGTTATCAGAAATACCCGGCTGCGCTGGCCTGTTGCGCCTGAAATTACGTCGCTGCGGGATAAAATGGTGCTTAGCGTGCAACGCCGGGCAAAATATCTGTTGATTGAACTGAATGATGCGGGCTGGATCATTATCCACCTCGGGATGTCTGGTAGTTTACAGGTTGTCGCCGGGGATAGCGTGGCGCAACAGCATGACCATATTGATGTGGTGATGAGTAGCGGAAAGATACTTCGTTACCGTGATCCACGGCGTTTCGGCGCCTGGCTATGGAGTCATGATCCCAAACAATGTCGCCTGTTAGCCAGATTAGGCCCTGAACCTTTGGAGCAGGACTTTAATGATCAGTATTTGTTTGCAAGATCACAGAATAAACGTGCTCCAGTCAAACTCTGGCTGATGGACAATACATTGGTGGCGGGTATTGGTAATATTTATGCCAGTGAATCGCTGTTTAGCGCCGCTATTCTTCCTGACAGGCCAGCTAATACCTTAACTAAAACGGAAGCCAGTGTGTTAGTGGCCAGCATTAAAACCGTCTTATCGCGGGCGATAGCACAGGGAGGGACCACGCTGCGTGATTTTTTACAATCTGATGGCAAACCGGGTTATTTTACTCAGGAATTACAGGTCTATGGCCGTGCCGGGGGATGTTGTCACAGGTGTGGCGGGTTAATTGCAATGGCCCGGCACAGGCAGCGCAGCACCTTTTTTTGCCCGCAATGCCAGCATTAGCAGCGCGTTCACGGTCCGCTAGCTGTTTTGTGGCATACTGAACCATAAACATAGCGCCACACATATAGCGCCACACATTAATGAGACAGGTTACAGACTAATAATTAAGGCAATGTATTGAATATTCAAACTATTATTTCAAACAAAGTTAGCCAGGCGATGATCGCAGCCGGAGCGCCTGCTGATAGTGATGCGCAAGTTCGTCCGTGCGCTAAAGCACAATTTGGTGATTATCAGGTCAATGGCGTTATGGCTGCCGCCAGGAAGCTTGGCATAGCACCAAAACTGTTTGCCGAGCAAGTGGTTAAGGGACTACAGCTGGAAAACATTATAAGCAAAGTGGAAATAGCAGGCCCTGGATTTATTAATTTATCGCTCGATAATCAGTTTATCACTGACAAAATTGAATTTGCTCTGCATGCACCTAAGCTGGGTATCGACCCCGTTGAACCACAAACTATTGTTGTGGATTATTCCGGCCCAAACGTTGCTAAAGAGATGCATGTAGGCCATTTGCGCTCCACCATTATTGGTGATGCCGTCGTGCGTACTCTGGAATTCATCGGTCATCACGTGATACGCGCTAATCACCTGGGTGACTGGGGAACCCAATTTGGCATGCTGATTGCGTGGCTGGAAAAAATAGAAAATGATAATACCACTGATATTGCGCTTTCCGACCTGGCAGTTTTTTATCGTGAGGCGAAACATCAGTTTGATTCCGATCCAGAATTTGCACAGCGTGCCCGCGCTTATGTGGTCAGACTGCAAGGAGGGGATGAGTATTGTCGCCAGCTGTGGCGCAAACTGGTCGCTGTGACGATAGCACAAAATCAAATTGCTTATCAGCGCCTTAACGTTACACTGACCAGTGATAATATCATGGGGGAAAGCCGTTATAATTCAATGCTTCCTGATATTGTTGCGGATCTTATCACTCAGGGTCTGGCGGTTGAATCCCAGGGTACAACTCTCGTTTACCTCGAAGAGTATAAAAATAAAGTGGGTGAACCCATGGGGGTTATCATCCAAAAGAAAGATGGTGGCTACCTTTACAGCACCACCGATATCGCCTGTGTCAAATACCGCTATGAAACGCTCGGTGCCGATCGCATTCTCTATTATGTTGACTCACGGCAGCATCAACACTTACTGCAAGCCTGGACTATCGCCCGTAAAGCGGGCTACATACCTGAATCACTGCCTGTTGAACACCATATGTTTGGCATGATGCTGGGCAAAGATGGTAAACCCTTCAAAACACGTTCAGGTGATACCGTGAAGCTGACCTGTCTGCTGAATGAAGCCATCGAACGCGCCGGCCGGCTCGTTGCTGCAAAAAATCCGCACATGCCAGAGGATGAACTGAAAAAAGTGGCTGAAGTGGTGGCAATCGGGGCCGTCAAGTATGCTGATCTGTCAAAAAACCGTACCACGGATTACATTTTTAACTGGGATAGTATGCTCGCTCTGGAGGGGAATACCGCACCCTATATTCAGTACGCCTGGACGCGCGCGGCCACACTGATTAAACGTGCCGCCATTAATGAAAACATTAATAAAAACATTGATGAAAACGGGCTAACGCTGCCACTGGTCATCACTGACGAATATGAAATTACGCTGGCAAAACAGTTGATACAGTTTGAAGAAGCGGTTGTTTGCGTCGGAAATGAAGGCATGCCCCATATTATGTGTGGCTATTTGTACCATTTGGCTGGCCTGTTTTCTGCCTTCTACGAGCACTGCAAAATTCTCAATGCCGCGACAGAACAGATACGTCAGAGCCGCCTTAAGCTGGTATTACTGACTGCCCGAACGCTGAAACAGGGCCTGGAAATCTTAGGCATTATGACGGTTGAGCGGATGTAAAAGCCTGTCTGATCTCTCTGGCCCGCACAGCTCAGTGTGCTGATTTTTCGCGGCCGCGCCTAAGCGGATAAAAATTTTGGCCACCGCCATATCGTGGTGGGGTCATACGCGTAAATCATGCAGCAGTGAGCCACTTTTATCCCCATGTTATCCCTGTAACAGGATGGGGTTATCCACTTGCTAAACACCTCGTTTATCATTATCTTGTTGTTCATCGATCATCAGGGCACTACATATAGTGTTTACATATAATATTTACAGCACGATCCATCGCACCAGACACCTTTATCGTTACGATCACCACAAGGTCAAAAAAACACCATGAACCAAAGTCTTTTTGTCACCAAACGCAATGGCCGGCAGGAGCGAATTAATCTCGATAAAATTCACCGGGTCATCAACTGGGCCGCAGAAGGCTTGCACAATGTTTCGGTCTCTCAGGTAGAGTTACGCTCTCACATTCAGTTCTATGACGGCATAAAAACCGCTGATATTCATGAAACCATCATCAAAGCCGCCGCCGATTTAATCTCCTGTGATGCCCCTGATTATCAGTATCTGGCAGCGCGTCTGGCTATCTTTCATCTGCGTAAAAAAGCCTGGGGCCAGTTCGAGCCGCCAGCGCTTGCTGACCATGTCACGCGTATGGTTGCCATGGGTAAATACGATAAACATCTGCTGGAAGATTATCAGACAGAAGAGTTCCAGCAGATGGACAGATTTATCGACCACTGGCGCGATATGCGCTTCTCTTATGCCGCAGTAAAACAGCTGGAGGGAAAATACCTGGTACAGAATCGTGTCAGTGGTGAAATCTACGAAAGCGCGCAATTTTTGTATGTGCTGGTCGCTGCCTGTCTGTTTTCTGGCTACCCGCGTGCTACGCGGATGGATTACGTGGAGCGTTTCTATCATGCCATTTCATTGTTTAAAATTTCGCTGCCGACACCCATTATGGCGGGTGTACGCACACCAACTCGTCAGTTCAGCTCCTGCGTATTAATTGAGTGTGATGACAGCCTGGATTCGATCAATGCCACGGCAGGAGCGATTGTAAAGTATGTCTCACAACGCGCCGGGATTGGTATTAATGCTGGCCGTATCCGCGCCATGGGCAGCCTTATCCGTAATGGTGAAGCGTTCCACACCGGTTGTGTCCCGTTTTATAAACACTTCCAGACCGCGGTAAAATCCTGTTCTCAGGGCGGAGTGCGCGGCGGTGCAGCGACGCTTTTCTACCCGCTGTGGCACCTGGAAGTCGAAAATCTGCTGGTACTGAAAAACAATCGTGGTGTCGAAGGTAATCGTGTGCGTCATATGGATTACGGCGTGCAAATTAATAAACTGATGTACCAACGGCTGGTGAAAGGAGCGGAGATAACCCTATTCAGCCCGTCCGATGCGCCTGGATTGTATGATGCTTTTTTTGCCGACCAGGAGGAGTTTTCCCGGCTGTACTTGCTCTATGAACAGGATAGTACCATTCGCCAGCTGCGAGTTAAGGCAGTGGAACTGTTCTCTTTGATGATGCAGGAGCGTGCTTCCACCGGACGCATTTACATCCAGAATGTTGACCACTGTAATACTCATAGCCCGTTTAATCCGCGGATAGCACCCGTGCGTCAGTCTAATCTTTGCCTGGAAATTGCGCTGCCGACCAGGCCATTGCACGATATTAACGATGAAAAGGGTGAAATCGCCCTCTGTACCCTGTCGGCGTTCAACCTGGGAACACTTGAAAATTTAGAGGAACTCGACGAGCTTGCCACACTGGCAGTCCGGGCGCTCGATGCGTTGCTGGATTACCAGCACTACCCCATTACGGCCGCAAAACGTGGTGCCCTGGGCCGCCGTACCTTAGGCATCGGGGTCATCAATTATGCGTATTATCTGGCGAAAAACGGCGTACGCTACTCCGATGGCAGTGCGAACAATTTGACTCACAGAACCTTTGAAGCCATGCAATATTATCTGCTAAAAGCCTCGAACACGCTGGCACGCGAACAGGGGGCCTGTGAGTGGTTCGACCAGACCACTTACGCACAGGGTATCCTGCCGATTGATACCTACAAAAAAGATCTGGATACCCTCTGTGATGAGCCATTGCATTACGACTGGGAAACGCTGCGCAAAAATATCGTATCGTTTGGTCTGCGTAATTCTACCCTCTCTGCCCTGATGCCATCCGAAACGTCGTCACAAATTTCTAACTCGACCAACGGAATAGAACCACCGCGCGGCTATATCAGCATCAAAGCATCAAAAGATGGCATTTTGCGTCAGGTGGTGCCGGAATATGAGCGCCTGCGGGAATCGTATGAATTATTATGGGACATGCCAAATAATGACGGTTATCTGCAACTGGCTGGCCTGATGCAGAAATTTGTTGACCAGGCTATCTCCGCCAACACTAATTATGATCCATTACGCTTTGTCGCGGGGAAAATTCCCATGAAGCAACTACTGAAAGACCTGCTGACTGCCTGGAAATGGGGGATAAAAACGCTCTACTACCATAACACCCGCGATGGCGCTGATGATATTCAGGGCGACATGCAGACGGACCATCAGGCAGATGACTGCGCCGGCGGCGCCTGTAAAATTTAGGAAAACATCATGGCTTACAGCACTTTTTCGCAAAACAAAAATAATCAGTTACTCGAACCCATGTTTTTTGGTCAGTGCGTCAACGTGGCGCGTTTCGATCAACAAAAACATGTGATGTTTGAAAAACTGATTGAAAAACAACTCTCTTTTTTCTGGCGCCCTGAAGAAATTGACGTTGCCCGTGACCGGATTGATTACGCGGCACTGCCAGAACATGAGAAACATATTTTTATCAGTAACCTGAAATACCAGACACTGCTGGATTCCATCCAGGGCCGCAGCCCGAATGTTGCTTTTTTGCCACTGATCTCGATCCCTGAACTGGAAACATGGATAGAAACATGGTCATTTTCCGAAACGATCCATTCCCGCTCCTATACCCATATTATTCGTAATATTGTTAACGATCCGGCGCTGGTATTTGACGATATCGTGACCAATGCCGAAATACGCAAACGGGCTGAGGATATCTCAGCTTACTACGACGATTTGATTCAAATGACCAGCTACTACCACCTGTTAGGCGAAGGTCAGCACAACGTTAATGGCAAAGTCGTTGCCGTTAATCTGCGTGCCTTAAAAAAACAGCTTTATCTCTGTCTGATGAGTGTCAATGCGCTGGAAGCTGTCCGTTTCTACGTCAGTTTTGCCTGCTCATTTGCGTTTGCAGAACGCGAGCTGATGGAAGGCAACGCAAAAATTATCAAACTGATCGCCCGTGATGAAGCACTGCATCTGACCGGAACACAGCATATGCTGAACCTGATGAGCTCAGGCCTTGATGATCCCGAAATGGCTGAAATTTCCCTTGAATGCCGGCAGGATTGTTACGATCTCTTCGTACGGGCAGCGGAACAGGAAAAGGAGTGGGCGGAATACCTATTCCGCGATGGCTCCATGATTGGCCTGAATAAAGATATCCTCTGCCAGTATGTCGAATACATCACTAATATCCGCATGCAGGCCGTGGGGCTGGATTTACCCTTCTCCACTCGCTCTAATCCTATTCCCTGGATTAACTCCTGGCTGGTTTCCGACAACGTGCAGGTGGCGCCACAAGAGGTGGAAGTGAGCTCCTATCTGGTGGGCCAAATTGATTCAGAAATGAATGCCGGTGATTTAAGTGATTTTGAATTGTAACTGTCTGGCGTTGCCGTATAACTGGCGGTGCCGTACAAAAGAGGCTGAGGCGGGATGTTAACATCACCGCCGTTTGACAGCATTCGTACCATCCTCTATTCTGCTTCTCTCCTCAGATCCAAATTAACTGATATCCGCAGAGGGCTAGTGTGAAAAATCGCACCCTGGGCAGTATTCTTCTCGTCGCGGGCACGACTATAGGCGCCGGTATGCTGGCGATGCCGCTGGTTGGCGCTGGCGTTGGTTTTTCCGTCACCTTGCTGCTGCTGCTCTTATTGTGGCTGCTGATGTGTTATACCGCCCTGCTACTCCTCGAAGCGTATCAGCATCAGCCGGCAGATACCGGGCTTGGGACACTGGCCAGGCACTATCTGGGAGTGCCTGGCCAGTGGCTGACCAGCTTTAGCATGCTGTTTTTGATGTATGCCCTCACCGCGGCCTATATCAGCGGGGCGGGCGAGTTACTGACCAGCAGCCTGAGCCGCCTGTACGCACAGGCGTTACCAGCCTGGGCCGGAACCCTTTTATTTACCCTTGTCGCCGGCGGTATTGTCTGTATCGGTACTCATTCCATCGATCTTCTCAACCGTATTTTATTCAGTGCCAAGATCCTGTTTTTAATTTTGGTGCTGGCACTGATGGTGCCACATATTGAAAAAAATAATCTGACAAGCCTGCCCGTGGAAAATGGAGTAGTGCTCGCGGCCATTCCGGTGATGTTTACCGCATTCGGTTTCCACGGCAGTATTCCCAGTGTTATCCGCTACATGGGCGGTAATATTCACCGGCTGCGCTGGGTATTTATCATCGGCAGCGCCATCCCGCTGCTGGCGTATATCCTCTGGCAACTGAGTGCATTAGGATCGATACCCACGGCGACTTTTGCCAGCATTATTGCCACACATACAGGGTTAAATGGGTTGCTACAGGCCGTCAGTCATATGCTTTCCTCTCACTATGTTGAGCAAATCGTACAGTTGTTTGCCGCGCTGGCGTTAGCCACCTCTTTTTTTGGTGTCTCTCTGGGATTATTTGATTATCTGGCTGACCTGTTAAAGCGCACCAATACTACTCAGGGGCGGTTACAAACCGGTTTGATCACTTTCCTGCCTCCGCTTTTTTTCGCCCTGTTTTACCCGCAGGGCTTTGTGATGGCGCTGGGCTTTGCTGCGGTGGCATTAGCGGTTCTGGCCCTGTTTTTGCCTGCCTTACTGGCTTTACAAACCCGTAAAATTCATCAACGACGCTACCAGGTTTGGGGCGGTAAACCCGCGCTGATACTGGTATTGATCTGTGGCATTTTGGTTATCACTATTCAAACGGGGATCACTATCGGACTATTACCATTTGCGTGAAGTTTGCTATAAATCATCCCAAAAAGCGTTATCTAACTTTCTAAAAGCACAGGCAAGTAATTCAGCAAGTGACTGATAGGTCGGTTTTTTTTCAAATGGTGCTACAGCCTGCCCGGCGGTTGCTAATTTATTGCGTATCTCGTGAAACCATTGCAATAAAGTGGGGGGAAGTGGAGTAGCAGAGCGCTTGCCCAGCCACCACAATCCCTGCAAAGGCAGGCTACAGGCAAACAGCGCCGTAGCAATAGCCGGCATCAATGGTCCGCCCAGCGCGACCTGCCATGCCAGGGTAAATATCGCCAGCGGCGGCATAACATGGATACCAAAACGCGTCGTATTTACCACTCTGTTTTCAGGAAAAACCGGCGCTAACCGCTTGTCAGATTGCCATGTCTTCATGTACTGCTGCCCGCGACGGAAAACCCGGAACCCGGTAAGCTCATCCGATGGCTTGATTGTCATTGCCTGCCTCGATTTATTAAAGAAAAAATTAACTGTTTCACCTGGATTAAGAAAAGTACCACATGCTCAAATAGGTTTTTTTTAGACGCATCTGCCGCTATTCTTGCCCTTCATTGCTATACTCAGCTGATGCTATACCCAACTGATGCTATACCCAACTGACAGCTATGGCTGATGTTTTATCAGGTGGGCCCTGGGATCTGTTCACAATGGCGGCTCTCATTGAGAGTTTGTCAAAAGTTGGCTTAAAATGCTGATCTAATTTTGTGTAAAATCGCTTTTTTTGCCTGGTTTTTCTTCAACTGAACGCAGTAAGTAACGATATGAACGGATTCTCAGCCGTTATACAATTCCGCATTTATAAAAAATAGGGACTTCCATGCCAAATAAGCTAGTACTGGTTCTTAACTGTGGTAGCTCTTCTCTTAAATTCGCCATTATTGATACACGTGATGGCACAGAATGCCTCTCAGGATTAGCAGAATGCTTTCATCTCCCGGAGGCACGGATTACATGGAAAATAGCGGGAACTAAGCAACACGCCAGACTGATTGCTGGCACCGCACACCGCGAAGCATTACATTTCATCATCAATACCATCCTGGCACAAAAACCCGATCTTGCCAGCCAGCTGATAGCCATTGGCCACCGTATTGTGCACGGCGGAGAACAATTCACCCAGTCCGCCATCATTAACGATGATGTCCTGCAGGGTATCAAAAATGCCATTCCCTTTGCCCCTCTGCACAATCCGGCACACCTGACTGGTATCGCCGAAGCGTTTAAAGCTTTCCCCCATTTGGCGCAAAAAAATGTAGCCGTATTTGATACAGCATTCCATCAGACTCTGCCTGAAGAATCTTATCTTTATGCGCTGCCGTATCACTTATACCGTGATTACGGGATCCGCCGTTATGGCGCTCACGGTACCAGCCATTTTTTCGTCAGCCAACAGGCAGCACATCTGCTAAATAAACCACTGGAACAACTGAATGTGATTACCTGCCATTTAGGCAATGGTGCGTCAGTGACAGCGGTGCGTAACGGTGTTTCCGTTGATACTTCCATGGGGCTTACACCTCTGGAAGGTCTGGTGATGGGAACTCGCAGTGGTGATATCGATCCGGCCATTATTTTTTATCTGCATAATACTATCGGTTTGAGTATATCTCAGATAAACACCATGCTGACGACAGAATCCGGCCTGTTAGGTTTGACGGAAGTCACCAGTGATTGTCGTTATATCGAAGATAATTACACCAGTAAAGCCGATGCTAAACGTACGATGGATGTTTTCTGCCATCGACTTGCTAAATATATCGCCGCCTATACGGCGCTGATGGAAGGACGTCTGGATGCCGTTGTTTTTACCGGTGGAATTGGTGAAAACTCCGCCATGGTCCGCGAACTGACACTCAATAAACTGGGAGTGCTGAATTTTACAATCGACACTCAGCGCAATATGGCCGCACGTTTTGGTAAAATGGGCCTCATAACCCAGGACGATAGCCGGCAGGCCTGGGTTATTCCAACTAACGAAGAACTGGTTATTGCTCAGGATACTGCTCGCCTGACCACTCATCTTTCTTAACTATAACGAACAACTATAACGAACAACCATAACGAATAACCATAACGAATAACCATAAAGAGGTTTCCGTGCCACGTACGATTATGTTAGTCCCCAGCGGCACCAGTGTCGGTTTGACCAGCGTCAGTCTGGGTGTTGTCCGTGCCATGGAGCGCAAAGGTGTTCGTCTTGGCATCTTTAAGCCTATCGCGCAGTCGCGCAGTCGCGGTAATGCACCCGATCAAACGACTGCTATTATTCGTGCTAATTCCAGCACTATTGCCGCTGAACCACTCACCATGAGTCACGCGGAAGCACTACTCAGTGCTAACCAGCAGGATGCTCTGATGGAGGAGATCATCGAGCGTTATCACGAAAATACGAAAAATATTGAGGTGGTACTGGTTGAAGGTTTGGTCTCCACCCGCAAGCACCCGTTCGCCAATGCACTGAATTATGCTATTGCTAACGCGCTGAATGCAGAGATAGTGTTTGTTCTGACTCCTGGCAATGACTCCCTTGATCAGCTCAGAGAGCGTATCAAGCTGGCGCAGGCAAGTGCGGGCGGAAGTAAAAATAACAGCATTACCGGCGTTATTTTTAATAAACTGAATGCGCCTGTTGATGAGCAGGGGCGCGCCAGACCCGATCTCTCTGAAATATTTAATGATACGATGACAGCCAAAAACAGTAGCATGGACCAGAGCCAGTTACTTGCCAGCAGCCCGTTACCGATACTTGGCTGTATCCCCTGGAATGTCGAGCTTATTGCTACCCGCGCCATGGACATGGCAAACCACCTCAATGCACAGATTATCAACGAGGGTGATATTAAGAGTCGTCGTGTTAAATCAGTGACTTTCTGTGCACACAGTGTTCCTCATATGCTGGAGTATTTTCGTCCAGGTTCATTGCTTGTAACCTCCGCCGACCGCCCGGATGTGCTGGTTGCTGCCTGTCTTGCAGCCATGAACGGCATTGAAATTGGCGCCATTCTGTTAACAGGCGGCTACGCTATCGATGAGCCGGTAAAGCAGCTGTGTGAACAGGCCTTCCGTACCGGTCTTCCCGTTTTTATGGTGACGATGAATACCTGGCAGACCTCATTGATTCTGCAAAGTTTTAATCTGGAAGTGCCTGCCGATGATCGGGAACGCGTCGAAAAACTGCAAAATTATGTTGCTGGCCATATCAGTAATGAATGGATAGATTCACTGAGCGCCACATCGAAGCGTGCTCACCGCCTGTCACCACCCGCCTTTCGTTACGAACTGACGGAGCGGGCGCGTAAAGCCAGAAAACGTATCGTACTGCCGGAAGGAGAAGAGCCGCGTACTGTCAGGGCAGCTGCCATTTGTGCCGAACGGGGGATTGCCGAATGTGTACTGCTGGGTAATCCGGATGAAATTAAGCGTGTGGCGGCTGTACAGGGCATCAGCTTAGGTCAGCGTATTGAATTCATTGATCCTGTTGCAGTGCGCGAAAATTATGTACCACGCCTGGTAGAGTTGCGAAAAAATAAAGGAATGACCGAAGTGGTCGCGCGTGAGCAGCTGGAAGATAACGTAGTACTTGGTACCCTGATGCTGGAGCAAAATGAAGTCGACGGACTGGTTTCCGGTGCCATACACACCACTGCGAATACCATTCGCCCCTCCTTGCAGCTGATTAAAACCGCACCGGGGAGCACACTGGTATCATCGGTGTTTTTTATGTTGCTGTCGGATCAAGTGCTGGTGTACGGTGACTGCGCCATCAATCCTGATCCCACCGCAGAACAACTGGCTGAAATTGCCATACAGTCGGCCGATTCTGCAAAAGCGTTTGGTATTGAACCCCGTGTGGCGATGATCTCTTATTCCACGGGTAATTCCGGTGCCGGTAGTGACGTGGAAAAAGTGCGTTCCGCCACGCTGCTGGCAAAGAAGAAGCGCCCTGATCTCATCATTGACGGGCCGCTACAGTACGACGCCGCTATCATGGCTGATGTTGCCCGATCCAAAGCACCCGATTCACCCGTTGCCGGTAAAGCGACCGTATTTATTTTTCCGGATTTAAATACTGGTAATACCACTTACAAAGCGGTGCAACGTTCTGCTGATCTGCTTTCCATTGGACCAATGCTGCAGGGTATGCGTAAACCTGTCAACGATCTCTCCCGTGGTGCACTGGTGGACGATATTGTTTACACCATCGCCATCACCGCAATTCAGGCAGCACAAAACGAGGCTCAGAGCGGCCATGACGTCAGAAGCACCGGCAGCGGCTGTTAACGAACACCGATTTTAGGCCAGCCGCGGCCCGCAGCTCAGATTTTATAAGGATCCCGGTTAACATTTTTTGTAAAATATTAATGCATATTATGTTAATATAAAGTTTGTTATTAGTTTCAATTACGATAACAGAGCATTGATATGCTGGCGGTAAAAAATCTGTGTTGTGTGCGTGACGAACGAATTTTATTTCAAAAATTAAATTTTTGGGTAAATCAGGGTGAACTTGTGCAAATTGAGGGTGCCAATGGCGCTGGTAAAACTAGCCTGTTGCGTATTCTTGCTGGTCTGTCGCAACCTGATGAAGGTGATGTGGAGTGGCGGGGCAAGGACATTCGCTGTTACCGGGAACACTATCATCGTGACATGTTGTTTCTTGGTCATCACTCCGGGATTAAATTACTACTCAGCCCTTATGAAAATTTGTTTTTTTACCAGGTAAACCAGGCTGTTAACGCTGATGCTATCTGGCAGGCGCTCGCTTACGTCGGACTGATGGGCTATGAAAATTTACCCGTTATCCAGTTGTCGGCAGGCCAACAGCGCAGAGTTGCTCTGGCGCGGCTATGGCTCAGTGATGTCGCATTATGGATCCTCGATGAGCCACTGACAGCGATTGATAAGCAGGTAAGAGAGGATATTATCAGCCTGTTCCAGCGACATCTCTCTCTGGGTGGGATGGTATTATTGACCACTCATCAGGATTTAGGGGGCATGATAAGAAAAATAAGAACCCTCCGTTTAACGACGGCGCAGAGTGTTTGATGTTTATCAGTGTGCTGCGCAGAGAGATAAAAATTGCCTTCAGAAAAAAGACAGAAATGATTAATCCCCTCTGTTTTTTTTGATCATTATGACGTTATTTCCTCTGGGTATGGGTCCTGAACCACAGTTGTTAGCGCGCATGGCGCCAGGTATTATCTGGGTGGCAGCACTGCTTGCCTCGTTACTGTCACTGGAACGGTTATTTCGTGATGATTTTCTTGACGGTTCCCTGGAACAATTATTATTACTGCCAGCACCACTACCACTGACAGTGTTGAGTAAAGTCTGTGCGCACTGGCTCCTGACCGGGCTGCCTTTGTTAATCTTTTCTCCGCTAGTCGCGGTATTGCTCTCTCTGGACAGTAATACTGCTTCTGCGATGGTGTTAACGCTGCTATTAGGGACGCCAACCCTGAGTTTTATCGGTGCGATTGGCGCGGCGTTAACAGTCGGATTGTGTAAAGACGGTGTACTTCTGGCTTTACTGATACTACCGCTCTACCTTCCGGTTTTAATTTTTGCGACAGCCGCCATTGATGCCGCTTTGATGGCAATACCTATAGAGGGTTATCTGGCAATTCTTGGTGCGATGCTGGCAGCAAGTGCCACGCTGGCGCCGTTTGTCATAGCGGCTGCATTACGCATCAGTATTAATTAGTACACGCGACAACTAGACTGACTCAGGGGGAAACCGTTATGACGGATCCGCAGGGTATCAATTTCGTCGTTTCGGCGTGAATCAATCGACATGTTTTTTAAAAAAATAACCTTTTACTGTGAGCAGTGACGGCAATGTGGAAAGGGTTGCATCAGCTAGCCAGACCGGAAAAACTTTATTACCTCTGTGGATATTGCATTCCATGGTCGGGTGCAGCAGCAATTATCGGTCTGTCAGTCGGCTGGGTGTGGGGGTTTTGTTTTGCACCGCAAGATTATCAGCAAGGCGATACGGTACGTATCATGTATCTTCATGTACCTGCTGCGATTCTGTCGATCGGGATTTATGTTTCTATGGCGATAGCGGCCTTCACCGGTCTGGTGTGGCAGATAAAAATGTCTGATACGGTGGTCGCCGCAATGGCACCCGCTGGCGCGACATTTACTTTTATTGCTTTGGCAACCGGCGCCGCATGGGGGAAGCCCATGCGGGGAACATGGTGGATATGGGATGCACGCCTGACCTCTGAACTGGTTTTGCTATTCCTCTACCTGGGAGTTATCGCGCTGTATCACGCCGTTACAGATCGTAAAATGGCAGGACCCGCGGCCGCAATTTTAGTTTTAGTCGGCGTCGTTAATATCCCGATTATTCACTATTCAGTCAGCTGGTGGAATACCCTCCACCAGGGTTCAACCAATATGCAGCAAACCATTGATCCGCTGATGCGCTCACCACTGCGCTGGGCCATTTTCGGTTATTTATGCTGTTTTATCACCTTAACTCTGATGCGCCTGCGCAATCTTATTTTAATGCAGGAGCGTCTGCGGCCCTGGGTTGCTGAACTGATTAATAAGGCACTATTCCGGTGACGATGGCTTTCACTTCCTGGGGGGCATTTTTTGCCATGGGCGGCTACGCTTTTTATGTCTGGCTGGCGGTAACCATAACCTGTGTGTCATTAACCGGGCTGCTGGTGCACACCGTATGGCAGCACAAACAGTTCCTGGCGCTGATGCGACGCCGCCACAAGGTGCGTGAAATACACCGCTGTCAGTCACAAGCAGCAACGATTTCCAGGCATCCTCCCATGCTGTCGGATGGACCACGGAAAAAAACAGAGTGAATTCACGACGCAGAAACCGTCTCTGTTCGGTGATTATCGTGCTAGCCGGGGCAGCATTAACGACCGCATTAGTACTCTACGCGCTGCGTTCGAATATCGATCTTTTTTACACTCCGGGCGAAATTTTGCACGGAAAAGGAAAACAACAAGAGAAACCACAACCCGGACAGCGCCTGAGAATGGGGGGTATAGTTATGCCGGGTTCCCTGAAACGGGATGCCGATAGCCTGAGCATCACCTTCAAAGTTTGCGATGCCCGTGGTGTGATTGCAGTGGATTACCAGGGGATTCTTCCAGATCTGTTTCGGGAAGGGCAGTCCATTGTCGCCCAGGGTATTTTTGTCGGGGGGAACCGATTCCATGCCAGAGAGATTCTGGCTAAACACGACGAAAACTATACTCCGCCAGAGGTGAGCGAGGCAATGAAAGCCAATGACCAGGACCCGATTTTAGCCGGCAGCAGTGAGCAACATAGTGAACAAAATGAAGATGCTCAGCCATGATCCCTGAAACAGGAAATTTTCTGTTGTGCCTGGCACTGGCAATCTCTCTGCTGCTGAGCCTGTATCCATTATGGGGAGCTGCGCGCCAGTATGCTCCCATGATGTCGCTGGCACGACCGTTAACGTATGGCCTGTTTACTGCCACGGCGCTCTCATTTTGCTGCCTGATGCATGCCTTTGTCGTTAACGATTTTACTGTCGCTTACGTAGTGGCGAACTCCAGTACACAACTTCCTGTCTACTACCGCATGGCGGCAACCTGGGGAGCACACGAAGGCTCACTACTATTATGGGTGTTATTACTGAGTGGCTGGTCAGTCGCGGTGGCACGCTTTTGCCAGCAGATCCCGCAGGATGCAGTGGCTCGTGTGCTTGCCGTGCTGGGGATGATTACTGGTGGTTTTTTGCTGTTTATTATTTTGACCTCTAATCCCTTCACCCGCACGTTACCGGATTTTCCTGTTGACGGTAAAGATCTCAACCCGTTGCTGCAGGACATTGGCCTGATTTTTCATCCTCCGTTGCTTTATATGGGCTACGTAGGTTTCTCGGTAGCCTTTTCTTTTGCCATCGCCTCGCTGATGGTGGGGCGGCTGGATACAGCATGGGCGCGCTGGTCACGGCCGTGGACACAAGCAGCGTGGGTATGCCTTACCCTCGGCATCGTACTCGGTTCGGCCTGGGCTTATTATGAGTTAGGCTGGGGCGGCTGGTGGTTCTGGGACCCGGTAGAAAACGCCTCACTTATGCCATGGCTGGCTGGCACTGCGCTGATCCATTCACTGGCAGTAACCGAAAAATGCGGTACGTTTAAAGCGTGGACTGTACTGTTAGCCATCCTTGTTTTCTCTTTATGTCTTGTCGGAACGTTCCTGGTGCGCTCAGGAGTGCTGGTTTCCGTTCATTCATTTGCTTCCGATCCGGCGCGCGGAATGTTTATCCTCGCTTATTTGCTGGTGGTTATCGGCGGATCGCTACTGTTGTATGCACTTAAAGCGGGGCAAGTAAAAAGCCGGACAGAGCATGAACTGTTCTCTCGTGAAACATTTTTGCTGAGCAATAACCTGCTACTGATAACAGCTATGCTGGTGGTATTGCTGGGAACTTTATTACCGCTGGTACACAAGCAATTGGGTTTAGGAAGTATTTCGATAGGTCAGCCGTTTTTCAATACAGTATTCACATGGCTTATGGCACCCCTGGCACTACTATTGGGAGTTGGCCCGCTGGTGCGCTGGCGCAGGGATGAACCAAAAAAATTATTCAAACGATTAGGCATGGCATTAGTTATCACGCTGGTGCTGGCGATATTGCTGCCGTGGTTAATGCAGGACCATATTGCTGCCATGACCGTACTGGGGTTAATAATGGCGTTTTGGGTCATCATTCTGACATTGATGGAATTACATGAACGCGCCACTCACCGTCACGGATTCTGGAACGGGCTCACACACCTTTCGCGCAGCCATTGGGGCATGGTATTTGGCCACTTAGGTGTGGCAGTTACAGTCATTGGTATTGCTTTTAGCCAGAATTACACCGTGGAGCGCGATGTGCGCATGAGAGCAGGGGACAGCATCGATATCCATAATTATCATTTTGTGCTGCGTGATGTGCATGCCATGAAAGGCCCCAATTACAGGGGCAGCGTTGGCATTATCGATGTGACCAAAAACGCTCAGCCGGAAACCACGCTGTATGCAGAAAAACGTTACTACGATGTTGCCCGCATGATGATGACAGAAGCTGGTATTGATGCCGGTTTAACACATGATCTTTATGCTGCGCTCGGCGAAGAGCTGGACAGTGGCAGCTGGGCAGTACGCCTCTATTATAAGCCGTTTGTCCGCTGGATCTGGTTTGGCGGAGGGTTTATGGTGCTCGGTGGTCTCTGCTGCATACTGGATCCGCGCTACCGTATCAGTAAAAAAACAGCCGTACACTAAACATCCGGCCACGATATCTCTGTATTGATACGCTGACAGTCGGTGCAACAGAGCAACGGTTCTGGCGAGCACCTTTTCGCTACGATTTTGCTACGGTCAACCCGCCTGGGCGTCATGTCCGGAACGTTTATTTTTACTCTTTTGAAGCAGGTTCAGTGTTTCAACACCCATAGAGAAAAGCATCGCGAAATAGATATAGCCTTTAGGGATATGAATTTGCGCGCCTTCAAGCATCAGAGTGAAACCAACCAGAATCAGAAATGCCAGAGCTAACATTTTTACGGAGGGATGAAGATTGACAAAATCACCAATCGGCCGGGCCGCAAACATCATGACGGCAACAGAGATAATGACAGCAGCCATCATAATAAAAAGATGATCGGATAAACCAACTGCCGTTATTACAGAATCCAGACTGAAAATAATATCCAGCAACATAATCTGAATAATAGCGGAAAAAAAAGAACTGGCATTACTGCTTTGCACCGCTGCACTGCCCTCAATGGCCTCATGGATTTCCTTGCTGGCTTTCCAGATAAGAAACAGTCCTCCCAGCGATAAAATAAGATCGCGTGCTGAAACAGCATGCCCGACAAGGTGAAACAGCGGTTCTGTTAAGCTGATAACCCAAGCCACAGAAGCCAGCAGCCCTAAACGCATCAGCATAGCGGCGCTCAGCCCAAGACGTCTGGCAATCGCATGCTGATGCCGGGGTAATTTTGCCACGATCAGCGACAGAAAAATAATATTATCTATCCCCAGAATAATTTCCAGAAGGGTGAGAGTACCCAGCGCAAGCCAGGCTTGTGGATCCACAATCCATTCCAGCATGATGTTTACACACCTTTTAGTAATATAATTAGCAACATAATTAGCAAGATAAAAAGAGTAATGATCAGGCATGGGCTAAATAGTCTCAGCTGATCATTTTTTAAATACATTTGACCGGCCTCGGTAACCCGGCAATTTTTGTTGCCTGTCTGGCAGGGCCCTCGGGGAATAGCCGATACAGGTAACTACTGTTTCCCTTCTCCGGACCATACTTTTTATCCATTGCTTTGACCAGCATCCGCACCGCAGGTGAAATATTAAATTCAAGATAAAATTTCCTGACAAAATGGATAACTTCCCAATGCGCTATGGTCAGTATGATCCCTTCCTGTTCTGCCAGAACAGGCGCCATAGTTTCATGCCAGTCATTACTGTTTTTCAGATACCCCTGAGCATCGGTTTCAATCACCCGATCTGCGAACTGTAGCATGATATCAACCTTTCAATAGCTAACATTATGACTGATTTATCAGAGATATTTACTGTTTTTGAGACAGATTGATACCCTGATACTCCTCACAAGCCTGCAGGGTATTTTGAACCAGTGCTGCCACAGTCATTGGTCCTACACCCCCGGGAACTGGGGTGATCCAACCTGCCCGTTCCATGGCAACATTAAATTCTACGTCACCGATAATTTGACCGTTTTTTAAACGGTTGATGCCTGCATCTATCACGATGGCACCAGGTTTAATCCAGTTTCCTGGAACAATGCCAGGCTTGCCCACGGCCACTACCAGGAGATCCGCGTTCTCTACGTGATAACGCAAATTCCTGGTAAAGCGATGGGTAATAGTAGTGGTACAACCTGCCAACAGTAGCTCCATGCTCATCGGGCGGCCAACAATATTGGAAGCACCCACGACGACTGCATTCTGGCCAATAACAGGAATATGGTAACGTTCCATTAACGTCATAATTCCGCGCGGAGTACAAGGGCGCAATGCTGGTACGCGCTGACATAAACGGCCCATGTTATAAGGATGGAAACCGTCAACATCCTTAGCTGGATGAATTCGCTCAAAAACACTAAAAGTATCGATATCTTTCGGCAGAGGAAGCTGTACCAAAATACCGTCAATTTCCCTGTCGTTATTTAAGTTATCAATCAATGCCAGCAGCTCAGTTTCATCGGTTGTAGCAGGAAGAGAGTAAGAGCGAGATAAAAAACCGACCTCTTCGCAGGCACGCTTTTTACTGCTAACATATATTTCCGATGCCGGATCTTCGCCGACCAGCACCACCGCAAGTCCTGGGGGACGGTTGCCTGCGGCCAGGCGCTGTGCCACCTTTGTAGCAATTTCGTTTTTTACTTGCTGTGCAATGGCCTTGCCATCAATAACGCTTGCTGACATCAGTGAGTGAGCCTGTCGGTTAAACAAATGTCGGTTAAACAAATGTCGGCTAAACAAATGAAGGTATCTTCTATTTTGTCAGAAACAGCAGGTGCTGTCAGGTTTTAGAATGATGATAAAAATATCCGTTACAGATTGTATAAAATAAAGCGATTGACTCAAAAATCATCATAAGTATAATCCAAACCCGGCGCTTATCCCGATAGAATGCGAATAGCCTGTACGCCCTTAGCTCAGCTGGATAGAGCAACGGCCTTCTAAGCCGTAGGTCGCTGGTTCGAATCCAGCAGGGCGTACCAAGTAAATCAATGAGTTATGACAATTTCTACGAATGTTTTTAAAATCACAGGTGTTACCCATTCCTCATACACTGCCTCAGGCCAGCCAGAAAGTGATCCGCCACGGATTTTTTTGGAGCAAGAAAATCTTTCTTTTTCGCCCGCATCCACCACAAGGTGGGATGGCTTTTTCCGGTAAGCTGGCTCATTTCTTTAAGTCCGATATAACGGGTAGCAATTTTTTATAACCCTCTCTTTTTCATAGAATCGAGCAGAACATCCTGCACGTCACGTTTTGAGTTGCGCCGCTCCATCACCAGGTCGTCTACGGTATCGGCGGCGATGATGTGGTGTATCCACACCGGGCGGTTATAGCCTGCCTGTATCTGGCGCGTTGGCCCGATTCTCTCGATAATTTGTTGATATTGCTCCAGATCCCACCAATGGCGTAAGTCCTAAAATTAAAAACGTCAAAAGGAGCGCTAAAAAATCAGGCTACGGCACTGCCGTAGCCTGATTACCTGAACTATTTCACGCAGTAATATCAGTTTTTATATGTATCTTCGAAGCGACGACGCGAGGCTGTTGTCACGGCAGAAGGATTATCACGTCCTGGAGCACCACGATAGCTGCGCTGACGCCCGGCAGTGGTACCATTGTTGCCACTTTCACGACGTGGGGCTGGTCGTACATCACCTAACAGTTGCATATTTAAAGGTTTGTTTAAAATACGGGTACGAGTGAAATGAGATAATAAATCACCCGGCATGCCTTTCGGTAGCTCAATGGTAGAATGTGAAGCAAAGAGCTTGATGTTACCAATATAACGGCTGCTAATATCACCTTCATTAGCTATGGCGCCTACAATGTGTCGGACCTCGACACCGTCATCACGCCCAACTTCAATGCGATACAGCTCCATCTCACCTGATTCACTACGCTCGCGGCGGACCGGACGTTCACTGCTGTCACGACTACGATTACGGCTGCGGTTACGATCACTACCACGATCGTCACGTTCATTGCACTCGCGGCGCGGGCGACGCACTGGCTCCGGAGCCAGGATCAATGGACGTTCACCTTGTGCCATTTTCAGTAATGCCGCGGCCAGTGTTTCAATATCCGGCGCTTCAGCTGGCTGAAGTTTAACCAATAGCGCACGATACATATCGAGATCTTTACTTTCCAGCTGCTGATTTACCTTAACAGAAAATTTAGTTAAACGTCGCTCGCTCAATAGTTCTGCATTCGGCAGTTCAACTTCAGGAATGCTCAGCTTCATGATATTTTCGATGTTACGTAACAGTCTGCGCTCGCGGTTTTCAACAAACAGCAATGCCCGACCAGCCCGACCAGCCCGACCAGTTCGGCCTATGCGGTGAACATAACATTCTGAATCCATAGGGATATCGTAGTTCACTACCAGGCTGATACGTTCAACATCAAGACCGCGCGCCGCAACATCTGTTGCAATCAGTATATCCAAACGACCATCTTTTAGGCGTTCCAGCGTCTGTTCACGCACTGTCTGATTCATGTCACCATTCAGTGCAGCACTATTGTAGCCACTGCGTTCCAGTGCTTCTGCCACTTCTAATGTTGCACTTTTGGTACGTACGAAAATAATCGCCGCATCAAAATCTTCAACTTCAAGAAAACGTACTAATGCTTCGTTTTTACGCATGCCAAAAACAGGCCAATAACTCTGGCTGATATCAGGACGTGTCGTTACGCTGGCCTGAATACGAACTTCCTGTGGATCTTTCATAAAACGACGGGTAATACGGCGGATGGCTTCTGGCATGGTGGCAGAAAACAGAGCAGTCTGATGCTCAGCCGGGATTTGCGCCATAATTGTTTCTACATCCTCGATAAAACCCATGCGTAGCATTTCATCTGCTTCATCGAGTACTAACCCGCTTAAATTAGAAAGATCCAGCGTACCACGTTTCAGGTGGTCTAACAGACGACCAGGGGTCCCGACTACAATTTGTGGTCCCTGGCGCAAAGCACGCAGCTGTACGTCATAACGTTGCCCGCCATACAGTGCAACTACGTTAATACTGTGCATATGCTTAGAAAAACCAGAACATGCTTCAGCAACCTGAACGGCTAATTCACGGGTGGGTGCCAGCACCAAAATTTGTGGCGCCTTCAGGGCCGGGTTAATATTATGCAGCAACGGCAGCCCAAAAGCGGCTGTTTTACCACTGCCTGTTTGCGCCATGCCCAGTACATCACGGCCATTTAATAAATGTGGGATACACTCCAGCTGAATAGGAGAAGGTTTTTCGTACCCTAAATCAGTTAGCGCGGAAAGAATGGGAGCAGAAAGCCCCAAATCAGCAAAAGAAGTTGTAGACTCGTTAGTCATGCAGAGATGCCTCATTAGTAATGGCAGCCAGTCTACATAACTCGTCGAGAAAATTTTCAGTCATTTTCATTGAAAAATGTGAACCGGCTCAAAGTAAATTATAAAACAGACAGAAAAAACCCCTCAGTAGACTGACGCGTAAAGACTAAAGAAGTAGGTTAATACTGTTTGTCAGCTATTGCTGGTCCGATTCCGATAGGTAGTCTTGCCCTTGGCCCGACAGCGCCAATTCCAACAATGCACAGCGGTGGCCAGCAACAGTATGAACGTTGCTGGACACCGTCAGTTTGAACAAAGCCAAAGCGGTGTCCTCGTCCCCCAAATTCAGGTAAAATCTACCCAGAAAGAAGTCAGTTTCACTGAGATGTTTAGCGAGCGAAGTGTTATCTCTTGTCACTACCCTTAAGCGATCCATCAGTATCTTTTCACTGATGCTCCCCAGGCAGAGTTCGACAATATTTCATCCCCATGGCTCTCTGTTCGATCTTTCATAACGTTGCACCAGCACTGACCGGGCACTCCTCGGATCGATCTCTCGCTCCGCAAGATACAGCCATCAAAGAACGCTAAGGAGTCATCTGGGTCGTCCTGATAAAACGTCAGCAGACCATCCTGCTCCAGCAGAAACCGAATCGCCGTAATAAAGCGCGATGCCCCGGTTTAGGTGCGCGTAATTGTAAGTTGGATCAAGCTCTAATACAGAATCAAACGGCTCACAGGCAGCGTCAACAACCGCCTGCCTGTACTAAGTAAAAATATACCCGGATAATTAAAGACTTCTGGAATATCAGGGCGGCTTGCTAACATTTACAAAAAATCACCTTTGCAAAAACCACCGCGCGCCTGAATATACCTGCAGCCCGGGGCCATCATACAGCACACCGCGTTTATATAAAAGCTGTACACGTTCATCATTTTTTAACGGCCTGCCGGTAAAGATCTGCTTAAGTCGTGCAGGCACCATTTTGCTGTGAAATGGATTGCAATGGGAGAGCTAATCCCCCTATTTCACAGTGCCTCATTCACGATGTATCGTTTTATTATTCGGCCGTTGTCGTTATCGTGGTGGCTGAGCCTTCAGGATTTACCTCTTTGATACTCAGACGGATGCGCCCCTGGCGATCAAGTTCCAGAACTTTAACAAACACATCCTGCCCGATTTCTAGGTGATCGGCCACTTTTTCGACACGTTTGTCGGCGATCTGAGAAATATGAACTAACCCCTCTTTACCACAGCTGATAGCAACAAAAGCGCCAAAGTCAACGATGCGTGTGACTTTACCGGCGTAGACTTGACCCACTTCAATTTCAGCGGTGATTTCTTCAATACGACGAATCGCACACTGCGCTTTATCACTGTCAGTCGCTGCAATTTTGATGGTGCCATCATCTTCAATTTCGATAGTAGTATCAGTTGATTCAGTTAGCGCACGGATAACGGAGCCACCTTTGCCGATAACATCTCTGATTTTTTCGGGGCTTATCTTCATGGTGTAAATACGTGGTGCAAATTCAGAAAGATCGCTACGTGGTATGCTGATAGCCTGCTCCATTACGCTAAGTATATGCAAACGCGCTCCCTTAGCCTGATTCAGTGCCACACCTATTATTTCGCGCGTAATCCCTGAGATTTTAATATCCATCTGTAGCGCACTAATGCCTTCACGGCTGCCAGCTACCTTAAAATCCATGTCGCCGAGGTGATCTTCGTCACCTAAAATATCAGATAAAACGATAAAATTTTCCTCGTCTTTCACCAGGCCCATTGCGATGCCTGCAACAGCGGCTTTGATCGGTACACCTGCATCCATTAACGCTAAAGAAGCACCACAAACTGACGCCATGGACGAAGAACCATTGGATTCAGTAATTTCAGAGACGACACGAACGGTATAGGGAAATTCTTTCGGACTGGGCATTACGGCCATCAGGGCACGTTTTGCAAGACGACCATGCCCGATTTCACGCCGTTTCGGTGATCCGACCATCCCCGTTTCGCCAACGCAGTACGGAGGGAAATTGTAGTGCAATAAAAAATGGTCAGTGCGTGCGCCCATTAATTCGTCAACCATTTTGGCGTCGCGTTCGGTACCCAGTGTAGCAGTAACCAGTGCCTGCGTTTCACCGCGGGTAAACAGCGCAGAACCGTGAGTGCGTGGCAGGACTCCTGTGCGTACATCCAGGCCACGAATCATGTCTTTTTCACGGCCATCAATGCGAGGTTCACCCCGTAACACACGGCTTCGCACAATATTTTTCTCTATATCGGCCAGATTATCCTGAATTTTGGCGGCATCTAAAGTTTGATCCTGAGCCAGCAGCGTGGTAGTGACATCGGTTTTGATGGCATAAATTTGAGCACACCGCTCTTGTTTTTCAGTAATCAGGTACGCATCACCAATGCGTGCCAGCGCAAGCTCAGAAACGCGCATGTAGAGTTCTTTTTCAACGATTGCTGGCTGCCAGTCCCACTTAGGTTTACCGGCAAGTTTCACCAAAGCGTTAATGTTTTCGATGACAACCTGTTGTTGTTCATGGCCAAAAATAACAGCGCCTAACATTTGTTCTTCGTTTAATAGTTTAGCTTCCGACTCTACCATCAACACTGCATCCATGGTACCCGAAACGACCAGGTCCAGACGGCTGTTTTGCAATTCGTCACTGGTTGGGTTCAGCATATACTGATTGTCAATAAAACCAACACGGGCAGCACCAATTGGGCCATTAAATGGAATACCCGACAGGCTTAGCGCTGCCGAGGCCCCAATCATAGCTACAATATCCGGATTAATTTGTGGGTTAACGGAAACAACAGTGGCTATAACCTGCACTTCATTCAGGAAGTATTTTGGGAATAACGGACGAATCGGGCGATCAATTAATCGCGAAGTCAGCGTTTCGCCTTCACCAGGGCGGCCCTCACGACGAAAAAAACTACCAGGAATACGACCAGTTGCGTAAGCGCGTTCCTGATAATTAACAGTCAGAGGAAAGAAATTTTGTCCAGGTTTTTCCCTCTTGTGGCCAACCACGGTAACAAATACGGCAGTATCGTCCATGCTCACCATGACGGCAGCCGTTGCCTGACGGGCCATCATGCCAGTTTCTATCGTGACAGTATGTTGGCCGTACTGAAATTTACGAATAATCGGGGTCAGCAAAATTATATCCTTATTTACTTGGGATAGCGCCTGATCATAATATGTAAGATGCAGGATGCCCTTCACTTAAGGACTTTCACACCATTTCTCCACGTCTGATGGTAAGCCTTAATTCTTAAATAAAGCCAAAATCCCTCTCCATCAGCCACGTGAACGTTAGCAGGGAAAGGTCTTATTTTTATACACAATAAACAGGTGACAAACAGGTGATATTAAATCAACTGATTTATTGCATTTTGGAATAAAAAAGGGCCGTATGGCCCCTTTTTTATTGAAAATAATTCGATTAGCGACGCAGGCTCAGGCGATCAATTAAGCTACTGTAACGCTCAACATCTTTACGTTTTAGGTAGTCCAGTAACTTACGACGCTGAGAAATCATACGCAACAGACCACGACGACTGTGATGATCTTTTTTGTGTTCAGCAAAATGCCCTTGCAGATGAGTAATCTGTGCAGTTAACAGAGCAACCTGAACCTCACTACAACCGCTATCATTAGTTTTACGTCCGTAGTCAGCGATAATTTTCGCTTTAATTTCAACACTTAGAGACATAATGCCACTCCAAATAACAGTATTAAGTACACAAAACAGGCACCAATCTCTAATTCAGCACCCTGATATGCAAAGCGCGCCATTCTACCCTCTGGGTCAGAGAATCGCAAGGGCGGCTTATCGTGCCGTATCAGGAACCTGGC
The DNA here is from genome assembly GCA_947478475.1 of Enterobacterales bacterium. GTDB lineage: Bacteria > Pseudomonadota > Gammaproteobacteria > Enterobacterales > Enterobacteriaceae > CANJWD01. The sequence continues at coordinate 87,836 of CANJWD010000001.1, forward strand.
TTGAAATCCGTTGCACTTACTTATTTAGTATTTGGTATTTGGTATTTGGCATTTAGTTCCGGTCTCCAGTTGCAACCACGCGCAGCGTACTCACTGACTAACCGGCAAAACAGAGGCCTGTTTTTTCGCTACTGCTTCGTTTATTTCATATGATTCACAATTAGTACAGATGCAAATTTGCTGATTAGGCATAATTTTTATACTAAAATCAATTGGCTTCCAGCAAATGCATAATTTGGCTGGCGACCACTTTAGCGCTTTGATCATCAGTGCGGATTACGATGTCGGCGATTTCTTCGTACAGAGGGCCCCGCTCTTTCGCGAGTGCCTGAAGCACTTCACGCGGGGGATTATTAAGTTGTAATAATGGCCGTTTTTTATCGCGCAGAGTGCGGGCTAACTGCTTCTCTATGGTAGTTTCTAAATAGACCACCACCCCGCGTGATGACAGGCGGTTACGGGTTTCCCTGGATTTTACCGATCCCCCCCCTGTTGCCAGAACAATACCTTGTTTTTCCGTCAGTTCATTAATGATTTTTTCTTCGCGCTCGCGGAAACCTTCTTCGCCTTCCACATCAAATACCCAGCCTACATCAGCCCCGGTACGTCGCTCAATTTCCTGATCAGAGTCGAAAAACTCCATACTGAGTTGTTGAGCTAATTGACGGCCAATCGTGCTCTTGCCTGCACCCATGGGGCCAACCAGAAAGATATTGCGTTTCTCTGCCATATTTTTGGTATTATTTATTCGTTGATGACAACCCGCCCCACCAATAAAATCAGCGGCGGGACATGAACTGAAACCTCGCAAGCTAATTGCAGGACATCAGGGAGAAAATTATCTCAGCACTTCCGGTAGTTTGGCAACCGAATAAATTTCTGTGAACACCGGGTGACGAAAACTTCACGTTGTTACCGGCGTATCAACATTAATCAGTTTTTGTTACGTAATATACTTTGGTGCTTAATTCGGTAACCCTTGTAAGCTAAATCCAGCTCAGCGTCAAATCGCTCTGTGAATTTTTAAAAAAATAAAAACGTGCCTGTAACTGCTTACCATAACCCCGCTTTCATCGAAGCATTCCTTGTACTCGCTATGATTTAATCAGCTTTGGTGTTATAAAAATTACCAGTTCCCGCCGCTTTTTTTGGTGAGAATTTTGCTTAAATAGCGCCCCTAGCAGAGGAATATCTGCCAGAACGGGTACTTTGTCTGCATGCTGATTTTTTTTGTGCTGAAAAATTCCGCCAAGCACAATGGTTTCACCGTTATTCACGGTCACCTGAGTTTTGATTTCCTGTTTATTGATGGTAAGCGCTTCAGTTTCACCGCGCTTAATTGCCGCTCCTGGCATATTCTGGCTAATCTGTAGTTTTAGCGTAATTTTTCCGTTACGCAAAATTTTCGGTGTGACTTCCATGCCCAGGACAGCTTCCTTAAATTCTACAGACGTCGAATTATTGGGACCACTGGAGACAATATAGGGAATTTCTGTTCCCTGTTTTATACTGGCAACTTGCTGGTGCGAAGTGATTAACCGAGGGCTGGCAATAATTTCAACCTGATTTTCCTGCTCCAGCGCACTTAACTCCAAATCCAGTAACCGGCCGCTAATCCTGGCGATACTAAAACCAGCGGTAATTGCGCTGGATTGCAATGGAAAATTAACATTAAGATTGTTTATTCGGGGTACATTTTTTTTGGCATCATCGTCATGATCAGGCCCCACTCCCCACCGTACGCCTAATTCGCGCAAATGATCATTGCTTATAGTGACGATATGAGCAGCCAGTTGTACCTGCTGTAGTGGTAAATCCATTTCCGTTAACCAGGGTTTTAGTATCAATAATGATTCTTCAGTGTCACGTATCAGCAAAGTATTTGTGCGCTTATCCACCATCACAACCCCGCGTACACTCAGTAATGCTTCACGCTGAGTACTTAAATTTTGTGCTATTTCCTGAGCATCGGCATGTTGCAATGCCAGTATAAAATTATGCAATGGACGCTGTTGCACTTTTTGTTCGGCCAGTGTTTTCTCTTTTAGCTGCCGTCTTTCTTGCGCATCCTGTTCGGTAAAAATTACCATGATATTGCCTTCATGCTCTATACTCAGCTTCCCTATGCGCAAAACGGTAGTTAACGCCTGTTGCCAGGGTACATCTACCAGCCTTAGGCTCAAATTACCGCTAATCCCAGGGGTGATAATCAGGTTCTGTTTTTGGTAATCAGCCAGAGCCTGTAATATTACCGACACGGGAGTATCCTGAAATTCCATAGATACCAGTGCATTTTGATCGAGCGCTGCGGCGCCGCGGAAGCTGATAAACAACAAGAAAAATAACCCCAAACACAGCCTGAAAGCGCATTCATTCATGTGTGATATTCCTTAAATTAATGCCAGGCGGGGTCTGCAAACGGACGGATACATGAAGCCGTTCCTGGAAAAAACCTATCAGGGCAGAGACCAGGATACTGACTGCAATAACACCTGGCACATTCCCGCAGAGCTATCGTGCAACAGATCAATTTGTCTGGGGCCAATGCTGGTCACTTGCCAGTCTGCAAACAGACGATCTCCTGTTGTTAATTTTTGCCAGGAGCCATCAGGTTTCACCGCCCAGCCATGGCGACGGCTCTGATTACCCACCACACCCCGCAACGTCCACAAGCGAAGCAGTGGGGACCCGGCTGAACAATCTGCCGAGGGGGGCAAGAACGGATCTCGTACTAACATGCCATTTCGATCTGTTTCAGCGCTATCGTTATTCTTCATGACGTTATTCTTCATGATATGTTCCGCCTCGCCAGCATAGCCAGGCTGATTGCCATAAGATAAAAAATGGCACCCAAGCCAGTAAATCGAGAACACAGTGGCAACCCACTTTTGTTTATTGCGGCGGCTCATCGTCCGCCTCCATAATGTATTCGGCCAGCTCAAACCCAACTACCAGCGCCTGCTTTTCGGTATCGATATTCATTTGTGTAATGTGTACCGGTGGCTGCAGTGATACAACTTCCTGCAAAAAATTAACCAAACCTGAATAACTGACTCGTATGGTCAGCCGCCCATGTCGTCGGATAACATTTTTTTCAGTCAGCAGATTTTCTTTGTCCTCCCAGCCCAGCAGCTGCCCGCCAGAAATGAACAGTGGCCGATTAATGCGTTGCACTAATGCGTGTTCTCTCTTCTGCCACTGGTTTTCTTCGGGTAATAAATGGTTAATATTTTCTTTAATCACCGCTAATTTTGGCAGAGATGACAGCTGTTGCCTGAGTTGTACCACTATGGATTTCATAGTTATTATTTTATTTTTTCCAGTAATAGTTGCCTGCCATTCTGTCCTCAGCGCTAACATATAAATGACCAGTACGACGGCGCTGACCATAGCAAACTGCCAAAGGCACAACTGCCATGCCGGTTTAAATATCCAGTGCAAAGTGATCTTATCCATCATGCTGCGCCCCCCTTTGCCAGGCTGCCCGAATAACAAAATGATATTTCCCGTTATCGTCATTGTTGTTAATAACATCACCCAGGCGAATATTATCCAGATCCTGCTCTTCATTTAATTTCTGAAAAAATGTGATTATTGCTGCATAATCGTTGCTTTTTGCAGCAAATATCAGGACACCACTCTGTTCTTCGAACCGCGTAATCCAGCAACTCTGCGGTATTAACAGCGGCAGTTGCCGCAATAGGACCAGATAACGCTGACTGTGTCGCCGCGCCAGTTGCTGTTTCTGTTGCATCGATTTCATTTTTTTCAGTTTCATAATTTTTTTATTAGTGAGTTGCCAGACTTTTTCCAGCTGCGCTTTCTGTTGTGCCAGGACAACAAGCTCCGCGTGCTGCTGCTGCTGTGTGTCTGCCCACAACCAAAAAACACCTGATATTCCGGCCATCGCAATCACACTTTGAATAAACAGGCAGTTGCGCCAAAAATGGTAGCGGGTATGAAGCTGCGCAGTTCTCCATGGCAGAAAATTAACCTGATACATCATTCATTATCCATCTTCATTATCCATCGAACGCAAGGCTAACCCGCCGGCCAGTACAAACGCCGCGGGCAACGAAGGAAGTGTCAGGTGCATGCATTTAAATACAGAAAATGGTGACCATGCCAGTGCCTGCTCTGGAATGGGCTCATCAAGCACCGTGCTGCAATAGTAGATACCTGTCAGCTCCCTCAATTCTGGAGAACCTGGAGAACCTGAAGAATAGAACAGACAGAGTTGCTGCAAAGCATCCGGAACAGTGCTGCCTTGCTCCGGTGTAATCAGGCCGTATTGAAAAGGAGCATCCAGCGGTGATACCCATAACCACGCATCTGCCAGACGGTGGACTAACAGACGCTGCGGGAGTAGCCCGGCCGCTGCCGCCATGGAGTGCAGTGCGCAGGGAGCGATATCAATGACGTGTGGTGTTAAATTGGCCCGTTGCAGAGCGCGCTGCCATCGTTGTAATTCATCCTGGCGAGCGGCGGTTACCCGCAGCCGGGTATTGTCGGTTGGATCAAGGCGGTAATCGAGTGCCAGCACCTGGCTGTCGAGCGGGAACTGCCTGGCCGCTGCCGCATTAATAAACCAGCTTCTTTCGGGTTCTCTTAGTCGTTGATCCGGAACAGGAAGCGTTTGCTGCAACACTCGCTGGGCCGGAAATGCGATACGCAGCGAAATTTTTCGCGGTAATTGCACAGACCACTGCTGCAATATGTCACTTAATGCTTCAGGTTGTTGTAAATTTCCATGAGATAACACACCAGCCGGCAAACATTGTTGCCAGTAATGACAGATTTTCCAGCCGTTACGCTGCCGCAAGGCGGCCAGCGCACGTACGCTGTCAGTTTGAATATCCAGCCCCACCTGCCATATTCGCGAGTACACATTGAGCTCCCTGCCAATAAAAATATCTATGGCGCAGGCTTGCATTTATACTATTGCACTTATACTACAGTGTTGTTGTTTATAAACCGTCCGGCTGATTGCAGAATGAGAAATTTCAGGTGAAGCTCATAAAGTTTCTTTTAACCGTTACCTTATATTGCATTGTATTAGCATCCGCCTCGGTATATGCCTTATACAGGTATATTGATCCCCAATTACCTGACATCACCCAGCTAAAAGACGTTCACCTGCAAACGCCAATGCTGGTTTATAGCGCTGAGGGTGAAATTATTGCTCAATACGGTGAGCAGCGCCGCATTCCACTGAAACTGGATCAGATGCCACGGCAGATGACTCATGCTTTTCTGGCAACTGAAGATAGCCGCTTTTATGAGCATCACGGTGTCGATCCTATTGGAATTATTCGTGCTGTTTCAGTTGCACTCTCTTCCGGGCATGCTTCTCAAGGCGCGAGTACCATTACGCAACAACTGGCCCGAAATTTTTTCTTAAGCCCCGAACGTACCTTACTGCGTAAAATTAAGGAGTTTTTTTTGGCGATACGCATCGAGCGGTTGCTGAGTAAAAATGAAATCCTTGAGCTTTATTTGAACAAAATTTACTTTGGCCACCGCGCTTATGGCATTGGTGCCGCGGCTCAGGTTTATTTTGATAAAGAAGTCAGCCAGTTAACCTTAGGGGAACAGGCAATGATCGCCGGTTTACCTAAAGCTCCGTCCAGATTTAATCCGCTCTACTCCTACGATCGTGCTGTTGCCCGCCGTGATTTGGTGTTGTCACGTATGCTTGACAGAGAGTTTATCTCTCGGGAACAGTATGAACAGGCATGTGACGAAATCCTGGTTGCCGCTTACCACGACCCTAAAATTGCTTTTTCTGCGCCCTATCTTACTGAAATGGTGCGTCAGGAAATGATTCTGCGCTATGGTGAAAATGCTTACACCGATGGTTACAAAGTTCACACCACCATCACCAAAAAACTGCAACTTGCGGCGGTAAAGTCAGTACACGATAACCTGCTGGCTTATGATATGCGTCATGGCTATCGTGGCCCGTCGCATACCTATTGGGGAGCGGGTGAAAAACCAAAGGATCTTGCACAAATCGCCCACTTATTAAAAAAATTACCTGCTTATGGGCTGCCGGGCGCCGGGCAGCTGTTGCCCGCGGTGGTGACGCATGCCGATGCCACGCAGGCTACTGCGGTACTGGCTGATGGGGGCGCTGTTACCGTGTCAATGGCAGGTATCAGGTGGGCAAGGCCGTTTAAATCGGATAATTCTCAAGGCCGGACGCCTGAAAAGGCTAATGATGTGCTCCAGGCAGGTCAGCGAATTTGGGTAAGGTTGCATGAAGGCATATGGTGGCTGTCACAGTTGCCAGAAGTAAATTCTGCACTGGTTGCCATTAATCCAAACAATGGCGCTATTAAGGCTCTGGTTGGTGGTTTCGATTTTAATCAGAGCAAATTTAATCGTGTCACTCAATCGCTGCGACAGGTAGGCTCTAATATCAAGCCATTCCTGTATGCCGCAGCCCTGGATAAAGGCCTGACTCTGGCGACTATCCTGAATGATTTACCCATTAGTCACTGGGATGCAGGCGCTGGTACTTACTGGCGCCCCAAAAACTCACCACCGACTTACGACGGTCCCATCCGTTTACGTCAGGGTTTAGGTCAGTCAAAAAATGTGGTGATGGTAAGGGTAATGCGTGCTATTGGCGTGGACTATGCGGCTAACTATCTTACACGTTTTGGGTTTCCGGAAAAAAATATCGTGCGCTCAGAATCGCTGGCATTGGGATCTCCCTCATTTACGCCGTTGCAGCTGGTACGTGGTTATGCTGTCCTGTCTAACGGTGGTTATTTGGTTGAGCCCTATTTCATTACTAAAATTGAAAATGCGGCAGGAAAAGCCCTGTTCCTGGCGAGGCCAAAAATCATTTGTGCCAGCTGCGATGTATCAGTTATGTACAATGATGCCGTAAAACCGGGGCGTTTGCCCGATGATTTTATGCAGTATGCCGCGGTTTCCCGGGAAGCAACTACCCGCGATATTTCCCCGTCCGTGTACAACGAACAGGTGATGGCTTTGCCGGATCAACACTACACGCCTCATGTCATCAGTACGGCTATCTCCTTTTTAATGCGTGATGCGTTAAATAGTAATATTTTTGGTGAAGCGGGCAGTCATCACTGGATGGGAACAGCCTGGCGTGCTGGCCGGGATATCAGGCGCAGGGATATCGGGGGTAAAACCGGCACTACCAACAGTTCAAAAGATGCCTGGTTTTCAGGCTATGGCCCGGATATGGTGGCTACCGTTTGGGTAGGTTTTGACGATCATCTCAGAGAATTGGGCAAAAGTACGCCATCGGGGGTGATTAGCGATCAAATCTCCGGTGCTGAAGGTGGAGCAAAAAGTGCGCAGCCAGCGTGGGATAATTTTATGAAAATTGCCCTTGAAGGGATCCCGGAGCAGATAATATCGCCGCCGCCAGGCATCGTTAGCGCTACCATTGATAAACAAAATGGTAAACTTTCAGAGGGAGGTGATGGTAGCCGCCTTGAATATTTTATTAAAGGCAGTGAGCCTAAAGAGCGTGCCGTTCATGAAACCAGAGCAACGCCGATGGACAATGGCCAGCAGGAGGAGCTGTTTTAGAGGCTAGCTGTTTTAGAGGCTAGCTGTTTTAGAGGCTAGCTGTTTTAGACGCCAACAAAGAGCCATTTTTGATGGCATATCAGCGAATACAACGGATTTCTGACGGACTCTGATATCCCCGGTCTGGGCTCTGGCTAACGAGCAAGAAAGGCCTGAGCAAGGAAAAGTGCACTGACATTGCGCGCTTCACTAAAATCTGGCTCATCGAGTAACGCCATCATGTTGGCAATCGGCCAGTGAATTTGAACCAGTGGTTCAGGTTCGTCACCCGGCAAATTTTGTGGATAAAGATCTCTGGCAATTAATATACTGATTTTGCTGGAAAACCATGAAGGTAATGTCGTTAGTGTAGCCAGACAATCGAACGACCTGGCGCCATAACCGACCTCCTCCATGAGTTCGCGATTGGCGGCATGTTGTACGCTTTCACCGGCATCGATCAACCCCTTTGGGAAACCCAGTTCGTAGGATTCAATCCCCACAGCGTATTCACGAATCAGAACCAGGCAGTTATCAATAATCGGTACAATCAGTACCGCCGCACGTCCCTCCGGACGCATGCGTTCGTAGCGTCTCCGGACGCCATTGCTGAATTCCAGATCGACGGCTTCCACATGAAATAAGTTCGAGCGGGCGAGCGTTGCTATTTTCAGCAGTTTCGGTTTTTGCAAGCGCTTCATAATTAGAGTTCCTCGGATCAACTGCCTGTAATTGTTATTCTTTTAGTCCAAATTTCTTTTGTGTCGCGTTCAGCCTGGCGCTTTTTGAAGTAATGCGTAATGCCGCCTTCGGACTATACGCCTTCGGACTATAATAGAAAAAAACATTACATTGCATGCACTTTTCTTATCGCCTATTATCTGTTCCCGCCAAACGGCGGCTGGTTTCTGTTCGGCCCAATAATTTTGGCTTACGTTTTTTGTCAGATCTCTTCGCGCAGATAACGAGAAGAGTGGCGGGGTGCGTTGTTGTTTTTTGTTGCTTCCCGACGGCAGGAAGGGACGTCTTTTAATTTGATTGCTATGGAGGTTTTGCTTATGTCATATGTATCATCCTGGTTTGGTCGTGCGTTGACGATCATCGCGTTGTGTGCATCGATATCAGCACAGGCGAGCGTGATTATTGGTGGGACAAGGGTTGTGGTAACGGATTCGCCCAACGGTACCTCTCTGACGCTCAGTAATCCGGAAAATTCTGGCGTTTTTTTGGTTCAGTCCTACATAACTCCCTACACGGATGCCAGCAATAAAACGACCGGGGACACAGCGATCCCTTTTATCGTCACCCCTCCGTTATTTCGCATTGAGCCCGGGCAGCAAAATGCTGTACGCATTATGTATACCGGTAAAGATCTGCCTCAGGACAAAGAATCAGTCTTTTATTATCACGCTAAGGCCATTCCGCAACTGAAAAAAGACAGTGGCAACATATTAGCGCTGACAATAGATTCAGCTCTGAAGTTGTTTTATCGGCCGCAGGCATTAACAGGACGTGCCGCTACGGAAGCCTATAAAAAAGTGATTTTTCGCCGTCAGGGAGAGAGCCTCGTTGCCAGTAATCCTACCCCTTATCACATTAGCCTTTATGAAATTATGGCAGGAGAGGGGAAAATTGATATCAAAACACAGCCTCTGCTGATGCCCCATGGCACCGCTTCCTGGCCGTTACCGCCAAAGGCAGGGAACAACATTAAATGGAAAACGATCGGAGATCTGGGTGAAATAACCAACGAGGAACAGGTGCAGCTGTGATACGCACTGAGTCTTGCCAGGAGGGCTGACTATGAAACTATACAGAATTTTATTAACGTTGCTTGGCGGATCCGTCAATGCGGCGTTCTCCCAGGTTCCTGATGCGCCTGTAGTAAAAAAAGATGTAGTGAAAAAAGATGTAGTGAAAAAAGACGAAGGAGACTATTACTTTCCCAGCGAGGCATTGGGCGAGCAAAAAGTCGATCTTTCTCATTTTTCGCAACCCGGAAAAGGTCAGCCCGGGCAGTATCAGGTCGATATCTTCGTCAATAACGAAAAAATCGACAGCCAGCTGTTGCGCTTTGTCGCAGATCCTCAGGGTGATTTACAACCCCAGCTGACAGTGCAACAGTATGAGATTTTCGGGCTCAAAATTACCTCGTTGCCTGCCATGCGTGAGCTCCCCCGTGAACAGATAATCACGGATATTTCGCACTACGCAGCAGTGACAACACGCCTGAATATTGGAAAACTGCGCCTGGATATTGCCATTCCGCAACTGCTGCTCAACATTCGCGCAAAAGATTATGTCGATCCCTCCCTCTGGAATACCGGTATGCCAGCCGCTTTTGTCAGTTATGATTTCAGTGGCTCGGAAACGCGCTATGACCGCAGCAACCATAATACCGGGCAACGGCAGTTCCTGAATTTACGTAATGGCCTTAACATTGCTGGCTGGCGGTTGCGCAATTACGCTACCTGGCGGCATGAGGATAACCAAAAAAATGAGTGGAATGCTCTGCAAACCTATCTTGAAAAAGACATTTTTTCATTGCGCAGTACGCTGGCGGCCGGAGATACCAGTACATCTTATGATGTGATGGATGGGTTTGGCTTTCGTGGCTTAAGTTTTCGTTCAACGGACGCTATGCTTCCTGCCAGTGAACAGGGATATAGTCCTGTGATCCGCGGGATTGCCATGACCCCTAATGCCCGTGTTTCTGTGCGCCAGGGCGATGTTTTAATTTATGAAGCTTACGTGCCAGCCGGCGCATTTGCCATTAGCGATCTTGGCATGGTGGGCAGCGGGCGTATGGATATCACCGTGACGGAAAATGACGGGCGTATTCAGCGTTTCTCACAATCTTTTGGCCGGCTGTCCGTTATGCAGCGTGCAGGCCATCTCAAATACGATATCGCACTGGGTGAGTACCGGCAAAATGCCGGAGATAACAGCTACCGCCCCCGTTTTGTTCAGATGACTGCGTTATATGGTCTGCCTAATGAGATGACCCTGTATGGGGGCGGAATTGTGGCGCAGGATTATTATGCGGCCAGGATTGGATTAGGGGTAACTCTGGGGATGCTGGGGACGGCAGCGTTTGACGTCTCGACGGCAGAGACAACCCTGCATACCGGTGACAGCAAAAATGGCCAGGCGTGGCGTGTTCAGTACAGTAAAAATTTTCCCGATACCGGGACCGGTATCTCACTGGCAGGTTTGCAGTACCAGGGCCAAAGTTATTATACCTTTACCGATGCCGGTAATTTGCGCCGTACAGCACGTGCCGATGATCCCTGGGGCTGGACATTCCGGAAACAGAAAAAATCCAGGTTGCAGTTTAACATTCAGCAGCAGGCTGGCCAGCTTGGATCGTTAAGTCTGAATGCCTGGCAGGAGGATTATCATGACACATCACGGCAGCGCAGTGCGGGTGCCTCGTGGAACTTCAGTATTGCTCAGGCCTCATTAGGGCTCAGCTACAGCTACAGTAAAAATCAGGACCGGGGGAGATCAGGCACCACCGACCAGGTTGTTTATCTTGCAGCTTCCCTCCCTTTTTCCGTTTTCTCGTCAGGAAACAGCACGCTGGCTTCCTGGTCACTGACCAGTGATAAAGCGGGAAATATACGCCAGACAGTGGGGATAAGTGGCACAGCGCTGGAACGAAATAACCTGAGTTATTCAACACAACAGACTTACAGCACTGTGGACAACGAGGGATACGGCGGCAGCTTTGCCGCAGATTACCGTGGTCGCATGGGGGCAGCAGGCGCTGCATACAGTTATGGCCGGGAGAGTCACCGGCTAAGTTATGGGGCACGTGGGGCGGTTGTCGCTCATCCCTATGGAATAAATCTGGCGCAGCGCTTGTCTGAAGGCTCTGGCTATGCGCTGATCAGAGCCCCTGGTGCTGCTGGTGTGGCGGTGAGTAATGTTCCTGGCGTGGCAACAGACTGGCGCGGCTATGCGGTGGTACCGTACGTTCAGCCATATCGAAAAAACAGAATAACGCTGGACGCATCAACCTACGACAGCAGCGTCGACATTACCATGAATACGCTGCAAGTGATTCCGGCAAAAGAGGCGCTGGTACTGGCGAATTATCAAACACAGACCGGGGCGCGGGCACTGATAACTCTGCTGCAGGCGGATGGTGCCGTGGTGCCTTTTGGCGCCAGCGCTGTACTGGCTGACGGCAGCCAGAGCGGGATCGTTGGCGATAAAGGCGCGGTTTATCTGGCCGGCCTGACACCCGCCGGTACGCTCCATGTTTCGTGGGGATCAGAAGCGGGACAAACATGCCGGGGTGATTACACGCTGGCGAATATTCAGGCCATTAACGGGGTCAGTTTGCTGACCGTGCATTGTCGTTAAGAGACAAGGATTGACAGAATCGAGGATGGATAAAATGAACACGATGAAATTATTCCGCCTGAAATGGGGGGCGCTGGTACTTTTTCTGATCAGTGGTAATACGATGGCAGAGTGCCCTGCTGCTGATCTTTCCACTGACCTGACTTTCAGCTTTCCATCGCCATTGGTGGTTCCTCGCGATGCGTATCCTGGGCAAGTACTAGCAGAGGCAGAGGTGTCGTTGCCCGAAGATATGACTGATTGTGGTCCATTTAAAATAAAGCAGTTACAGGGTTCGGATGAAGACGCTGGTATTTACAGTACAAATATCGAGGGTATTGGATACCAGATTTGGGCTGGTCGTACGATACTTAACCCTCTCGGTACTGGTGGATCGATTAATCCAGTGTCATCATTTCGTATGAAACTAATGAAAACCACTAAGGTTATGACAACAGCGGGGAGCATGGGCCCACTCCATTATGCCACTCTGGAAACCCCCAATGGTTATACTATCAATCTGAAGGCCGGTGACATCCAGGTCAAAGCGGCTACCTGCTCCTTCCTGCAGCCTGAGAAGACTGTCACTCTGGATACGGTAGAAAGCAGCAGGTTTAGCGGTATTGGCAGTGTGGCAGGGGACATAGATTTCACTGTTGCTGTAGAGTGTAATGCTCGCATCGCCGATGTTAGCCAGATTTTTGACGGTACGGCAGCTCTAAACACTACCACCGCACAAGGGGTTCTGAACCTGTTGCCCGGAAGTACAGCACAGGGCGTCGGTGTACAGGTGTTGCTTAGAGGTGGGAATGGGATGATCAAGCCACTCTCTTTTGGAAAACCGATATACAGGGTGTCACAAGCGTGGCCAATAGCTGGGATCCGTAATATTACCTTAACAGCCCGCTACTACCAGACGGAAAATCAAGTGACCGCCGGGAGCGTCAGGGCGCAGGGCACCTTTCGCATTACGTATCAATAGATGAGTGATACTGTGATCGGGAAGGGCCACAAGGCTGTTTGCATGGTGGCCTGCCCGTAGCGTGAAACGCGATTTTAGTGCGATGTGTTTATCCGGCGCGCCACTCAACACACTGACCGATAAAAATTAATAGTTAATACAATTTATTTGTCTGATATTAAATAAGTTATAAACTTTTGTTGCAATAAGTGATAATTGAGCTAACGTAAATATAACATTACGTTAACCATGATAAACTTTACTTGTTTGCTGACAAAAGGAAAAATCATGAAAAAGACTCTACTGGCGATACTGGCTGCTACCAGTTTTTTCCCAACTATTTCTCAGGCTACAACCTATAATACCGGCGCTACTCTTAATTTTATGGGTAGTGTCGCTTCTGGTACCTGTAACGTGAGTGCCAACATGAACGGCACATCAAGCGAGAGCATAAATCTGGGTTCGCCGAAGGTTGCGGATATTATCGGTAAAGCAGCGAATACTGACACTGTTTTCAGTATCGATTTCTTCGCCTGTCCGGCTCAGGTTACCAGTGCTTCACTAGTACTGACTGGTGATGCCGACACTACAAAATCGGATGCATTTCGCAACAGTGGCGATGCTAAAAATATCGCACTGGTGATGACAGATAACAGCAACGGTAATACCATTGCACCTAATCAGGCGACCTCAGTCTATTCTGTTAGCAATAATGCTTTTAGTGCTTCCGTAACTGCTTCGGTCGTAGCCGTCGGAACAGCAACACCGACACCGGGATCCATTTCATCAAATGCAACAATAAGTCTAATCTACTAATCGTACCTTATACGCGTAAAAAAGAGCCTCCTGACCGGGGGCTTTTTTTATGCGTTACACTGGCAATGAGCAGACCATAAAAAGCTATCCAGGCTTAAGAACGAAAAATACGTGATACCCTTGGGAGTGAGATGTTAGAATCCTTTTTTAAGCAATCCGGTGATGTTGAAATGGGTAGAAACGTTGTCGTACTCGGTACTCAGTGGGGCGATGAAGGCAAAGGAAAGATAGTCGATCTGCTTACTGAACAGGCCAGGTATGTTGTACGCTGCCAGGGGGGGCATAATGCGGGTCATACCCTTGTTATTAATGGTGAAAAAACGGTTCTTCACTTAATCCCTTCAGGTATTCTGCGTGCGGATGTTACCAGCATTATTGGCAGTGGCGTGGTAGTCTCCCCCACCGCTTTGATGAAAGAGATAACCTCGCTTGAGGCCCGCGGTGTTCCGGTACGTGAACGGCTATTACTCTCTGAAGCCTGCCCGTTGATTCTGCCCTACCATATCGCCCTTGACAGGGTGCGTGAGCAAGCACTGGGCGAAAAAGCCATAGGCACGACTGGTCGCGGCATCGGTCCCGCTTATGAAGATAAAATAGCCCGTCGTGGTTTGCGTATTAGTGATTTATGCAACGAAGATACGTTCGCGACTAAGCTCGCCGGCATTATGGAATACCATAATTTCCAGCTGGTGCACTACTACAAGCAGGATGCGCTGAGCTATCAAAAAGTACTGGATGAAATTTTAGCGGTTGCCGGCGTTTTGACTGCCATGGTGGTGGACGTTGCTGAACTGTTAGACAACGCGCGCAGACAGGGTGAATGTCTTATGTTTGAGGGTGCTCAGGGCACTTTACTGGATATCGACCATGGGACCTGGCCCTATGTCACCTCTTCCAACACGACTGCGGGGGGCGTTGCAACAGGTTCCGGTGTTGGTCCGCATCATCTCGGCTATATTCTGGGTGTGGTGAAGGCCTATGCGACACGTGTTGGTGCCGGGCCGTTTCCAACAGAATTATTTGATGAAACCGGTGACTTTTTGCGCAACCAGGGGCACGAATATGGCTCCACTACCGGCCGTAGCCGGCGCACCGGCTGGCTGGACATCGTTGCGGTGCGGCGGGCGGTCCAGCTCAACTCGCTTTCCGGTTTCTGCATGACCAAACTGGATGTGCTCGATGGCCTGAAAGAAGTGAAAATTTGTGTTGGTTATCGCCTGCCGAGTGGCCAGGAAGTGGCCGTCACCCCGCTGGCTGCTGAACAGTGGGCAGGAATAGAGCCGCTGTATGAAACTCATGCGGGCTGGGAGGAAATCACCCGTGGTGTGAAAGAGCGTGACCGGCTGCCACGAGCGGCGCTTGCCTACATTAAACGTGTGGAGGAGTTGACCGGAGTACCGGTCGATATTATTTCTACTGGCCCGGATCGTGAAGAAACCATCATTCTGCGCCACCCTTTTGATGCATGATTGATTGTCGTGATGCCGCACTGAGCAGCATGCTACTGACAACGGAGGAAGCCTGATGTCACAAGACCCTTTTCTTGAACGAGAAGCCGCGAAGTATGGGTCACCTATCCCCAGCAGGGAATTTATCCTGACTTATTTTGCGCAGCGAAAAACCCCGGTGAATCGGGAGGAGCTGGCACTGGATCTCAATTTGTCTGGCGAGGAACAGCTGGAAGCATTACGTCGTCGTCTGCGTGCTATGGAGCGGGATGGCCAGCTAATATTCACCCGTCGACAGTGTTATGCTCTGCCTGAACGGTTAGATTTATTGCGTGGTTCTGTGATCGGTCATCGTGATGGTTACGGCTTTTTGCGCCCTGAAGGCAGTAAAGATGATCTCTATATCACCGCCGAACAGATGAAAATGACCCTTCATGGGGATTTGGTATTGGCACAACCCTTAGCGGCGGATCGTAAGGGACGCCGTGAAGCACGAATTGTCCGGGTATTAATACCTAAAAATAGTCAAATTATTGGCCGTTATTTCACTGATGCCGGAACGGGTTTTGTGGTGCCAGATGATAGCCGCCTTAGCTTTGATATTCTTATCCCCGTGGATGCCATCAATGGGGCCAGGATGGGCTCTGTGGTTGTCGTTGAATTGACTCAGCGTCGGACGCACCGTAGCAAAGCAGTGGGAAAAATTGTTGAAGTCCTCGGTGAGGAGATGGGGACAACCATGGCGGTGGATATCGCACTGCGCACCCATGACATTCCGCATAAATGGCCAGATCAGGTAGAGCAACAGGTTGCTGACCTCGAAGAACAGGTACCGGCGGCGGCTAAGGCAGGGCGTGTCGATTTGCGTCAGTTGCCTTTAGTAACGATTGATGGGGAGGACGCCCGTGATTTTGATGATGCGGTCTACTGTGAAAAAAAACGCGGTGGCGGCTGGCGTCTCTGGGTAGCCATTGCGGATGTCAGCTATTACGTGCGTGTGCAAACGGCGCTGGATGATGAGGCAAGACGCCGGGGTAACTCAGTGTATTTCCCTTCTCAGGTGGTGCCGATGCTACCGGAGATACTCTCCAATGGTCTCTGTTCGCTCAATCCACAGGTTGATCGCCTGTGTATGGTCTGTGAAATGACCGTTTCTGCTCAAGGAAAACTCACTTCCTGGAAATTCTATGAGGCCGTGATGAATTCCTGTGCGCGCCTGACCTATACCAAAGTCTGGCGCATCATTGATGGTGAGCAGGAGTTGCGTGATCACTACCAGCCGCTGGTTAAGCACCTCGAAGAGCTGCATGCTCTGTACCGAGCGCTGGATCAAGCGCGCGCCGCTCGTGGCGGCATTGCTTTTGAAACGGAAGAAGCTAAGTTTATCTTTAATGCGGAGCGCCGCATCGAACGTATCGAGCCCACTCTGCGTAATGATGCGCACAAAATGATTGAAGAGTGCATGATTCTGGCCAATATCGCCGCGGCACGTTTTGTTGAGCAGCACAATGAGCCGGCGCTGTTTCGCGTACATGACCGGCCGAGCGATGATCATATTACTGCACTGCGCAGCGTACTCAGTGAACTGAGTTTGACGCTAGGGGGTGGAATAAAGCCGCAACCAAAAGATTATGCGCAATTGATGGATAAAATAGCCTTTCGTCCTGATCATGAGATGCTACAAACGATGTTACTGCGTTCGATGAAGCAGGCTATTTATGATCCTGAAAACAGAGGTCATTTCGGTCTGGCGTTGTCATCTTACGGGCATTTCACTTCACCCATTCGTCGTTATCCCGATTTAGCGCTGCATCGGGCGATTAAATATCAGCTCAACCGTGAGCAGGGAACCCTCCAGGAAGAACGCAGCACGGCAGGGGGTGGCTGGCATAGTTCTATGGAAGAGATGCTGCAACTGGGCCAGCACTGCTCAATGACTGAACGCCGTGCCGATGAAGCAACGCGGGATGTTGCCGACTGGCTGAAATGCGACTTTATGCTCGGTAAGGTCGGTCAGATATTCACCGGTATTATCGCCAGCGTAACCGGTTTTGGGTTCTTTGTGCGTCTGGATGATCTGTTTATTGATGGCCTGGTTCATGTATCCAGTCTTGATAATGATTATTATCGCTATGACAATGTTGGCCAGCGTCTGGCCGGCGAATCTTCGGGTACCGTTTATCGTTTAGGTGATACGGTTAAAGTCCGCGTGGAAGCGGTGCATATGGATGAACGCAAAATTGATTTTGCACTGGTTTCAAGCGAGCGTAAACCGCGTGGGGTGGGTAAAACTGAGCGTGACAGAGCAAAAAAAAACGCGGTAAGTCAGCGACGCAAGGGTGCATCGTCCCGGACTAGCGCGGGCGCTGCTACAGCGAAGCGAGTTAAAAAAGTATAATGAGTGAAATTATTTATGGTATTCATACCGTGCGGGCTCTTTTGGCACGAAATCCCCAGCGTTTTTTGGAAGTTTTTATTCGAAAAGGGAGGGATGATCAGCGGTTACGGCAGCTTATTGTCGAATTAGAAGCCTGTAAGTTATCGCTTCAGGTGGTAAACAGTCAATGGATGGACAAACAAGTTTCTGGGGCAGTGCATCAGGGTATTATCGCCAGAATACGGGCAGGACGGCAGTATCAGGAGAGTGATCTGCCCGACTTGCTGACAAACGTTGCGGCGCCATTTTTGTTGGTTCTCGATGGCGTGACTGATCCCCATAATCTTGGCGCCTGTTTACGCAGCGCTGATGCTGCCGGAGTGCATGCGGTTATCGTTCCACGTGACCACTCTGCTCAGTTAAATCCGGTGGCTAAAAAAGTAGCCAGTGGCGCGGCAGAAAATGTGCCGTTGATTAAGGTAACCAACCTGGCGCGCACGTTGCGGTTATTGCAACAACATAATATTTGGGTGGTAGGTACACAGGGCGATGCCAGCTGCTTGCTCTGGGAAAGTAAGATGACAGGCCCTATGGCGCTGGTGATGGGTGCAGAGGGGGATGGCCTGCGGCGTTTAACCCTGGAACATTGTGATGAATTAATTGCTGTTCCAATGGCTGGAACTGTATCCTCACTTAACGTCTCTGTTGCAACTGGTATCTGCCTGTTTGAAGCAGTACGTCAACAAAGAATCAAAATCCATGGATCCTAATGAAATTAAAGATCTGTTGCTGAAAAAATTGGCACTGCAGGAAGTACATGTGACCGGTGATGGCAGCCATTTTCAGGTGACTGTTGTCGGTGATCTGTTTTCTGGTATGAGCCGGGTAAAACGACAACAAACAGTTTATGCTCCCTTAATGGACTATTTTTCGGATAACCGCATTCACGCTTTATCGATAAACACATTGACACCGCAAGAGTGGCAACGTCAGCGCACACTCAACGGTTTTTAATGCTGCGTGCGCTCCCTCTAAGTTTGATAACCGTTTGATAACCGTGAGCAGTTATTACCATTATGGATACATTTCGTGTACAAGGGAGGACCTGTTTAAGTGGTGAAGTCACTGTTTCCGGCGCGAAAAATGCAGCGCTCCCTATTTTATTTGCTGCATTACTGGCAGAAGAGCCGGTGGAACTTCAGAATGTACCTAAACTCAATGACATTGCAACCACCGCCACGCTACTGCGCAAGCTGGGCGTAAAGGTTGAAATCGGTGATTCAGTTTTCGTTGATGCCAGTGAGGTAGATGAATACTGTGCACCTTATGATTTAGTGAAAACCATGCGTGCTTCAATTTGGGCATTGGGTCCGTTAGTGGCGCGTTTTGGTCGCGGTGAGGTTTCTCTTCCGGGAGGTTGTGCCATTGGTGCTCGCCCTGTGGACTTGCACATTGCTGGCCTTGAGCAATTGGGCGCGGAAATAAAACTGGAAGACGGCTACGTCAAAGCGTCAGCCCGGGGGCGGCTGAAAGGCGCCCGTATTATGATGGAAAAAGTGAGTGTTGGCGCAACGGTAACAATCATGAGTGCTGCAACACTGGCTACAGGAGTTACCGTTATCGAAAATGCAGCACGTGAGCCTGAAATTGTTGATACGGCCGCTTTTCTGACTATGCTGGGCGCAAAAATTCGCGGTGCGGGCAGTGATCGTATTACCATTGATGGTGTGAAGCACCTGGCGGGCGGTGTGTATCGTATTTTACCTGATCGCATTGAAACCGGCACTTTTCTGGTTGCTGCTGCTATTTCAGGTGGCAAAATAATTTGCCGTGATACCCGCCCCGATACACTGGATGTTGTCATCGCTAAACTGCGTGAAGCGGGCGCGGATATCGAGACGGGCGGAGAGTGGATAAGCCTGGATATGCATGGTGAACGCCCTAAGGCGGTCACGCTACGCACCGCGCCTTATCCAGGGTTCCCCACCGATATGCAGGCTCAGTTTAGCCTGTTAAATCTGATATCCCGGGGTACCGGTGTGATTACCGAAACTATTTTTGAAAACCGTTTCATGCATATTCCTGAGCTGATCCGCATGGGAGCACATGCAGAAATCGAGAGTAATACGGTGATTTGTCACGGTGTTGAACGGCTTTCCGGTGCTCAGGTGATGGCAACCGATTTACGCGCATCGGCTAGCCTGGTGCTGGCAGGGTGTATTGCTGATGGAGTGACTACCATCGATCGTATTTATCATATCGATCGTGGTTATGAGCGTATTGAAGATAAATTGCGGGCGCTGGGCGCGAATATCGAACGTGTGCGGGGGTAGGCAGAAATACCGCAACACTAAACCGCAACACTAAACCGCAACACAATAGAGCTGAACACCAAAATAGCGTGTGGTGTTCAGCTGTCAGTCAGCGCAATAAAAGATAGATATTTTCTTCACCACGGATGATATTAAGTGCCATAACGGCAGGTTTTGTGCCAATGATTTTGCGCAATTCTGAAATATTTGCAACGGGATTGCGGTTAACGGCAGTGATGATATCGCCCTTCTGCAAGCCAATTTGTGCGGCGGGTGAATTTTTTTCTACTGATTCTATTCTGACACCTTTATTGCCATCTTTCAGTTCACCGTTACTTAATATTGCTCCCTGAAGGGCAGAAAAAAGTGTATCGGCATTGGTCGTTGTGGCGTTGTTACTTTCCAGCGTAACTGCAAGTTCTAATGGCCTGCCTTCACGCAGCAGCCCTATTTTGATGATTTTTCCAGGGGCAGTAGTGCCGACTTTGGCACGCAATTCAGCAAAACTCTTCACAGCGTTACCATCAACAGAAACGAGTATATCACCGGCCTTAATGCCGGCCTTGGCGGCGGCAGATTTCGGTATCACTTCACTGACAAAAGCGCCGCGTTGCGTATCGATATTAAGATTAAGCGCTTTCGCTATATCAGCAGTCATTTCACTGCCTTTAATACCCAGGATCCCGCGTTTTACTTCACCAAATTCGATCAGTTGCTGGCTGAGATTTTGTGCCATATTGCTTGGTATAGCGAAACCAATGCCGACATTTCCTCCACCAGCAGGAGAAATAATTGCCGTATTAATACCTATCAATTCACCATTGAAATTAACCAGAGCTCCTCCTGAATTACCTCTGTTGATAGACGCATCAGTTTGAATAAAATTTTCTAATCCTTCGAGGTTCAGACCACTCCTGCCAAGTGCAGAGATGATCCCTGATGTGGCGGTCTGACCCAGACCGAATGGATTACCTATAGCGACAGCAAAGTCACCGACACGCAAATTATCAGAGTTTGCTACAGGAATGGCGGTCAGTTTTTTTGCATTGATAAGTTGCAGTAAGGCAAGGTCAGTCTGTTCGTCACGCCCCACCAGCCTGGCATCATATTCACGACCATCATTAAGCTGAACACGAATTTTGTTGGCATTGTTGATGATGTGATTATTGGTGAGCACGTAGCCTTTAGCTGCGTTAATGATGACGCCAGAGCCAAGTCCTTCAAACGGCCGTACATTTTTTTTCCCGGCGGGGAAATCAGGGCCAAAAAAGAATCTAAATTCTTCCGGCAAGCGCTGTTGCGCCTGAGTGCCTGAAACATAAACATTAACGACTGCAGGCAGTACCTTTTCCAGCATCGGAGCCAGGCTTGGCAATGGCTGGCCCGCGATTGCTATGGGTAATGTCGCAGCAGTGACCATCGCTGGCACGGAGAATATCATGCCAAGGGTTGTCGCCAGCGTACTCAAAAATAATGATTTTTTCTTCATTGAATTTAGTTCTCTCAACACCTAATGGAATAATAATCACGAGAAACAGAGTGGGTATTAAGACTACTGATTATCCGAAAAAGTTCAAGACTGTCACTGAATGTATTGTCAGTTTTTACATGGCATCCTGATGAGCTTCCCCTGTAGTTGGGGTTTGGCTAAACCAATAGTCCAATTTTTCCTGTAATTTGTCGCCACCAATTTTTTTTAAGGTGGAGAAGTATTCCACTTGAATATCCCCCATGAAAGGGAGGATAGCTTCACGCACCCTAATTAGCTGTGCTTTACGCGCTCCCGAGGCCAGTTTATCGGCTTTGGTTAACAACGCTAATATCGGTATCTCTGCCGTTACCGCCCATTCAATCATCTGTTGATCC
Source organism: Enterobacterales bacterium (assembly GCA_947478475.1). Classification (GTDB taxonomy): domain Bacteria; phylum Pseudomonadota; class Gammaproteobacteria; order Enterobacterales; family Enterobacteriaceae; genus CANJWD01. The sequence goes on from CANJWD010000001.1 coordinate 109,520, forward strand.
AGTTCTTTGAGTGGGTGGCGAATATCCATCAATACCACCAGTCCTTTCAGCGAGGCGCGTAATTGTAAATATTCTCCTAGCGCCTGCTGCCATTTAATTTTTACTTCTTTTGGTACTTCTGCGTAGCCATAACCCGGTAAATCGACCAGACGGATGCCGTCAGTAACCTGAAACAAATTGATAAGCTGTGTACGGCCTGGTGTTTTACTAGTTCTTGCCAGAGTTTTTTGTCCAGTCAGGGCATTAAGCGCACTGGATTTCCCCGCGTTTGAGCGACCCGCAAAAGCGATCTCAATACCTGTATCTGCTGGCAAATGATGAATATTGGGTGCACTGATGATAAAATGTGCCATGTGGTAATTATAATTTTTGATGGTCAAAATATTTTATTTCCACTAATTGAGGATGGAAGATGGCAGCAACTATGGAGGGAGATTGTACCTGTTTACCTGTTGCCAGATACATTAAATCTACTATTGTCTTTTCTATTTGTCCGTTTTTTGCTAGATTCCAGCGCCATCTTACCTGACGTAAATTGTTCCATCCAGGAGCACGACTGTGAATAAGTTAACGAAAGCGTCTCATGTAACATCAGCTGTAATATCAGGGATGCCAAAAAGTAAAAACAAGACTCTTGATCGGTCAGACGCCAGGTTCCATTCCCGTAAGAGCCAAAAAAAGCACAGTGGCCACAGATCAGGCTCACGAAATCATCCCGAAGCTACCAATAAAAAAACGCCGATCGCTGTTACAAAAGATCCACGCATTGGTAGCAAGGTGACGATCTCTTTACTGGTTGCAAGTGATGCAAAAACTAAGCCGGTTGTCGTGAAAAAGCGGATCACAGCAGCCGAAGAGCTTTCCCAGCTGGAAAGTGACGAGCGCCTGGACAGATTACTTGATTGCCTGGATAATGGTGATACTTTGCACTGGCAGGATCAGGCCTATGTTGACAGTGCTCTTTGTCGTATCGATATCCTGATGAAAAAACTGGGAATTGACCGGGATGACGCGGATCAGCAAAACAAACAGGAGGACATTTTACGATTGCTGCAATGCACTAACCCAAAGGCGATATTGTAAAATTTCGTTTACAACGATTTCGGTAAGGCGCGAATTCAGATAATAAGTGCAACGCTCGGTCATAATGGTGAGGTGAAGGTTAGCTGCTGATAAGCTATCCTGCTCCTCCGATCAAAGATGAGCGAGTAACCATGAACTACCAGCAGCTAACTGAAGGGCAACGATACCAGATTGC
>CANJWD010000002.1 GCA_947478475.1 Enterobacterales bacterium
CAACGCGAGACCGGAATACCTCACACTGCTTGCCTGCAAAAATGCTTTATACAGTTCTTTCGTACATTGATGAGGTGACATCTGATAACCCTGCGCACTTTTCCCTTTTCATCTTTCTACCATTTTTCTTCGATGTGCGAAACTTGTGCAGGAGAGATAATCAGAGTCCAGCATTGGCAGATCAAGCAGCCATTCGCCAGGATAGTCAATAATTTCAAGATAGAGGGTGGACATTTCTTTAAAATGACGCAGTAACGAGTCAGCAGAGCGAAAGCGTAATGCCAGAGTAATTTCACTAACGCCGCGCGTGGGCGACGGCCAGCCGGGCGGTGTGCCGTACAGTAACGCCAGACCTTCATCGTAGGCGAAACGCGGGATCCCGAAGTCCCGTTGCGGGACGCGCCGGACCCCTGACAAGCGCCCCTGCCGGGCAGCCGAGAACAGCGGCAAATGAGCGCCATGGTGAATATTAATCAGCTGATTAACCATAGCGGTGATAAAGGCTGTTTTACCGCTGCGGCTCAGCCCCGTGACCGCCAGCCTCAGACGACGATCTAAACCCCGATTAACCAGTGAACTGAACTCTGTGTGTAATTGCTTCATTTTTTTGTCTGACCCGGCGCAGGCAGTGGATCGGAGGCCATATCGCGCTCAACCCGGCATAAAAGTTCCGCGTGAGTGCTCAATAGGCTGGGGAGGATCGTAATAGTACGGTACACTTACCTCTATTGGCAATGCATGTGAATCTGAAGCCGTTATGCATAATTTAGTCATCTGGATGCTGTCGCTGGTCTGTCTGGCGGCACCCGCTCTGGGAGTGAGGGAAAGCAACCCCGTCCCTGCACTGCTGGGGGATATTTCTGAGCAAGGTTTTGTTTATTGCGTCAACGGAACACTGAATACATTTAACCCGCAGCTGGCCAGCGGTGGCCTCACTGTCGATACTCTGGCAACACAGCTCTATGACAGGCTTTTGGCTGTTGATCCTTATACCTACCGCCTGATCCCTAACCTGGCAGAGAGCTGGGAAATGCTCGACAAGGGGGCAATCTGGCGCTTCAGGCTGCGTAAATATATCCCTTTTCAGAGTACTACCTGGTTTACCCCGGGCCGAATGATGAACGCTGATGATGTTGTGTTCAGCTTTCAGCGTATATTTGATTCACAACATCCATGGAATGGTGTGAATGGCGGGCACTATCCTTATTTTGATAGCCTGCAGTTCAATGATATCGTGGAACATGTTAAAAAAATTGATGATTACACCGTAGAATTCCGCTTAAAGTCGCCGGATGCCTCTTTCCTCTGGCATCTGGCAACCCAGTATGCACCCGTGCTATCGGCTGAATACGCCGATCTTTTAACACGCAGCGGGCAGCCGGAACAGATGGATCGTAAACCAGTGGGCACCGGCCCATTTATGCTAAATGAGTATCGCGCGGGCCAGTATATTAGGTTATTCCGTAATGATCGTTACTGGAAAGGGATGCCACATATGAAGCATGTGGTTATTGATCTGGGTGCCGGAGGAACAGGAAGGCTGTCAAAACTGCTGACCGGTGAATGTGATGTGCTTGCCTGGCCCGCGGCCAGCCAGCTATCAACCCTGCGTGCTGACCCACGGGTGCGTCTTACCGTTCGCCCGGGAATGAATGTGGCCTGGCTGGCGTTTAATACCCACAGACCACCCCTTGATGATTACCGGGTGCGCCACGCTATCGCGCTTTCTATCAATAATCAGCGCCTGATGCAATCCATCTATTATGGTAGTGGAGAAATCGCCACCTCAATTCTGCCGCGCGCTTCATGGGCATATGACCATCAGTCAAAGCTGACAGAGCACGATCCCGCCAGGGCACGAGAAATATTGACACAGTCAGGCATCACTCAACTCAGGCTTACTCTGTGGGTCCCTGTTGCAGCTCAGCCATACAATCCAAGCCCATTAAAAACAGCGGAATTACTCCAGGCTGATATGGCCCAGGCGGGCATAGAGCTTATCATTGTTCCTGTCAAAGGCCGTTTTCAGGAAACAAAACTGATGCAGATGAACCACGATCTGACGCTATCAGGCTGGTCAACCGACAGCTTTGATCCCGATAGTTTCTTGCGGCCATTACTCAGCTGTGCGGCGATCCGTTCGCAGACTAACTATGCGCACTGGTGTCACCCAGAGTTTGATAAACTACTGCAAAAAGCATTACTTTCTGAACAGTTATCACAGCGTGTTGAATATTATCAGAAAGCACAAGCAATCCTGCAACAACAGCTGCCAATACTGCCACTGGCTTCGTCACTGCAGATTCAAGCCTATCGTTATGATATCAATGGATTAATTATCAATCCATTAGGGAATGTTTCTTTCGCTGGCGTATTTCGTGAGAAGCCACGAGAAGCAGTCATGAGGAGCAATTATGAGGAGCAGCAATCACAATGATTATTTTTACATTACGACGCCTGCTACTGCTGCTCATCACCCTGTTTATACTGTCGCTGGCCGGTTTTAGTTTGCGCTACTTCACCCCACACAGCCCTTTCATGGATAACACTCTGTTTGATGCTTTACAGTGCTATTTTACCAGCCTGATGCACTGGGATTTCGGTGTTTCTACTATTAATGGTCAGCCAGTCAGCCAGCAGCTGCGCGAAACTTTTCCGGCTACCATGGAATTGTGTGTTCTGGCTTTCTCCCTGGCACTGTTGGTGGGTATCCCGCTGGGGATCATTGCAGGTGTCATGCGCGGCAAGTGGCCGGACATTGTCATTAGTTCGCTGGCACTGATTGGATTTTCTACTCCAGTATTTTGGCTGGCAATATTACTGATACTATTTTTTTCACTGTATTTAGGCTGGTTGCCTGTCTCCGGGCGCTTTAATTTGCTATATGAGGTAAAGCCTGTCACTGGTCTGGCATTATTCGATGCCTGGATATCAGAGTCTCCCTGGCGCCATGATGTAATAGTGAATGTACTGCATCATATGATTTTGCCGATTACCGCACTTGCCGTACAGCCGGCCACTGAAATTATGCGCTTAATGCGCATCAGTACCGATGATGTATGCAGTCAGAACTATATCAAGGCAGCCGCGACGCGTGGATTATCCCGTCTGACGATTATTCACCGTCATGTATTGCATAATGCACTGCCTCCCATTATCCCCAAACTCGGATTACAATTTTCAACCATGCTGACACTGGCGATGATCATCGAAGTCGTATTTAACTGGCCGGGACTGGGGCGCTGGCTCATTGATGCTATCCACCAGCAAGACTACGCCGCCGTTTCTGCGGGGGTGATGGTAACGAGTTCACTGGTACTTGTTGTTAACGTACTCGCTGATCTTCTGGGTGCCATGAGCAATCCGTTAAAATATAAGGAGTGGTATGCGCTTAGATAATGTGTACCGCGAAAAAAAAATGGCGGGCCCGTTACTGCATACCTGGCGTATTTTTCACGCTGATATACTCTCTCTTATTGGATTTTATGGCGTTATCTCCCTGATAGTATTCTGCCTGTTCGGTAAATATATCGCGCCCTACGCGCCGGACCAGCAATTTTTAGGCCATCAGCTACTACCGCCATCCTGGTCCAGTTACGGTAATGTGTCGTTTTTTCTTGGCACCGACGATCTTGGCCGCGATATTCTCAGCCGCTTACTCGCAGGGACTTCATCAACATTCGGTTCTGCACTCGTGGTCACCATCGTAGCATCACTCTGTGGGCTGATCCCTGGCGTGCTCGCTGGGGTGACCCGCGGGTTACGTTCAGCTATTTTTAATCATGTTCTTGATACCCTGCTATCCATTCCCTCTCTTCTGCTGGCAATCGTTGTTGTGGCCTTTGCCGGAGCAAGTTTAGCACACAGCATGTTTGCCATCTGGCTGGCTCTGCTGCCACGAATTATACGCACCCTCTACGACGCCGTGCATCATGAACTGGATAAGGAATATATTGTTGCGGCCCGCCTGGACGGTGCACCCATTCTGCATATTCTTTTTTATGCCGTATTACCCAATATTACCGCAATTCTGGTGACAGAATTCACCCGTGCCCTGTCGATGGCAATACTGGATATCGCGGCACTCGGTTTTCTTGATTTAGGTGCGAGGTTACCCTCAGCAGAATGGGGTACCTTATTAAGCAATTCGCTGGAGCTGCTCTATGTCGCCCCATGGACTGTCATGCTGCCAGGGGCAGCCATACTAATTAGCGTACTACTGGTCAATTTATTGGGTGATGGTATCCGCAGGGCAATCAACGAGGGGGTTGAATAATGCCGTTACTCGATATCCGCAATCTTACTATTGAATTTATGACCGCAGCAGGCCCCATAAAGGCCGTGGATCGTGTGAGTATCACACTCACAGAAGGCGAGATACGTGGGCTTGTGGGGGAATCAGGCTCTGGCAAAAGTCTCATCGCCAAAGCAATCTGTGGCGTGACTAATGACCACTGGCGAATCACCGCCGATCGCTTCCGTTTTAATGATACCGACTTATTACAAATTTCCGCCAAACAACGCCGTAAAATGATCGGTCATAATATTTCCATGATCTTTCAGGAACCTCAGTCCTGCCTTGATCTCGCCGAAAATATTGGCCAGCAGCTGATGCAGGCCATACCTTCCTGGACCTATAAAGGCAAGTGGTGGCAACGCCTTCACTGGCGTAAATGCAGGGCCGTCGAATTGCTGCACCGCGTTGGCATTAAAAATCATAAAAATATTATGGGCAGTTATCCCTATGAACTGACAGAAGGAGAGTGCCAAAAAGTGATGATTGCCATAGCACTGGCCAATCAGCCACGTCTGTTGATTGCTGATGAGCCTACCAATGCCATGGAACTCACGACCCAGGCTCAGATTTTTCGCCTGCTGGCAAGTTTAAATCAAAATAACAACACCACCATTTTATTGATTAGCCACGACTTGCAGGTAATGAGCAAGTGCGCGGGTCGGATCGATGTGTTGTACTGTGGCCAGACGGTAGAGAGTGCAACCGGTGAAGATTTACTGTCAACACCCCATCATCCCTATACTCAGGCTTTGATTCGATCGATACCCGATTTTGGTCGTTCGCTGCCGCATAAAAGTCGCCTTAACACTCTGCCGGGGGCAATACCTGCACTGGAGCATTTACCCATAGGCTGTCGGTTAGGACCTCGCTGCCCCTATGCTCAGAAAACCTGCATTGAAACCCCGCGTCTGCGACTGGTAAAAAATCATGCCTTTGCCTGCCATTTTCCACTCAACCTGGAGACGCCATGAACCTGGAGATGCCATGAATGAGAGAGACAAAACTCGAAGTTTTCAATTTGAGTAAAACATTCCGTTACCGTACCGGTCTGTTCCGGCGACAGCATGTCGAGGCAGTGAAAGCGGTAAATTTTACACTGCACGAAAGTCAGACACTGGCCATCATTGGCGCAAATGGCTCAGGAAAATCAACGCTGGCAAAAATGTTGTCGGGTATGACTGAACCCAGTTCAGGGGAGATAGTGATTGACGGCCATAAACTACACTACGGCGATTATCGCTACCGCAGCCAGCATCTTCGCATGATTTTTCAGGATCCTGGTACGTCGCTTAACCCTCGCCAGAGAATCGGGCAGTTGCTGGATGCGCCGCTGAGGCTAAATACCAGCCTCGATCCCAGTGCACGCGAACAGCGCATTCACCAGACATTGCGTCAGGTTGGATTACTGCCCGATCACGCCAGCTATTACCCTCATATGCTGGCTTCCGGTCAGAAACAGCGCATTGCACTGGCCCGCGCCTTAATTTTGCAACCTAAAGTCATCGTCGCTGACGAAGCGCTGGCTTCACTGGATATGTCCATGCGCTCTCAGATTATCAATCTGATGCTAGAGCTCCAGGAAACACACGGTATAGCCTATATTTATGTGACTCAGCATTTGGGAATGATGAAACATATCAGCGATCACCTCATCGTTATGCACGAGGGCGCCATCGTGGAACAGGGCAATACCATCGATGTTTTATCCGCTCCATCACATGAGCTCACGAAAAGACTCGTTTTTAGCTATTTTGGTCACTCGTTCTCCTCGTGTGACATACCGCAGTAACGTGAAGAAAGATCGTATTAACCGTATCGTTTTTAAAAATAACCACAAGGATTATTGCTATGGGTTTTCTTACCGGTAAACACATTTTGATAACAGGTGTTGCCAGCAAATTGTCTATCGCCTGGGGCATTGCACAGGCAATGCATCGCGAAGGTGCCAGGCTTTCTTTCACTTACCAGAACGACAAACTGAGATCCAGAGTCGAAGGATTTGCCGCTGAACTCGGCTCTGAGATCATTCTGCCCTGCGATGTAGCGAATGATGCCAGCATCGATGAATTATTCGTCGTACTGGCTAAATCATGGCCACAATTTGATGGTTTTGTCCATTCGATCGCTTTCACTCCCGCCGATCAACTGGACGGTGACTACGTCAACGCGGTAACCCGTGAAGGTTTTAACATTGCCCACGATATCAGTTCTTACAGCTTTGTCGCCATGGCAAAAGCCTGCCGTTCAATGCTTAAGGCTGGCTCTGCCTTATTGACCCTCTCATACCTGGGGGCAGAACGTGCTATTCCTAACTACAACGTAATGGGCCTCGCCAAGGCATCGCTGGAAGCTAACGTGCGTTATATGGCCAGCGCTATGGGCCCTGACGGTACGCGGGTCAATGGTATTTCTGCCGGACCAATCCGTACACTGGCTGCATCGGGCATTAAAGATTTCCGCAAAATGCTGGCCCACTGTGAGGCAGTCACCCCGCTGCGCCGCACCGTCACTACGGAAGATGTCGGTAACTGCGCGGCCTTTTTGTGTTCTGATCTGGCTTCAGGCGTTACCGGAGAAATTTTGCACGTTGATGGTGGCTTTAATATCGGAGCAATGAATGAGCCGGAACTAAAATAACGGCAGGCTAACAGCACTGCCTGACATCAGGACTATTGTGCAGTTCAGAGTAAAAATAACAGGTGTTAAATATCTGATACAAAATTAACTTTTGTTGACAATTTTTTACGAAAGGTGTGAGGACACAGACTATTGTGACGTTGTAGGATTGCCTGGTTGTCGGAGTTAGTTGATCCGATAACGACATCGCTTCATAAGTCGCTTCACCTTAAAAGGAGTTATCTATAATGTCAGATATTTTAAGCCGGAAGACAGGAACTGCGCTGCAGAATACACAAGCTTACACACACAGAAGGGGAGGGGCGTACCACCAGTGATGACTGGAGTAGCACAGATGGCTGGACTGCAAAACATTCCCTGGAGGAGATGTTCCGGGATCTGGCTAAATGGCTGGGTATTAAATTACCCTATGAGCCCGGTCCGCAGCAGATTTCCCAGAATCTGTCTCTGGAAACCACAGTGCAACAAGTACCAGAAGTTCATAATCCAGAAGTTCGCAATGCTCGCAATGTTCACAATGATGAGATAACCGCTGCTGAAACTGCCATAGAAACTGCCATAAAGGAAAAACGCCACACTTTTAAACCCGGCCAGGGTCATAAAACTACCGATGCTCAGAGCAGGTATAATTATCATCTGAAGGCCGGACCAGGCATCGGCAGAGATGATCTGGTTTTTGAAAAAACTGGCAACGATCTGAAAATAATCGTCAAGGGTAACAACTCTGATAGCTGGACATACAGAGAGCATTTTAGCAAGCAGAAAAATGCTAAACTCATTTTCATAACAGTCGAAGAAAAAATAGGTGATAAAAAACAATCATTTAAACTCAGTGGCAAGCATTTTCCAGCGCTAATAACTCTGCAATCAGCAGGTGAATCAGCAGGTGAAAAAGGCGATGCTATCCAAAGTCTCAGAAAGAGAAGCTATTGGGACGGTAAAGAAGTCCTGAGCAGAAAAACAGCAGCGGAGAATCTTTTTGAGTTTACGCCAGGTGGCAATTATACCCTAAAATTATCCGGGGCAGGATTGCACGCGCTAGTATTTCCTGATCACCAGAATGCCCTTTTCAACAAGAATTTATTCTCAGAACGTGATGGCGATGATCTGAAACTAATGATGCTGGGGGGGGAGTAAATCAGAGGCTATTAATGTCAGAGTGCCGGGTTATTTTGACCATGAGGTGCGCGGAAAAATCGGGGAGTTACGCCTGCAAATAGGAAAATATTCCAGGCTTGATGGCAACCATCAGATCGATGAACAGGTTCAGAATGGTGGGTTGGTGCTGATCAGTGGATCTCATGACGGGAATTCCGGACTGGGTATGACTGGTAATAGCAAAGATACCCTCCACCTGCTGAACCATGAATCGTGGCCCATTCAGGATGATGGTGAAAGAACTACTGGCCACTATACCCTGCGTGAATACGGTGGCTCCGATACGCTGAGATTCGAATCCCTCTCCAGGGAGGAGCTGGTTTTTGAAAAATCTGGCGAGGACCTCAAAATATGGATCGGAAAAAAGGGCTCTGCGGCCAGCGTGACCGTTGAGGGACAGTTCAGTCGGAAGAAGAGCAAGAAAGTTGAGCGTATCGAAGCAGGGGGATATGTGCTCCTGACCGAAAAATTGCCATCAACAGAAGGCCCCCTGGCGCTGGCAGCAGACGTTTGGGAGAAAAAAACAGCTCCCAGCTACTGGTGGCTGGCGGATACAGACACACCTGGCGAGGGTATTTCGTCTGAGAGTTTACTGCCAGAAATGGTGGCGTCCTTTCATTCCTCTGCTGACCGGGAAAAGCGCAGCATTGAATCCTGCCTCTGCTCGCCGCGGCGTGATGATATGCCGCTTGCTGGTTATTGTTATTCACCAGCGGGCCGGACAGATTCCCTGCTCGGCTGTTAATAAATAACATGTCAGCAAAAACAATGCAGCGTGTTTTGAAATAAAAAACACCGCCCAAAAGGGCGGTGTTTTCACTCCGCTTCCTTAAAATCCAATATTTGTTCCGAACAAATCAGCCTGAGTAACACTGTAAAGGTACTCGGGCTGAAAATATAATAACCCTGCACTTCATCGGTTGTCCTCCGGCCACTAATTCCAGATAATGGGCGGCTTTGGTTCTCTCTGGCATTCTGATGACTGAATACCTGCTACTGTTCGTGAGTACTGTTTTGGTAAACAACTTTGTGCTGGTTAAGTTTCTTGGCCTGTGCCCGTTTATGGGCGTATCCAAAAAATTGACTACTGCTATCGGTATGGGGATCGCAACCACTTTCGTACTGACTGTCGCCTCTGTGTGCTCCTGGGTGGTTAATAGTTTTATTCTTCAGCCACTAGGATTAGCCTGGTTGCGCACCCTGGCATTTATTTTTGTGATCGCGGTAGTAGTACAATTGACTGAGCTGATGGTGCGCCAGACAAGCCCGCTACTTCATCGGTTGTTGGGGATTTTTTTGCCGCTCATCACCACTAACTGTGCGGTACTCGGCGTCGCTTTGCTTAATATTTATCAGGCGCATAATTTTCTTCTGTCCGCCATATACGGTTTTAGCGCCGCCATCGGTTTCTCTCTGGTTATGGTGCTGTTTGCCGCCATGCGTGAACGTCTGGCGGTGGCTGATGTGCCTGCACCTTTTCGCGGCCAGGCCATTGCGCTGATTACCGCCGGCTTAATGTCTCTGGCTTTTATGGGGTTTAACGCTCTGGTGAAATTCTCATGATGTCGTTATTGGTAGCGATTGTTGTATTAAGTCTGCTGGCTCTGGTCTGTGGCACACTACTGGGCTTTGCGAGCAAGCGTTTTCAGTCAGACGAAGACCCTGTTATTGAGCAGGTCAATAGCGTACTACCACAAAGCCAGTGTGGCCAGTGTGGCCAGCCAGGATGTCGCCCCTATGCGCAGGCGGTTTGCAGTGGGAGCGAGAAAATCAATAAATGTGCACCGGGTGGCGAACAGGTTATGCTCAAACTGGCAGCGCTGCTTGGTATAGAACCGCAACCACTCGATGCGGACGGCGATGACACCCCGCTCAATCCGTTGCCAGAAGTCGCCTTTATCGACGAAAGCAACTGCATTGGCTGCATCAAATGTATTCAGGCCTGCCCCGTTGATGCCATTGTTGGTACCACGCGGGCATTACATACCGTCGTCACCGATCTCTGTACCGGTTGCAGGCTATGCGTTGCCCCCTGTCCGATGAATTGTATCAAAATGATTCCTTTCACTGATAGAAGAGAACGCTGGAAGTCTGACCTGACAGCCATTCCACTACAATTCATTGAAATAACATCGCATGTTTAGCCTGTTTTTCTCCGAAAAAAAAAATAGAGTTCGAAATTTTTCGGGCGGCATACAGCCAGACGATATGAAGCGGCACTCTGCCAGAGTGCCACTACGCACTGCCTCAGTTCCGGAGATGTTTATCGTCCCGCTCCGGCAGCACTCAGGGCCAGCAGGTGAACTGCTGGTAAAAGCAGGTGAACAGGTACTGAAAGGCCAGCCGTTGACACACGGCTGGAATCGCTGTGTACCGGTACATTCCCCTGCCTCGGGTACTGTCAGCGCTATTGCCCCCCATATTACTGCCCACCCTTCCGGATCACATACGCTCTGTGTACATATCAAACCAGATGGCCTGGAGAGCTGCTATCCACAAAATCCCGTCAGTGATTATGCTCAGCTGGATAGCCACCAGCTGCTTGAGCGCATACATCTTGCCGGGATTGTCGGTTTGGGTGGGGCCGGGTTTCCCACTGCAGAAAAATTAAAAAGTGCGGCGATTAGCACTAATACCCTTATCATTAATGCCGCGGAATCTGAGCCTTATATTACCAGCGATGATCGCCTGATACAGGAATATGCCGGTGAAATCGTGCAGGGAATCGATATTCTCGCTCATATTTTGCATCCCAAACAGATCCTCATCGGCATTGAAGATAATAAACCCGAGGCCATTACGGCCTTGAGTCACGCTCTGGGTGAGCATCACAGGGCTTCACTGCGGGTAATTCCCACCCGATACCCCAGTGGCAGCGCCCGACAACTGACAAAAATACTTACCGGACGGGAAGTTCCCAACGGCTGTCATTCGTCGGCTATTGGGGTATTAATGCAAAACGTTGCTACGGTACTGGCTATTAAACGGGCAATTATTGATGGTCAGCCGTTAACAGAACGGGTAATCACCTTAACCGGCAGCGCATTAAGCGCACCGTGCAACGTCTGGGCGCGCATCGGTACCCCGGTCAGGCATCTGCTGAATATGGCTGGTTTTAAACCTCAGGCGGCGCAAAAAATAGTGATGGGAGGCCCGCTGATGGGATTCGCTCTTCCCAGCCTGGATGTACCTGTTATTAAAACAAGTAATTGCCTGCTGGTGCCAGAATTATCAGAAACCGGCACAACACCACCAGAGCAACCCTGTATTCGCTGTGGATTATGTGCGGATGTTTGTCCTGCTGGCTTATTACCACAACAGCTCTACTGGTTCAGCAAGAGTTCCGCGCACGAAAATGCTCGTGCTCACCATCTGTTCGATTGTATAGAATGTGGTGCCTGCGCCTGGGTATGCCCGAGCCATATCCCTCTGGTACACTACTATCGGCATGAAAAAACAGAAATTCGTGTGCAGGACGAGCAACAAAGCCGTTCTGCCGCTGCAAAAGTACGCTTTGAAGCCAGGCAGCAGCGCCTTGATCAGGAAAAACTGAATCGGGAAAAACTGACACAGCAGCGATCGCAACAGGCAATGGATCCTGCGCAGCACGGTACCACACAGAGTGATGAGTCCTTTCCACATAAAGCCGCCGTTGCCGCAGCCATTGCCAGGGTAAAAGCTAAAAAGCTCGCTCACCTTAGCACCTGCTCATCAAACTCTCCTGACGCCGCTGATACCTCGTCAACAACGGTTTCAGAATGAACAGCTACCTGTTTAAGTCAGTAAAAGACAGACATGGCTGATAATCAGGGTCATCAGACCCGTAGTCATAAGAATTAAACGGCCACCGGCGCTTTAATTGCGGGATAAGGGTCATATCCTTCTACCACGAAATCCTCTAAACGATAACCAAATAGCGAATCTGGTTTACGTGTTATAACCAGCTTTGGCAGGGCACGAGGCTCACGCTGCAATTGCAGATAAGTTTGATCCATGTGATTGCGGTAGATATGAATATCTCCCCCACTCCAGACAAAATCACCCACGGCAAGCTGGCACTGATGAGCCACCATGTGCGTCAATAGCGCATAACTGGCAATGTTAAATGGCAGGCCAAGAAATACATCACAGGAGCGCTGGTAGAGCTGGCAGGAAAGCGTGCCATCTGCAACATAAAACTGGAAGAGGGCATGACAGGGCGCCAGAGCCATTTTGTCGAGCTCACCGACATTCCAGGCGGAAACAACGATACGGCGCGAATCGGGATCCTGCTGTAACTGTGTAATGACATTGTGCAACTGGTCAATCTGACGGCCATCAGCAGCCCCCCATGCACGCCACTGTTTACCGTATACCGGGCCAAGGTCGCCGTTTTCATCGGCCCAGCCATCCCAGATTGAGACAGCATTTTCACGCAAATAACTAATATTGGTATCACCATTCAGAAACCACAAGAGCTCGTGAATAATGGAACGCAGATGACAGCGCTTTGTGGTCACCAGCGGAAAACCGTCCTGTAAACTGAAACGCATCTGATGCCCAAAAATGGAAAGCGTTCCCGTATTGGTCCGATCGTTTTTCCGGACGCCTTCATTCAGTACTTTTTTCATCAAGTTCAAATATTGTTTCATTTTATTTCAGATTACTCACAGAGAGTGGTTGCTGCGAACGGTGATATGCCCAGAACATCATAACAATTCCCGCGAAAATCATCGGGACAGAAAGCATCTGCCCCATACTGAAGCCGCCGAACAGACCCATCTGCTGATCAGGCTGACGAAAATATTCAACAATAATACGCAATAGTGCATAACAAATTAAAAATAAACCAGAAACACTGCCCGTCGGCCGTGATTTACGGATAAATACATTCAGGATGACAAACAGGACAACCCCTTCCAGTATAATTTCATATAGCTGGGAAGGATGACGTGGTAATACGCCATACTGGTTAAACAGAGTCTGCCATTCAGGATTGGTGGCAGCAATAGTGCGGTCTTCACTCCACGATGCGGGGAAAAGCATGGCCCACGGCGTACTTGTGGTCACGCGGCCCCACAATTCACCATTGATAAAATTCCCCAGGCGACCCGCTCCCAGACCAAACGGAACAAGTGGCGCAACAAAATCAGCAACCTGGAAGAAACGCCGCTGAGTACGGTGGGCAAACCATAACATCACGCAGATAACCCCAATTAAGCCGCCATGGAATGACATGCCTCCATCCCAGACCTTAAACAGATAGAGTGGGTTATGCACAAATATCGAAAAATTATAAAAAAGGACATAGCCCACTCGACCGCCAATAAATACACCCAAAAACCCCGCATAAAGCAAATTTTCCACGTCATTTTTCGTCCAGCCACTACCCACTGTATTAGCCCTGCGTAATCCCTGCCACAGGGCAAAAGCAAACCCGACCAGGTACATCAGGCCATACCAGTGCAATGAAACGGGGCCTAGTGAAAAAATAACGGGATCAAACTGAGGAAACAGCAGATAGTCATTGTTCATCCATCATCACCAAAAAAGAGTTACTGTTTTTTATCTCGTTAAGGGGAAAGCGGCTACCAGCAGCGCCTGAGAACAGACAGGCTGCCCAGGTTTGGGACAGAAAGCAAATCGCTTTATCTGATATCATTTTTTGCAATGGCGGGCCGGTAACGTTCGCAGCAGAAAATTTTCCTGCATCGCCAGCGCGGTCGTAGCAAACTCTTTCATCACTCTGCGATAGACATCATGTTTAAAAGAGACCACCTGACGCACTGGATACCAGTAGCTGACCCAGCGCCAGTCATCGAACTCTGGAGTACTGCTGCGGTGTACATTGATATCCGCATCATGAGAGATTAACTTTAATAAAAACCACCGCTGTTTCTGACCAATACACACAGGCTTTGCCTCCCAGCGCACCAGACGTTTTGGTAATTTATAACGCAACCAGCCGTGGGTAGAAGCCAGAATGCGGACATTTTTTCTGCTCAGCCCCACTTCTTCAAAAAGCTCACGATACATCGCCTGTTCCGGGGATTCACCTTGCTTAATCCCTCCCTGAGGAAACTGCCATGAGTGCTGACCACAACGCCGGGCCCATAAAACCTGGCCCCGTTGATTGCAAATTACGATACCCACATTAGGGCGGTAGCCATCATCATCGATCACCAGACTACCTCAATACATCCAGAACTAAAAATTGTTCCGATTGTTTCATACTCGCCACAGACGGTAAACGGGGTCACGATGGCAAAGTACAAAAATACCTTTAATTCAGGCAAATAGCCATATAAGCAGGATTCAGTGCGTTAAAACATTCGGGTACGATAGCATCGTTCGGAGTAACCATTTTGCGGCGCGCCAGTACAGGTGTGTACAGCCAGCACCGGTATTAAAAGTTAACACGGCGCTTTCCATTTTTATTCACTTTTTCTGTGGATAGATGTGTGCAGAACGCCAGGATAAACCTGGTAAAACTCATTAAAAATTTTTCACATCAAATCTTAAAAAAACAGAATAATTAATATTTATCAAACAAATATAATTTCTAAAATGGCATTCAATGAAAAAAAAGACAAACAACTGACAATTAAGACTACGATTGATTAAATATCAGTCAATTGCAGTTATTATCCACATAAAATGCTGATAAATTATACATAAAATGAAAAAATACGTAAAAAATCGGATATAAAGCGTTTAAAACAAAACAGTGGTAAAATTTTCATGCTGTTATACAAAAAATATGTGGATAACTCAGATTAATCTTCTGTTTATTATGGCTGACCTTTCGTGTATAAGTTTAATCAAATAAAATAATTGCGAAACATCGCCGAAAAAACAACTGTTGAATCATGCTGTTAATATTGTTATCCCCGTGAAGCAACTTGTAATGGTTCATTATGTTGTAATGAGTCTGTTTTTGAACCTGAAATGTCTGGTTTTTAACCTGAAATTAACGAGCCTTATCCATGTCTGTCTGCTTTTATCCACCGCGCGATGAACAACAATTGCTGCAACGCGCTCAGGCGCTCTCCGGATGCAATTTAGGTGAACTGGCAGCGCGCGCCTCGCGGGTGGTACCGGAGAATCTAAAAAGGAACAAAGGATGGGTGGGTCTGTTATTAGAATTTTATCTTGGTGCCAGCGCCGGCAACCGCGCTGAGCAGGATTTTGCTCTACTTGGCATTGAACTCAAAACGATCCCCGTTGATGCTCAGGGTAATCCCGTAGAAACCACTTTTGTTTGCGTAGCGCAGCTGACGGGTAATCGCGGGATAACCTGGGATAGCAGCCACGTCAGGCATAAGCTCTCTCGTGTATTATGGGTGCCTGTTGAAGGTGAACGGCAGATTCCGTTATCCGAACGCCGCATTGGTAACCCCATGTTGTGGAGCCCTGACGCCAGCGAAGAAGAGCTGTTGCGACGTGACTGGGAAGAGCTGATGGATTTCATCGTGTTGGGTAATATTAAAAATGTCACCGCTCGCCTGGGTGAAGCCCTGCAGCTACGCCCTAAAGCCGCTAACGGCAGAGCATTAACCCAGGCAGTGGGCAAAACGGGGCAATCGATCATGACACAACCCCTGGGGTTTTACCTGAAAAAAAATTTCACCCGATCACTACTGGCACGGCACTTTTTACTTTATACCCATCACTAATACATGATAAGCATAGCAACCAAGCCTGTTAATGAATGCGTAACTGCAATCAGTAATCTTCTCAACCGACAGTTTTCTATATTCGCAAGGTACCACTGGGCCGCTAAAAAGGGCACTAATAGCATGGAATGGGTGGCAGGGATGTCATATAAAAACAAAGATGGGCCACCAAGCATAGGTAATATGAATATGCCTAAGAACATACCAGCGCCGGGTTCTATCATGAGCATTACCCATACTATAGAATAAACTATAACAGCGATGATACATAATACGACAACATAATCCCACACATAATTTTTTAATTTGTGCATACCATTTTCTCTGTCATAGTTTAATAGCTTTTTCCCGTACACAAAAAATATTGGCAAGCCTGAGCACGGCAAAAACGGATTCATTTATCGTCGGTTAATACAGCTCTGCTTCTGGTACCGACACTGTTTTTTGCTCTCTGTAGGAGAGTAAACCTAACTCAATTAACGCCACTACCAAAATAGCCTCGGTGACGGGTACCGGATTTTCAGCCACTCCCCTGATAGCATCACTGATAGCAGCGTAGTAACCGGGATAATTGCCGCGCAGAGTGGGCAGCATTGTTTCGGTCCGCACATCATTGTGTAACAGTGTCACCACTCCATCGCGCCTGTCATAACCCCAGTCTGGCTGTGGCGCGTATCTTCCTGCTTTTAGGCTCTCTTCCTGTGGATCCATACCGTATTTAATATAGCTGCCGTGCATACCATGTACAATGTAACGTGCGGTTTCTGCGGCAGCCAGCACCGTTCCGTGGAGTATCACCCTGCGGCCGGTATAACCTAGTACGGCATGAAAATAATCTGCCGCCGGGGATGAAGGGCGCAGCTGACCGAGGTCAAGAGAGAGAGTCTGTGGCAGACCAAACAATACAATAGCCTGATCGAGCAGATGGGGGCCAAGATCGTACCAGAGCCCCGTTCCAGGACCTGCCTGTTCACGCCAGCGCTGGCGAACAACCGGGCGGTAGCGATCCATGTGCGACTCAAAATAGACAACTTCCCCTAAAGTGCCCTGCTGCAGCAAAGTTTGCAGCGTAAAAAAATCAGCATCCCAGCGACGATTATGAAATACGGAAAGTAATAACTTTGCCTCAGAGGCCTGCTGCCTGAGCTGCTGCGCCTGTGACACTGTCACTGTAAACGGTTTGTCAACCACAACGTGTTTTCCCGCTGCCAGAGCCTGTTGCGCCAGGGGAAAATGCGTGTCATTAGGAGTGGAAATCATAATCAGATCGATGGATGGATCACTGAACAGACTTTGTGGGTCCGGCACTACCTTTACTGAAGGCCAGTCAGAGTGAACTTTACCGGCATCACTACTGGCTATCGTCATCAGTTCCAGACCAGCAGTGCCCGCAATCAGTGGAGCGTGAAACGTTTTACCGGCATAACCATACCCCAGCAGCCCAACGCTAATTTTCTTATTCGTCACAGAACACCTTTATCCTAATTTTGTTAATTTTTATTATCCGAATTCTCAGTCTGCTACGATTCGCACATGCGATGCGGGTAACTCATCAGTCACTGTATGTACCGAAAACGGCCACTGTTTTACCATCATGGATAACTCTGGGCATGCGTGACTACTCCCCGCCTGGCGCTGGGCCGTGGCGTCTTTATTGTAGCAAAATAACTGTAGCAAAATAACTGTAGCAAAATAATATCGGGCATGAAGATGTTGTCCGACGCTGGAAATAAGACTATAGCGGCGCAGCGGCCGATGGCGCTGAGAAAATAGCATCCGCTTTAAATTACAGACTGATATCTGTTGAGCTGAATCCATACTGCTGAGGCGCGTACTTGATAATCTTTACTCTAATGCGCTGCATTACGGTAAGGAATTCGGTAATATTTGGCTGGATAGCAGAAAAACAGGTAACTTTATTGCAATTATGGCGCGAGCAGCAGGTGCCAAGAATATCCGGGGTGCAATAGCGGGCATGTTATCAGTAGTTACAGCGGAAGTCTGACAGTCAGCCTGAACGAACACCAGGCGCACCGGCAGCATAACCTGACAGATACCGCGCGTAAACTGGCAGAACTTACTGACATTGAGCGCCGGCTTGCGTCGCGCAAACAGTTATACAATGAGATGTCGGACAGGGCTAAAAATACAAACGCAGTCAACCCATTAGCCATACAATACAGAAATGTTATTTCCCTGAAATTGCACCTAAAATTGGACATCATGATGAGCCGCCAGGCCAGGTGAATGCAGCGCAGCCTGAGAGCGAATAATCTATCGGGAAGACCGGGTACATCATAACGGGAAAGCGTGTTTATCCTGCACTGCTGGCCGGTGATCGCGTTTCATCTACAGGATAATTATGGATACAGAGGTCCGCAGTCATGCACAGTCAGTACATTAAATCCGTTACAAAAATGCTGAAGTTGCCCTGTTTATACAGGGCGTCTGTCACGGTTGTCATACTGCTGCTCTACACGCTCCCGGGTACCATTGGCCATACGCCATGGAAACAGGATGAGGCTTACAGTTTCGGCATCATTCAGCATATGCTTGAATCCGGGCAGTGGCTGGTGCCTGTCAATGCCGGCCAGCCCTTTATGGAAAAACCCCCACTCTACTACTGGACGGCAACTGCCTTTGCTACATTTTTCCGGCAATGGTTACCACTACACGATGCGGCGCGCCTGGCGAGCGCATTTTATTTTTCAGTCAGTTGCCTGTTCGTGGCGCAGTTTGCCGAAATTTCCTTTCGGGCGCCTGGCATAGGGAGCTGGCAAGTCATTATCACGCTGGCACTGTATGCGGCGGCGCCCGGCATGATAAAACATGCACATGATATGTTTACCGATGTTGCACTGCTGGCAGGCTCTGCCATCGCTCTGTATGGCCTGCAGCGGGTAGCAAGTTCCTCCAATGGCACGGCCCTTGATGCGTTCTGGCTCGCTCTTGGTATCGTGACTGCCATGTTGTCTAAAGGCGTGTTCATTCCGGCAATTTTTGCACTAACGAGTTGTGCCCTTCCTTTTGTTGTACGAGGATGTTGTACCCGCCGCTACTGGCAGCAGCTCTGCCTGGCGGCGCTGATAGCTATCCCCCTGATACTTATTTGGCCAACATTGCTCTTTCTGCATTCACCGGAACTGTTTTATCAATGGTTCTGGCAGAACAATATTGGCCGTTTTATCGGTTTTTCGGTACCGCAATTAGGTGCTGCAGCCAGTCATTTTCGGATCATCGAAGCCCTGGCATTTTTCTGTTTTCCCGCCGGCGTTCTGGCACTGATATATCTGTTACGGGGTGGCTGGAAACATATTACGCATCCGGAAATCGCTGTCCCGCTGTTATTTACCAGTTTTGGGCTGGTCGTGCTGCAAATATCATCCACGTCTCGCCACCTTTATTTACTGCCATTTATTGCACCGATGTCCGTACTGGCAACACGCGGGCTGTTATTGCTTTCTGACCGATTTCTTCGGGGCTGGATGCAGGTCATGTCTTACCTGTTCGCTCTGCTTGTGCTCTTGGTCTGGGGTATTTATGTGGCGGCACTGTCACAACAGTCAATGCAGTGGCTATCACCCCTGGCCCGTTGGTTGCCGATGAATTTCATCATGCCATTGCATATTATTCCGCTCATTTTAGCGCTGACGGCAACCGTGGTATGGTGTTTTCGCGCCAGATGGATAACGATTCAGGGCAAAGTGGCGGCAGCACAGGAGTGGTTTTTGGCCATCCTTTTACTATGGGGTCTGGTATTTACGTTGCTCCTCCCGTGGCTGGAGAACGCCCGTGGTTATCAGGCAGTCTATACCCGAATGCAAAGGGCTATTGCGGCAGACTGGCAGGCCGGGGATTGCGTTTCCTCATTTAATCTGGGTGAATCAGAGGCACCACTGCTCTACTATTTTACCGGTATTTTGCATCGTCCGATTTTTGCTCTTTCTCCTGAGCAGACAGAAAAATGCCGTTGGTTATTAACGGAATCGAGAGAAAAACCGGTCGCAACGCCTGTCGGTATGTCGCTGATTTGGCAGGATGCCAGAGATGGCGATAACTCGGAGTTCTTAATGTTATTTAAAGTAATTTCAGTAAAATGATTCCGCGTAAGCCTGCCAGTTTACTGCTGGCTGATGACGATCCGAACCTGTTAAAATTACCGGGAATGCATCTGAGCAGTGAAGGTTTTCGCGTGAAAACAGCGCATAGAATGCGTTATATCAGGCGATAAAGGCAGCGCTTAAGCACTCTGGCCCCTCAGGAGATGACTCCTGGCGTCAGGCTATCGTGACGCGCAGTCCATTAATGCTGCGTCTGTTGGAGCAAGCGAACACGTGAGATTTTGATGAACAGAACACTCTCTGTTGTATTAGCCCAGCTTAACTGGCTGGTGGGTGATGTTAAAGGTAACACCGCACGGATGTTGCAGACGCTACAGCAGTGGCAGGAAAAGGCGGATTTAGTGATGTTTTCTGAGCTGGCAATATGCGGCTATCCACCAGAAGATTTGCTGTACCGTGATGATTTTTATCAGTGTTGTGAAGAACAGCTTAACCGGTTGCAGGCTGCAAGCCACCGTATTGCCGTGCTGGCTGGCCACCCATGGCGTGAAGACGGTGTGCTGTATAATGCCTTATCACTGTTTTCTGAGGGGAAACTATTAGCCCGTTATTTTAAGCAAAAACTGCCCAATTACAGTGTGTTCGATGAAAAACGCTATTTTCAGGCTGGCCGCAAAAGCTGTGTCGTGCCATTTAAAGGTTATCGTCTTGGTTTCCTCATTTGTGAAGACTTATGGTTTGATGCGCCTGTGGATACACTAAAAGCAGCGGGCGCAGACATTCTGCTGTCAATTAACGCCTCACCTTATCATGACGGTAAGCCTGCTCAGCGCGATATGCTGCTGACTGCACACTGCCAGCGTACCGGTCTGCCATTAATTTATCTCAATCAGGTAGGCGGGCAGGATGAGCTGGTGTTCGACGGTGGTTCCAAAGTTTTTGATGCCATGGGTGCTGTCACTCACCGTTTAAGCGCATTTAAGGAACACATAGCACCCTGTCATCTGCATGGGGCAGCGATTCAGCCCATGCGTGATCCGGCACATGAACTGTCACCACTGGCGCAGATCTATGCCGCTTTGGTGCTGGCGGTAGGTGATTATGTGACCAAAAATGGTTTTCAGGGCGTGCTATTGGGGTTATCAGGTGGCATTGATTCGGCACTGACACTGGTGATTGCTGTTGATGCGCTCGGCCCGCACCGGGTGCAAGCGGTGATGATGCCATCCCGTTATACCGCTGCCATCAGTCTTGCGGACAGCAAAGAACAGGCAGATATCCTGGGTGTTACACTGGAAGTTATCTCCATCGAACCGCTATTTGCTGCCTTTATGGCCCAACTGGCACCATCGTTCACCGCTACTGGCACGGATACTGGCACGGATACTGGCACGGATAGTAGCGAAGAGAATCTTCAGGCCCGCTGTCGCGGTACCCTGTTGATGGCATTGTCGAACAAATATGGTGCATTGGTGCTAACCACCGGGAACAAAAGCGAGCTGGCAGTGGGATATGCTACGCTTTACGGTGATATGGCGGGTGGTTTTGATGTGCTGAAAGATGTGCCAAAGACGGTGGTATACCAGTTATCGCGCTACAGAAATACGCTTTCTCATGCCATTCCGCAACGGGTTATGGATCGCCCGCCTTCTGCTGAACTTGCTCCCGATCAGACTGACCAGGAAAGCCTGCCGCCTTATGAAATCCTGGATGCCATTATTACCGGTTATATTGAACAGGATAAATCGCTTACGGCTCTGGTTGCCGAAGGATTTGATGAGGACACGGTACGCCGTGTGATGCGTCTGACGGATTTTAATGAACATAAACGGCGACAGGCTGCTGTCGGGCCGCGGGTTAGCGCCCGCAATTTTGGTAAAGATCGGCGCTATCCGATAACCAGTGGTTTTTGTCGCGATTTTTATTGCAATAATGGTCATAACAATGGTCACAATAATGGCTCATAATCAGCTGCTGCAAGTGTGGGCGCTGGGTGCCGGGCGCAATTGTGAAAGCTGGTACGGCGATTCCATAAGATGGTGGTAAGGCGATAGTGATAAGACAGATAGCGGTAAGGCAGATAGTACACCGTTAGTCTGAAATTTCCTGAACGCGCTGATTTGTATTGATTGAAGAAATACCGATGGATGAAAGATAGTTTAGCAAGGCGGTGTCATTACAGACACCGAGTTTAAGCATGGCTGATTTTTTTTGGCTACTGATGGTCTTAATACTTCGGTTAAGTTTTTTAGCAATGGTGGTCACCTGAAAACCTTCCGAAAACAGACGCAAAACTTCGCTCTCTTTCGGTGAAAGACGTTTGTTTGCATAACCATTCGTACTAATTATTTTTAATAACCGGGTTACGCTTTCTGGGATAAATTTTCTTCCTTTCTGTAATGCTAACAGCGTCTCTGGTAGATCTGTTTGTGCACCTTGTTTCAGTACAAGGCCATCAATATTCATATCCAGTATCGTGCTCAGAATGGCGGGATTAGTATTCATAGTAAAAATAATAACAGAAAAATGTGGATAGTAACGCTTTATATATTTAATGAATGCAATTCCATCGCCATATTGATGGTCCGGCATAGAAAAATCTGTAACTAAAACATTGGCATCAAGTTTTGGCAAAGTATTAATCAATGTTGTTAAATCTACAAATTCTGCAATAATATTCACGCATTGAATATATTTCAGTAATTTCCGGATGCCTAATAAAACTATCGGGTGGTCATCAGCAATAATAATATTAAGATTGTTCATTTAAGGTTGTTCATAAATTATGAATTATCCTGATATAGCAGCGTGTATATAAAAGAATCAATATAATCGACACTATCTTTTATATCCAGTTCATCACCTTGTGTGATATGCAGCTCTAAGGTTTCGCATAATTGTTTGCCTGGCTCGATGCCAAGTACTGCAAACAGACCTTTTAAGCGGTGAGCTATTTGCGCAAGTGATACCAGGTCACTATATTTGGCTGCAGCATGGAGTTTGTTGAGATCCACCGTTACTGTTTCGACAAACAGTTCATAGTAATCACCTGATTTCAATTTTTGTTTGTATATATCAATGATGATTAACCGAGCTCCTGTTTCTTATGGTCAATGTGCGATAACCACGATGATAGATAAAGTTTATCATTACGTAAATATTTTTTACGACAGAGACATCAATTAACGGCGTGTTCCTCATGGTACATCTCATCGAAAGAAATACTAAAGCTCGGGATAAATATTTCCATAAAATAATCCATTGCGGGGTTTTTGAGCGCCGTCAGCATTTTTTCCAGACGTGCTTTAGCCTGGCTAAATTCGTTATTTCCTGCTGACAACTCTTCAAGACATTTTAGATAAGCACAGAGTACGTCAGCCTGTTTTACTATCCTTCTCTCATCCTCACTGTAGTGGCATTCATCAATGAGGCAATCGAAATCGTTTTGCAATTCAGCGGGCAGCATACTGATTAATTTTTGCTGCGCCATTTTTTCAATTTTTTTATATTCATGGGCAATTTGTGAATTGTGATATTTTATAGGTGTTGGCATATCACCGGTTATTACTTCTGCAGCATCATGATACATCGCAAGCAAAGCGATCCGTTCTGCGTGGAGGCTGCCATCGAATTTCCTGTTGTTAATAATCGCTAATGCGTGCGCTACAAAGGCGACCTGCAGGCTGTGTTCTGACACGTTTTCAGTACGCTGGTTACGCATTAGTGACCAGCGGTTAATGAGTTTGAGACGCGACAAATGGGCGAAGAAGTGACTCATATATGCTGCCTTTGTTAATACTGCCTTTGTTAATCCCTTCAGTGACAAGGGTTTCGAACAGGTGCTAAGGAAAGTGACTACTGGTGCCAGGTTTCCAAAAAACACCTAAATTTTCTTACTGCCAGCTCCAGCTCGTCGATGCGTGGTAAAATCACGATACGGAGATGATCCGGATTTGGCCAGTTGAAAGCGCTGCCATGAACCAGCAATACCCGCTCCTGCAATAACAGATCCAATACCATTTTTTTGTCATCGTGCAGATTAAAACGTTTTACATCGATACGCGGAAACAGGTAAATAGCGCCCCGTGGTTTCATGCACGAAACACCGGGGATCTCATTAATCAACTGCCATGATCTCTCCCGTTGCTCATATAACCGCCCCCCGGGAAGGATCAGAGTATTCATGCTTTGGCGGTCCTTTAATGCCGTTGGGATTGCATACTGCCCAGGAACGTTAGCGCATAAACGCATTGAGCTTAGCACGTCCAGGCCTTCTGTGTAGCCCGTAGCCTGCTGTTTGGGGCCATTGAGCACCATCCAGCCCTGGCGGAAGCCAGCAGCCAGCCAGGCTTTCGACAGACCACTAAAGGTAACGGTAAAGAGATCCGGAGAGAGCGCTGCAATAGAGTGGTGTTCGGCAGCGTCGTAGACAATGTTGTCATAAATTTCATCGGCAAAAATGATTAAATTATGCCGGCGGGCGATCTCCGCAATCTCCAGTAATAGCGTGTCACTGTACACGGCCCCGGTTGGATTATTGGGATTGATGATGATGATGCCGCGCGTGCGTGGCGTGATTTTTTTGCGGATATCATCCAAATCAGGAAACCAGTCAGAGGTTTCATCACACAGATAGTGGACAGCTGTACCGCCTGATAACCGCACCGCAGCGGTCCAAAGTGGATAATCCGGTGCAGGTATCAGCATTTCATCACCCGGATTCAGCAACGCTTGCATAGACTGAATAATGAGCTCAGAAACACCATTACCAATATAGATATCCTCAACCGTCAAATTCTGAAAATTTCGCGACTGGTAGTGCTGCATAATAGCGATGCGGGCAGGATATATTCCTTTCGAATCACAATAGCCATGAGACGCTGGCAGATTACGGATCACCTCCAGCAAAATATTATCGTGGGCTTTAAAGCCAAAGGCTGCCGGGTTGCCAAGATTAAGTCTCAGGATGCGATGACCTTCCGCTTCGAGACGCTGCGCTTCTTTTAGTAGTACGGATCCACGGATATCGTAGCAGACATTGTCCAGTTTGCCAGATTTCTTAATGAGAGACATGAGTAGTGGACCTTTTGGTTGATCAATCCTGTTATTTATTATTTTGTAACAATTTCTGGTAGATAATGTACTCTGGCGGTTGTAGTTTTTGAAGGTCTGTGATGGGGTTTTCAGCAAAATTGAAGATCGATATTATCTGTCTTTGCAATTAATTAATTAATTTTATTCAGGTTGACAAAATGTTACAAAAAATGGTAAATGGTAGCATGGTATATCGGGCAAGAGGAGAGGGTCATCGTGCCATTTATGTAACGGGCCGATACTTATATCTTTAATGCTTAATCTTTGATGGTTGCATTATCTGCCCGGCCAGGCCCGATGTTTAGCAACGCTGTTTTTGATGAGTAAACAAGAAATATGCCAGTAGCCACAACAGTTTTCGTTCACCACTGGGCGTTTTCCCTGTTTTTTGTTGGTGCAATCGCACTTTGCGCGTTGATGCTCCTGGCGGCGTTTTTCCTGGGAGGTAAGGCGCATGCCCGTGCCAAAAATACCCCTTATGAATCCGGCATAGATTCAGTAGGTTCAGCGCGTATGCGTCTCTCTGTCAGGTTCTATCTGGTAGCGATGTTTTTTGTCATATTTGATGTTGAGGCCTTATATTTGTATGCATGGTCTGTTTCCGTGCGAGAGAATGGCTGGTCTGGCTTTATCGAAGCGGCTGTTTTTATTTTTGTGTTACTGGCCGGTCTGGTCTATCTGGTGCGTACTGGCGCCCTGAACTGGGCCCCTTCCCGATCCAGGCATTGCAATAATCGTGATAGTGTTGCCAGTACAAAAAGTCATCAGTAGCGAACTGTCATCGTGAGGCGCAGTTAAAATGAACTATACGCTTACCCGCATAGACACCGACGGTAAAAATGACCGTTACCCATTGCAAAAACAGGAAGCTGTCAGTGATCCTCTTGAATCCCATGTTCACCGTAACGTTTATATGGGGAAACTTGAGCATGCCCTGCATGATATGGTGAACTGGGGCCGTAAAAATTCACTTTGGCCCTATAATTTTGGCCTCTCCTGTTGTTATGTAGAGATGGTGACTTCGTTCACTGCAGTTCACGATGTCGCGCGGTTTGGTGCCGAGGTATTGCGCGCTTCTCCGCGTCAGGCCGATTTTATGGTGGTTTCAGGAACCTGCTTTATCAAAATGGCTCCGGTTATTCAGCGCCTGTATGAACAGATGTTAGAACCGAAATGGGTGATTTCCATGGGAGCCTGCGCCAATTCTGGCGGGATGTATGATATCTATTCTGTGGTGCAGGGTGTTGATAAATTTCTGCCGGTTGATGTGTATATTCCTGGCTGCCCGCCCCGCCCGGAGGCTTATATGCAGGCCTTGTTACTGCTACAGGAATCGATTGGTAAGGAACGGCGGCCACTTTCCTGGACCGCGGGGGATCAGGGAATTTATCGGCCGACTATGCAATCTGAAAAAGAGCGTAAGCGTGCCGAGCGTATTGCAGTGACTCACTTGCGAACTCCCGATGAGATTTGATGTGGTGTAACGGGTAGGTGTGAGCTTCTGTAGGTGTGAGCTTTTGTATGAGTATGATGAAATATGAGTGTGATGAAATAAACTATGACAGATTTGACAACGGAGGATAACAGGCAGCCCGCATGGCACACCCGGGATCATCAGGACGATCCGATAATGAGTGAACTGTTCAGCCGTTTTGGGCAACACATTTTTACCGTGCAGGCAACCCGTACTGGTATGCCCGTGCTGTGGGTAGTGCGTGAGCAGTTGCAGGCAGTTATGACCTTTTTAAGGCATACCGTTGCGCCTTATGTCATGTTGTTTGACCTGCACGGTATGGATGAACGCTTGCGTACGCATCGTCACGGCCTTCCTGCGGCAGATTTTTCCGTTTTTTATCATTTGCTGTCGATTGAGCGTAACCGCGATATCATGCTGAAAGTCGCGCTGTCCGAAAAAGATATGCATATACCGACGGCAACCCCTATTTTTCCTAATGCCAACTGGTATGAACGTGAAACGTGGGAGATGTTCGGCATCACCTTTGATGGTCACCCCCATCTGACGCGCATTATGATGCCGCAGACGTGGGAAGGTCATCCGTTGCGTAAAGATTATCCCGCCCGTGCCACGGAGTTTGATCCCTTTGTGCTGACCAGGCAAAAAGAAGATTTGGAAATGGAGGCGCTCACCTTCAAGCCGGAGGAGTGGGGGATGAAGCGCGGGACGCAAAACGAAGATTTTATGTTCCTAAATCTCGGTCCTAACCATCCGTCAGCACACGGCGCCTTCCGTATTGTGCTCCAGCTTGATGGTGAAGAGATAGTCGACTGTGTGCCTGATATTGGCTATCACCATCGTGGCGCGGAAAAAATGGGTGAGCGCCAGTCCTGGCACAGTTACATTCCCTATACTGACCGCATTGAGTATCTTGGCGGGTGTGTTAACGAAATGCCTTATGTGCTGGCAGTTGAAAAACTGGCAGGCATCGAGGTGCCGGAACGGGTGGAATGTATCCGCGTCATGCTGTCTGAATTATTCCGCATCAATAGCCATTTACTTTATATCACAACCTTTATTCAGGACGTCGGCGCGATGAGCCCGGTGTTTTTTGCTTTTACGGATCGCCAGAAAGTTTACGATGTGGTTGAGGCGATAACAGGCTTTCGCATGCACCCTGCCTGGTTTCGTATCGGAGGTGTCGCTCACGATCTGCCGCGTGGCTGGGGCGATTTATTACGAGATTTTCTGGCCTGGATGCCAAAACGTCTGGATTCGTATGTACAGGTCGCGTTAAAAAATAGCATTCTGAAGGGCCGTTCGGTCGGCGTTGCTGCCTATAATAGTAAAGAAGCGCTGGAATGGGGGGTTACTGGTGCCGGATTACGCGCGACCGGTATTGCCTTCGATGTGCGTAAGTGGCGCCCTTATTCAGGTTATCACCATTTTGATTTTGAAGTGCCAACAGGCAATAACGGCGACTGCTATGACAGGGTAATGCTAAAGGTTGAAGAGCTGCGTCAGAGCCTGCGCATTTTGCAACAGTGCCTGGATAATATGCCAGAGGGGCCCTTTAAAGCGGACCATCCGCTGACGACGCCACCGCCAAAAGAACGCACACTACAGCATATTGAAACGCTGATAACTCACTTCCTTCAGGTTTCCTGGGGGCCGGTGATGCCAGCGAATGAATCCTTCCAGATGATTGAAGCGACCAAAGGAATCAACAGTTATTATCTGACCAGTGACGGTAGTACCATGAGTTATCGCACCAGGGTTCGTACTCCCAGTTTCGCGCATCTGCAACAGATTCCTTCAGTTATCCGTGGTGCTCTGGTATCTGATTTAATTGTTTATTTGGGTAGCATCGATTTTGTCATGTCTGATGTGGATCGCTAACTATGCATACTAAAAAATCGTCTTATAATCAAAAAATGACACATTCTGCGACTGAGTGCCAGGCAATGTCCGCGGTTTTTGTATTAAATGAGCAGGAATGTCAGGCGATTAAACATGAGTTGCACCATTACGAAGATGCGCGTGCCGTATCGATTGAGGCACTGAAAATTGTACAAAAAAACCGTGGCTGGGTGCCTGATGGTGCAATTTCTGCCATCGCTGAGATGTTAGGTATCCCGGCCAGTGACGTAGAAGGGGTCGCTACGTTTTACAGCCAGATTTTTCGGCAGCCCGTCGGACGCCATGTGATCCGTTACTGCGATAGTGTTGTCTGTCATATCACTGGCTATCAGGAGATTCAGGCGGCTATTGAGAACACACTGCATATCAATCAGGGGCAGACAACCGAGGATGGTCGTTTTACTTTATTACCCGTCTGCTGTCTGGGTAACTGTGATAAAGGGCCAGTCATGATGATCGATGACGACACGCATGTACAGCTAAAACCAGAAGATATTCCCGCCTTACTGGGGACCTACCAATGAGTCCAGCCGTGAATCTCAGTAAACCTGTGACTAAACCATCTACTAAACCTATACGCACCCCACAGACGCATCCACTGACATGGCGGCTCCGCGCGGATCAACAGCCGGTCTGGCTGGATGAATACCGCAGCAAAAATGGCTATGCAGGAGCGCACAAAGCGTTAAACAAAATGGCGCCCGCTGATGTCGTGAATTTAGTGAAACAGTCAGATCTGAAAGGGCGCGGGGGTGCGGGGTTTTCGACGGGATTAAAGTGGAGTCTGATGCCGCAGGATGAGAGCATTAAGGTGCGTTATCTGCTCTGTAATGCCGATGAAATGGAACCTGGCACCTATAAAGATCGGTTATTAATGGAGCAATTGCCCCATTTATTAATCGAGGGAATGTTGATTGGCGCTTTTGCACTGAAGGCCTACCGTGGTTACATTTTTCTGCGTGGTGAATATATTGAAGCGGCAGTGCATCTGCGCCGGGCAATTGCTGAGGCGACAGAAGCAGGTTTAATCGGTAAAAACAGCATGGGCAGTGGTTTTGATTTCGAGCTGATCGTACATACCGGCGCCGGCCGTTACATTTGCGGTGAAGAAACCGCGCTGATTAACTCCCTTGAGGGCCGGCGCGCCAATCCACGCGCTAAACCACCGTTTCCAGCTAGCGCCGGTGTCTGGGGTAAACCTACCTGCGTGAACAATGTAGAAACTCTGTGTAACGTACCGGCGATTCTTGAACAGGGTGTTGAATGGTACTTAAACGTCAACAGCGGTAAAAGTAAAGACAGCGGAACGAAGTTAATGGGTTTCTCCGGACGGGTAAATAATCCCGGTTTATGGGAACTTCCTTTTGGGATCAGTGCCCGTGAAATTCTGGAAGATTATGCGGGTGGTATGCTGCCGGGCTTGCAGCTGAAAGCGTGGCAGCCGGGCGGAGCGGGGACAGACTTCCTGACGGAGGCACATCTTGATCTGCCGATGGATTTTGAACATATCGCTAAAGCGGGCAGTCGCCTGGGTACTGCGCTGGCAATGGCGGTGGATAATGAAATTAATATGGTATCCCTGACGCGCAATCTTGAGCAGTTCTTTGCCCGTGAGTCCTGTGGCTGGTGCACGCCCTGTCGCGATGGTTTGCCGTGGAGTGTCAAAATTTTGCAAGCATTAGAGCGCGGTGAAGGTCAGAGAGGGGACATAGAAACCCTGGAACAGCTCTGCCGTGACTTAGGGCCGGGAAAAACCTTCTGCGCCCATGCACCGGGTGCAGTTGAACCTTTGCAAAGTGCCATTAAGTATTTTCGTAGTGAATTTGAGGCAGGAATCGCTGCGCAAAGCCAGAGTAATACCCGAGTTATCAGCGGAATACAGGCGAGTAATCTATTACATGAGCGCTGGTAAATGGTTGTAAGCCAGCAGGCTAGCCTGCCAGAATTCGTGATCAACATCTGCCGCAAGGCGGGCAACGTGGAAGTGTGCTGACGATGGCAACAATACATGTAGACGGCCAGCAATATGAAGTCAGCGGGGCTGATAATCTGTTACAGGCCTGTTTATCACTGGGGCTTGATATTCCTTATTTTTGCTGGCACCCGGCGCTGGGAAGTGTTGGTGCCTGTCGTCAGTGCGCAGTAAAACAGTATCAAAACGCCGACGATACCCGCGGGCGTCTGGTCATGTCCTGTATGACACCGGCGACGCATGGCACCCTGATTGCCATTGATGACAGTGAAGCGAAGGCGTTCCGTGCTAGAGTAGTGGAATGGTTAATGATCAATCATCCCCATGATTGCCCGGTGTGTGAAGAGGGTGGTAACTGCCATTTACAGGATATGACAGTAATGACCGGCCACCATCAGCGTCACTATCGTTTCAGTAAACGGACGCATAACAATCAGCAGCTGGGACCCTTTATTTCCCATGAAATGAATCGCTGTATTGCCTGTTATCGCTGTGTACGTTACTACCAGGATTATGCAGATGGCACTGATTTTGGTGTTTATGGTGCGCATGACAATCTCTATTTTGGCCGGCCGACAGAAGGCACGCTGGAGAGTGAATTTTCCGGTAACCTGGTTGAAGTGTGTCCGACAGGCGTTTTCACCGATAAAACACATTCCGAACGCTATAACCGTAAGTGGGATATGCAATTTGCTCCGAGCATCTGCCAGCAATGCAGCATTGGTTGTAATACCAGTCCGGGAGAGCGTTATGGTGAGTTGCGCCGCATTGAGAACCGCTATAACGGCAGTGTAAACCACTATTTTCTGTGTGATCGTGGTCGTTTTGGTTACGGCTATGTCAATCTGAAAGAGCGCCCGCGCGAGCCACTACAGCGGCGGGGCGATGACTGGATCGCACTGAACGTCAGTCAGGCAATGGAAGGTGCTGCGGATATCCTGCGTCAGGCTAAACGAATCATTGGTATCGGGTCAGCACGTGCCAGTCTGGAAAGTAATTTTGCGCTGCGCACCCTTGTCGGTGCGGAAAATTTTTATACGGGTCTGGCGAACACCGAACAACAGCAGCTGCAACTGATGCTGAAAATATTACGTGAAGGCGGGATCCCGACACCGTCGCTGCGTGAAATTGAAAGTTACGACGCAGTGCTGGTACTGGGCGAAGATATCACTCAGACCGGCGCCCGTATTGCGTTATCGGTGCGTCAGGCAGTAAAAGGCAAAGCGCGCGCCATGGCGCAGGCCCAGAAGGTGGCTGACTGGCAAATTGCCGCGGTACGAAATATTGGACAACATGCTAAATACCCCTTATTTATCACTAACATTGACAGCACGCGGCTGGATGACATCGCTGCCTGGAGCTACCTGGCACCCGTGGATGATCAGGCGCGTTTAGGTTTTGCCATTGCGCACGCTCTGGACGGCACGGCGCCCGCGGTCAGTGATTTTTCTGATGAGATCAAAGCCAAAGTTGCCGTCATCGTACAGGCGTTAGCCAGTGCCAAAAAGCCGCTGATTATCAGCGGTAGCGGTGCGGGTACCGACGCCATCATTGCTGCGGCAGCCAATATTGCTATGGCACTGAAAAACCGTGGTTCAGCAGTAGGAATAGCCTTTGTCGCCTCTACTGTTAATAGTTTTGGCGTGGCAATGATGGGTGGCGGATCTCTGGATCAGGCGCTGGAGTTGCTGATTGCCGGTGCTGCGGACAGCGTGATTGTCATGGAAAACGATCTCTATCGCCATGCGCGTGTCGATAAAGTGGATGCGGCGCTGGCGCAGGTTAAGCAGCTCATTGTGCTTGATCATCAGCGTACCGCCATCATGAATAAAGCGCGTTTAATCCTGCCTGCGGCAAGTTTTGCCGAAAGCGACGGTACGCTGGTCAGTCAGGAGGGGCGGGCCCAGCGATTTTTCCAGGTTTATGACCCCAATTATTATGATGACAAAATCATCATGCAGGAGAGCTGGCGCTGGCTGCATTTGTTGCACGCTATGATAAACGGGCGTGATGCCGACTGGATACAGCTGGACCATGTTGTTGCCGCCTGTGCAGCAGCGCTGCCACAGTTAAAAGGGATTATTAACGCAGCACCCGATGCTGCCTTTCGCATTTGTGGGCAAAAACTGGCGCGTTCTCCCCATCGTTACAGTGGGCGAACTGCCATGCGTGCTGATATCAGCGTGCATGAGCCACGTCAGCCGCAGGATATTGATACGCCGTTTTCGTTTTCTATGGAAGGAAATAATAGCCCGCTGGCTGATCGTCAGCAGATCCCGTTTGCCTGGGCGCCAGGCTGGAATTCACCCCAGGCCTGGAATAAATTTCAGGAGGAAGTGGGCGGCGCCCTGCGCTTTGGTGATCCAGGCGTCCGGCTGATAGAGGCGGAACAGGGTTCATTAAACTGGTTTTCTCACCTGCCTGCTGCATTCCATGCCAGCCCGAAACAGTGGCAGGTGGCGCCTTACTATCATCTTTTTGGCAGTGAAGAGCTGTCACAGCGTTCTGATGCGATTGTGCAGCGCATGCCGAAGGTCTGTGTGGTGGTTAATGCTGAAGACGCGAAACGGCTTGGATTTCATTCGGCAACCCTGGTGGAGTTCCATTGTGCCGGGCAGTTTTTTTGCCTTCCCGTGCGCATCAGTGCCACCCTGACGGCGGGTCAGGTCGGGTTACCCTTGGGTTTTCCCGGCATTCCTCCCATTCTGGCGGGTCACATCATTGAAAGTCTGCATGAGGCGACACTATGAGCGATACTATGAGCGGCTCTCTGCCTGAAGTCATGGCGCTGCTTATCGCCTCGATGAAAGCGCTGGTTATCCTGATGGCGGTGGTGGTTTGCGGTGCGTTTATGAGTTTCGGTGAGCGGCGCCTGCTGGGGTTATTCCAGAATCGCTACGGGCCAAATCGTGTTGGCTGGGGGGGATCATTACAGCTAGTGGCTGACATGATCAAAATGTTCTTCAAAGAGGACTGGGTACCGGAGTTCAGTGATCGCCTCATTTTTACTCTTGCACCAATGATTGCCTTTACCTCGTTATTGTTAGCGTTTGCCATTGTTCCAGTGAGTCCAGGGTGGATAGTGGCTGATCTGAATATCGGTATTTTATTTTTTATGATGATGGCAGGTCTGGCCGTGTACGCCGTATTGTTCGCCGGCTGGTCCAGTAATAATAAATACTCACTGTTGGGCGCTATGCGCGCCGCGGCACAGACGCTAAGTTATGAAGTCTTCCTCGGTCTGTCACTGATGGGTGTGGTAGCGCAGGCAGGATCGTTCAATATGCAGGAAATTGTTGATTCACAAGCAAACTTGTGGAATGTCATCCCGCAGTTTTTTGGTTTTCTTACCTTTGCTATTGCTGGCGTGGCTGTGTGTCATCGCCATCCTTTTGATCAGCCGGAAGCGGAGCAGGAATTAGCGGATGGTTACCATATTGAATATTCTGGTATGAAATTCGGTCTGTTTTTTGTCGGTGAATACATTGGCATTGTCACCGTTTCGGCGCTTATCGTCACACTATTTTTTGGTGGCTGGCAGGGTCCGTTTCTGCCTCCCTTTATCTGGTTTGCACTAAAAACGGCGTTTTTCATGGTGATGTTCATTCTGATCCGCGCTTCGTTGCCCCGTCCACGTTATGACCAGGTGATGTCGTTTGGCTGGCTGGTCTGCCTGCCGCTAACTTTACTGAATTTGCTGGCCACCGCGGCGCTTATTTTGCTTAATGCATAGCTTGTTAACATGCATAGCTTACGTGCATGGCTTACGTGCATGGCTTACGTGCATGGCTTACATGCATAAAAAGGGGGGAATGGCATGATATTAAAAGAGTTAGTGCTTGGTTTTGTCACCCAGCTGCGCAGTTTATGGATAACTGGCTTGCATGCCTTCGATAAACGCGAAACCAAAATGTATCCTGAAGAGCCTGTTTACCTGCCACCGCGCTACCGTGGTCGCATTGTACTAACACGAGATCCTGATGGTGAAGAGCGCTGTGTTGCCTGTAACCTCTGTGCTGTTGCCTGCCCGGTTGGTTGTATTTCGCTGCAAAAAGCGGAACAGCAGGATGGTCGCTGGTACCCTGAATTTTTTCGCATCAATTTTTCACGCTGCATTTTTTGTGGCCTGTGTGAAGAGGCCTGCCCGACGACAGCCATCCAGCTGACACCGGATTTTGAAATGGGTGAGTTTCAGCGCCAGGATTTGGTTTACGAAAAGGAAGATCTGTTGATTTCAGGGCCGGGTAAATATCCCGATTATAGTTTTTATCGTATGGCTGGTATGGCGATTGATGGTAAACAAAAAGGCGAAGCCGAGCATGAAGCCATGCCGATTGATGTTAAAGGTTTGTTACCTTAAGAGGAGCCATTTTTATGCTGTTTGCGTTTTATAGTGCCGGTTTGATAGCCATTGTAGCGACGATACGGGTGATTTCACATAGCAATCCGGTGCATGCCCTGCTCTATCTCATCGTTTCGCTACTGGCTATCTCGGCAGTATTTTTCTCACTGGGTGCTTATTTTGCCGCTGCATTAGAAATCATTGTGTACGCAGGCGCCATCATGGTGCTCTTCGTATTTGTGGTGATGATGCTCAACCTTGGTAGTGAAGTGCAGGAGCAGGAACGCATCTGGCTAAAGCCACGGTTGTGGGCAGGTCCAGGGTTATTATCACTATTGCTGCTGCTGGTGCTGCTTTTCGCTATCTCAGGCAGCAGCGATTTGGGAATAGACGGTAAAATGGTGGATGCCAAAGCCGTCGGTATCACGCTGTTTGGCCCCTATTTACTGGCGGTGGAGCTGGCTTCAATGCTGTTGTTAGCGGGGTTAGTGGTGGCCTTTCATATTGGCCAGGAACACAAAAATGGCCAGGAACACAAACCGGGTAAGTGCTTAAGTAGCCGTAGTACACCGAAAAAAAGAGCGGAGGGGCAGGGATGATCCCGTTACACCATCTTCCGTTACATCATGGCCTGATTTTGGCCGCACTGCTTTTCGTGCTCGGTCTGAGTGGTTTGCTCATGCGCCGCAATTTTTTATTTATGCTGATTAATCTTGAAGTGATGATCAATGCAGCCGCACTGGCCTTTGTGGTTGCCGGGAGTTATTGGGGCCAGGCGGATGGCCAGGTGATGTATATTCTGGCCATCAGTTTAGCTGCCGCTGAGGCCAGTATTGGGCTGGCGCTGCTACTCCAGCTTTATCGCCGCCGTCACACCCTGAATATTGATACCCTCAGTGAGATGAACGGATGACTACATTCTGTTTGATCTATTTGATTATTCTGCTGCCACTTTCTGGTTTCCTGCTGCTGGCCTTTTCACGCGGACGCTGGTCGGAAACGACTTCAGCGGTCGTTGGGGTTGGGTCAGTAGCCCTGGCGGCATTAGCTACCCTGTTGGTAACACTGGAGTTTCTGCATACAAAATCCACTGCTGTGGTGCTTCCATTGTGGAACTGGATGGAGGCAGGCGATTTTCGTATCCCATTAACGCTGATGTTTGATGGTCTGTCACTAACGATGTTGTCGGTGGTCACCGGTGTTGGTTTTTTGATTCATCTGTATGCCTCATGGTATATGCGTGGCGAAGAAGGTTATGCACGTTTTTTTGCCTACACCAATCTGTTTATTGCCAGTATGGCGATTTTGGTACTGGCGGATAACCTGTTACTGATGTATCTCGGCTGGGAAGGGGTAGGGATATGCAGTTATCTGCTAATCGGTTTTTACTATACCCATCCGGCTAACGGCGCCGCAGCGATGAAAGCGTTTATCGTCACTCGGGTGGGTGATGTGTTTCTGGCTTTTGCCCTGTTCATTCTGTACCAGGAGCTGGGAACGCTGAATATCCGCGAACTGATGGTACTGGCACCACAAAAACTGGCAGCGGGTTCCACTATGGTGAACTGGGCTACGCTGCTGCTGCTGGGCGGTGCGGTGGGTA
Organism: Enterobacterales bacterium; assembly: GCA_947478475.1. Taxonomy (GTDB): domain Bacteria; phylum Pseudomonadota; class Gammaproteobacteria; order Enterobacterales; family Enterobacteriaceae; genus CANJWD01. The sequence continues at coordinate 36,196 of CANJWD010000002.1, forward strand.
AATCGGCTCAGTTACCCCTGCAGACCTGGCTGGCAGATGCTATGGCTGGTCCGACCCCGGTTTCGGCGTTGATTCATGCTGCTACGATGGTTACTGCCGGTGTTTATCTGATTGCCCGTACCCATGGTTTATTCCTGATGGCGCCTGACGTACTGCATTTAGTGGGGATCATCGGCGCACTGACACTCTTAATGGCGGGCTGTGCCGCTCTGGTGCAGACTGATATTAAACGCATATTGGCCTATTCTACGATGAGTCAGATCGGTTATATGTTCCTGGCGTTAGGGGTGCAGGCGTGGGATGCGGCGATTTTTCATCTGATGACGCATGCTTTTTTTAAGGCACTGCTTTTTCTGGCATCGGGATCAGTGATCCTGGCCTGCCACCATCAGCAGAATATTTTTAAAATGGGCGGGTTGCGTAAAACCATCCCCTTCGTGTATCTCTGCTTTTTGGTCGGTGGTGCCGCGCTGGCAGCACTGCCGGTAGTCAGTGCCGGTTTTTACAGTAAAGATGAAATTTTATGGGGAGCACTGGCAACGGGCCATTTTAATCTGCTGAGCGCGGGTTTGCTGGGTGCTTTTTTGACAGCGCTGTATACCTTCCGGATGATTTTTGTTGTATTTCATGGCGAACCACACGGAGCAACCTGTCGGCTGACGGGGCTAACCCATTATCTGCCGCTGCTGGTTTTGCTGGTGCTGTCGACGTTTATCGGTGCGCTGATAACACCTCCGCTGGCAGGGGTATTACCGGTACACCATTTTCCGTCCACAGGAAAAATAGAGCTGGAGATTTTTTCCGGAGTGATAGTGCTGGCTGGCATTATGCTGGCAGTATTATTGTATCTGATTAAGCCAGTCTGGGTACGGCGCATCTCACAGAGTACCCTGGGGCGTCTCTTAACGCCTTTCTGGTTTCATGCGTGGGGTTTTGACTGGCTCTATCAGCGTCTGTTCGTGAAACCTTATCTTGGTATCGCAAAATTTATTCAGCCAGATTATTTGAACTCATTAATGAATATTCCCGCGGTAGCAGCCCGCTGGGGAAATCGTGCTCTGGCGGTTGCTGAAAATGGCCAGCTGCGTTGGTATGTAGCCTCTATGAGTGTGGGGGCAGTGCTGGTATTGGTGCTGCTGCTATTGATTTAATTTAAGGAATACAAAACGCCATGCTTTTACCCTGGCTAATTTTTATCCTCTTTACTGGCGGTGTACTGTGCTGGCAGTGTGAACGTTTCGGCGCCAGCGTGCCACGCTGGACAGCACTGGCAACCATGGGGCTGACTTTAGCGCTCTCCCTGCAATTGTGGTCACAGGGCGGCTATTCACTGGTGACGCCTCTGGGGAGTTTACAATGGCAGTCAGAGTTCCTTTTACCCTGGATTCCCAGATTTGGTATCAGCTTTCATCTGGCTCTTGATGGTCTGTCGTTGCTGATGGTGGTACTTACCAGCTTGCTCGGTGTCGTGGCCGTTCTCTGTTCATGGCGTGAAATCCGGCATTATCAGGGCTTTTTTTACCTGAATTTACTGTGGATTCTGGGTGGTGTCGTCGGTGTATTTCTGGCCATTGACCTGTTTTTATTTTTCTTTTTTTGGGAGATGATGTTAGTACCGATGTACTTTCTGATTGCGTTATGGGGTCATAAGGCTTCTGACGGAACAACCCGTATTGCCGCCGCAACCAAATTTTTTATCTATACCCAGGCCAGCGGTCTGCTGATGTTAATTGCGATCCTGGGTTTGGTTATGCTGAATCATGAGGCAACTGGTATCTGGACATTCAGTTATCCACAACTATTGCATACACCGATGTCTGCTGGCGCTGAATATTTGCTGATGCTGGGTTTTTTCATCGCCTTTGCTGTAAAGCTACCGGTGGTGCCTCTGCATGGCTGGTTACCGGATGCTCACAGTCAGGCTCCCACCGCCGGCTCAGTCGATCTCGCCGGAATTTTGTTGAAAACCGCTGCTTATGGTTTATTACGTTTTAGTCTGCCGTTATTCCCCAATGCATCACAACAGTTTGCGCCCATTGCAATGTGGTTAGGCGTACTGGGTATTTTTTATGGTGCCTGGATGGCGTTTTGCCAGACGGATATTAAACGCCTGATTGCCTACACCAGTGTCTCCCATATGGGCTTTGTCCTCATTGCCATCTACAGCGGGAGCCTGCTGGCTTACCAGGGGGCTGTTATCCAGATGGTCGCCCATGGGATCTCCGCGGCGGGGATGTTTATCATCTGTGGTCAGCTCTATGAACGCCTGCACACGCGTGATATGCGCCAGATGGGGGGGTTATGGGGGCGGATAAAATGGCTGCCAGCGCTGTCGTTGTTTTTTGCTGTGGCAAGCTTAGGCATGCCAGGAACGGGTAATTTCGTTGGTGAATTTATGATCCTTGCGGGTAGTTTTCAGATTGTGCCTGTTGTCAGCGTCATTTCGACTTTTGGCCTGGTCTTTGCCTCGATTTACTCGTTAGTGATGGTGCAGCGCGCTTATTTTGGCGCTGCTAAATCAGAAAAACCACTGTCAGGCATGAGTGCACGTGAACTGTCCATTATTTTGCTACTGGTGGTGCTGCTACTTTTGCTTGGTATTTACCCACAGCCTATCCTGGACACTTCAAATGCTGCGATGAGTCATGTGCAACACGTGTTTGCGGCGTTATCAGCGCCATCGCCATCGATTTCAGCCCCCTTAATTTCAACGACAAGGCCGTAATTTGCCATGACAACGATTTCCCAACAACTGATCGCGCTGTCACCCTTGTTGATCGCCGGACTGACAGTGGTGGTGGTAATGCTGTCAATTGCCTGGCGACGTTCCCACTTTTTTAATGCCACTCTGGCCGTTATCGGTCTTAATCTGGCGCTGTTTTCTGTGTATTTTGTCGCCCAGAATGGGCCTCTTGATGTAACACCGCTGTTGCGCGTCGATGGTTACGCGATGTTTTATACTGCGCTGGTGGTAGTGGCCAGCCTGGCAACCTGTACTTTTTCTTATCCATGGCTCAGTGGCTATCCGGACAACCGTGAAGAGTTCTATCTGTTAGTGCTAATTGCAGCGATGGGAGGGATTCTGCTGGCCTGTGCTAATCATCTGGTAGCACTTTTTCTCGGCATTGAGCTGCTCTCTTTGCCGCTATTTGGTCTGATTGGTTATGCCTGGCGTCAGAAACGGGCGCTGGAAGCCAGTATCAAATATATGGTGCTATCAGCGGCGGCCTCATCCTTTCTGCTGTTTGGCATGGCGTTGCTTTATGCGCAAACCGGTAGTCTGTCGTTTAGTGCCATGGGCCAGATTCCCGGTGATGGTATGGCACAGCCGCCGCTGATCCTGGCCGGGCTGGGGATGATGATAGTTGCTTTGGGATTTAAATTGTCACTGGTACCATTTCAGCTGTGGACGCCTGATGTGTATCAAGGGGCACCAGCGCCCGTGGCTGCATTTTTGGCGACTGCCGGAAAAATCGCTATCTTTGCGGTATTGATCCGTTTCTTTCTGTATGCCCCGGTAGCGGATAGTGAGGCCGTGCGTCTGTTGCTTTCCGTGATTGCGGTATGTTCTATCCTGTTTGGCAATTTGATGGCACTAAGCCAGAGTAATATCAAACGGCTGCTGGGCTATTCTTCCATTGCTCATTTGGGTTATTTACTGGTAGCGTTGATAGCGCTGCGCGGGCATCATCTGGCACTGGAAACCTTAGGTATTTATCTGGCAGGATATCTGTTTAGTAACCTGGGTGTTCTGGGTGTGGTTAGCCTGATGTCCAGTCCGTACAGTGGCGAGGATACCGACTCATTATTTTCATATCGTGGCTTGTTCTGGCATAAACCGCTTCTTTCTACTGTAATGACCATAATGATGTTGTCTCTGGCAGGAATTCCGCTGACACTAGGCTTTATCGGTAAATTTTATGTCATTGCCGTGGGTGTGGGTGCAGGCCTGTGGTGGCTGACCAGCGTAGTAGTGCTGGGTAGTGCTATTGGTCTTTACTATTATCTGCGTGTCATGGTCAGTCTGTTTCTGAATGGACCAAAAAAATTGCAGCGAGACACACCGAATAACTGGGCATTTACGGCAGGTGGAGTGGTGGTATTAATTTCTGCAATACTGGTTTTGCTACTGGGGATTTATCCGGAGCCATTAATTTTACTGGTGCGGCTGGCGCAACCGATATTATGATATTAATGGAATTGACGTTATTTTATTGATTAAATGTAAATTAATAGAGATTATATGTAATAAAGTACGATTTTTTACATATATTATTTTCCTAAATGGTATGATTATTTAACAAATGCGACGGTGAGGTTTGTATGCCGACTTATGATGTAACGGGTGATCCAGTCAGGATCACTTTCTATATTGCCGATGGAGGAGATGATCAGCCGCTCCACGCGGAGGTTAATGTTACCAGCATCAAAAATTCTGATTCTGTTTTTCCGAGGAACCCTGACAGGGCTGTGACAGCGTCACAACAGCATCTTTCGGATGGAATAGTAGCGGTAAGAATGAAAACTGACTGCGGTGCAGCAGTCACGCTACCTAGTTCTGTATCAAACAGTAATATTATATCGCCCTAACATTAGGAACAGAGCATACGAAGTATGCTACCCCCCTAAAAATTGTGTGACCTTTACCCGCCGATACATGAGATTGGTGCTGGCGGGGAGTGCTCATCGACATACTCACGAAAATAAAATGTTACTTTGAAATGCACTTTGTTAACAGCGCCATATCGTGACAGGCAATACCGGATTGAGCAATTTAAAACATTGGATGGTAAAACTTTATTGGTGGATAAGATCAACGCGCTGGTTAATGCCATGGCGAATTTTTCGCCCTCTGCTGCCGGAGACGTTACTTTGTCTGGCCCTGATCTGGCGAAGTTACAGCCAGTCATTACTGCCAGCTGGATGAGTTGCGCCTGATAGCGCAGGTGATATCGCCGCATCAGACCTGACTGTGGCGACAGTTCTGGCACCGGCTGAGCCACCGCTGACATACCCCGTTTCGCTGAACAGGAAAAAACAACCCCCGACTGCATACCGGTTGCTCAGGCAATGTCGGGGTAATCACTTCCAGCTTTTAAGCATATCCGTAAAATTTGTCGCTGCCACTCTCCGCTGCAGAATACGACAGCAGGCTGGTATCTAATCGTAGCCCATATCTGTTTATCGTTTTTATGACGTGCCCTGGCAAATTACGTTCAGTCAGTAATAACCTGAATTTATGAATGAGCTGGTGATAGTTGTTATCAGAAATTCCCTTGTAGTTCTCATACCATACTACTTTTATGATATCCTGCTTACGATTTATGTCATTAAACAAACACATAATAAGTCTTTTTTGCTTTTCATTAACATTAACGGTCACTTTCCGTTCGTGAAAATGAACTTTATTCATACAGCAATCAACAGAGATTGCTGTGCCATAGTGAACAATATCCTCACCGTTAATATCTATGAATTTATTGTCGGTCACTACAGATACGGTATTAACATACATAAAGGTGACTCCAAATAAGTGACAAAACGGAAACAAAAAATCAACCAGTGCCATTAATATGGATGTTAATAATATGTAAATTCAATAAGCAGATCAAATAAAACGTAATGAAATTATATAAATAACTATAAAAAAACATAAAATATACAAATTATATAAATAATATAATTAATTAACAAATAGATACATAATGTTACACATAAAAGCAAAAGTGGGGTCCAATAGCTGGCAGCGTTTCCCTGCGCTCAAAAAAAGGTGTAGTAAATGACCTTTTCTGGCACAGAAGAACAAAAATTGCGCAGCATGTGAGGCGCCAGCGCACATCAGTCATCTTTTTTTTCCGGGCGCAATGCGGGAAACAGGATCACATCACGAATACTCATACTATTGGTCAACAGCATCATCAGACGATCAATGCCGATCCCTAACCCCGCTGTCGGTGGCATTCCATGTTCCAGCGCGGTGATATAATCCTCGTCGAAAAACATGGCTTCATCATCGCCAGCGTCTTTGGCATGAACTTGTGATGCAAAACGTTCTGCCTGATCTTCTGCGTCATTTAACTCAGAAAAACCATTGCCAATTTCACGACCACCAATGAAAAACTCAAAGCGATCCGTGATGAATGGATTATCGTCATTACGCCGCGCCAGCGGTGAAACTTCAGCCGGATATTCAGTGATGAAAGTCGGCTGAATCAGATGATTCTCTGCGGTTTTTTCAAAAATTTCGCACTGGACGCGCCCCAAACCCCAGTTTTTTTCTGGCCTGATACCCAGTGACCCGGCAATTAGCAGCGCTTTATCCCTGTCATCTAAATCAGCCATGCTGATTTCAGTACGATACCGACAGATGGCCTCTTTCATCGTCAGCCGCGCAAAGGGTTTACTGAAATCGAAACGGTGCTCCGCGTATGGCACCACGCAGCTTCCCAGTATGCGTTGCGTCAGCGTGCGAAAAAGTTCTTCCGTCAGGATCATTAAATCGTTGTAATCGGCATAAGCCATATAGAGTTCCATCATGGTGAACTCCGGATTATGCCGGGCAGAAATTCCTTCATTGCGGAAATTACGGTTAATTTCAAATACTCGTTCAAAACCGCCAACAATCAGGCGTTTCAGATAGAGCTCCGGAGCAATACGCAGATACATATCCCGGGTCAGCGCATTGTGATGCGTGATAAACGGGCGCGCTGACGCACCACCTGGAATAATTTGCATCATCGGCGTTTCCACTTCCATAAACTTTCTGTCCACCATGAACTGGCGGATAGCCGTAATCACCTGAGAACGCATTTTAAAAGTATGACGCGAGGTATCATTGGCAATTAAATCCAGGTAACGCTGACGGTAACAGGTTTCTCTGTCGCTCAGGCCGTGGAATTTATCAGGTAACGGGCGCAGGGCTTTAGTCAGTAAACGCAGTTCAGTACAGTGCACAGAAAGCTCACCCGTTTTGGTTTTGAACAACCGGCCACGAGCGCCAAGGATGTCACCCAAATCCCAGCGTTTAAATTGCAGGTTATAGACATCACCGGGCAGATCATCGCGGGAGATATAGAGCTGAATGCGCCCGCCCATATCCTGTAACGTGACAAACGAAGCTTTACCCATAATCCGGCGTGTCATCATACGCCCGGCAACACTCACTTCACTACCCAGCGCTGCTAATGCGTCATTTTCCTGGTGATCACATGCACTGTGCAGCTGATCAGAGGTGTGTTCGCGCCGAAAATTATTAGGGAACGCTCGCCCTTGCTCCCTGAGTGCCGCCAGTTTTTTACGGCGGGCCTGTAACTCGTTATTCAGTTCCTGCGCGCTATTATCATCATGGTGATCTGACATTTTTATTTCCTATAATCCCGCTTTGAGACTGGCTTCAATAAACTGGTCAATCGAACCATCCAGTACCGCCTGTACATTGCGTGTTTCTACACCGGTACGCAGATCCTTGATCCGTGCATCATCGAGTATGTAAGAACGGATCTGGCTGCCCCAGCCAATATCCGATTTACTGTCTTCCATTAGCTGTTTTTCTGCATTTTTTTTCTGCATTTCAAATTCATACAATTTTGCTTTGAGCTGCTTCATCGCCTGGTCTTTATTTTTATGCTGAGAGCGATCACTCTGGCACTGCGTGACGATATGGGTCGGAAGATGGGTAATACGCACTGCAGATTCTGTTTTATTGATATGCTGACCGCCGGCCCCGGAAGCGCGGTAGACGTCAATGCGTAAATCGGCAGGGTTAATATCAATATCAATGTCGTCATCAATTTCGGGATAGACAAATGCAGAACTGAAAGAAGTGTGGCGACGCCCGCCGGAATCAAACGGGCTTTTGCGTACCAGACGATGCACACCCGTTTCGGTGCGCAGCCAGCCAAATGCATAATCACCACTGATTTTAACTGTTGCGGACTTCAAACCCGCCACATCACCGTCTGATTCTTCAGTAATTTCAGTTTTAAATCCCCGGGAGTCGGCCCAGCGCAGATACATACGCAACAACATGCTGGCCCAGTCCTGGGCCTCCGTGCCCCCCGAACCGGCCTGTAGATCCAGGTAACAGTTAGCGTTGTCATATTTCCCCGAAAACATACGGCGGAACTCCAGCTGAGCTAATTTACCGTCTAATAGTGCCAGTTCAGCCACAGCTTCGTTAAATGTATCGTCATCGTTCGCTTCAACAGCCAGTTCCAGCAGGCCGGAAACATCTTTCACTCCCTGGAGTAATTGATCGATTGTGCTGATAATTTCCTGCAAAGAAGAACGTTCTTTTCCCAGAGCCTGGGCGCGTGCGGGTTCATGCCACACCGCAGGCTGTTCCAGCTCGGCGTTAACTTCTTCCAGTCGCTCTGCTTTAGCATCATAGTCAAAGATACCCCCTCAGGAGATCAGTCCTTGCAAAGAGTGCCTGAATAGTGTTTTTTAACGCGTTGATTTCCATCATAATATTAGATTCTTAATGTCGGATTATTAACCACTCGTTATTGCCCATAACTGCTGGATTAACAGTTGCAGGTTACGAGTGCCACGAAATTCATTGATATCGAGTTTATAAGCCACTTCTGCCTCCTGTATGCGGCTGTCTGGCCAGAGTTGGGTATCAATATTAAAAGCAATCCCATCCAGCACCGGGCCACCACTCAGAGGCTCCATGATCACTTTTAAGTGGCGTTCACCGAGCAGCCGTTGTTGCAGGAGACGAAACCGGCCATCAAACACGGGTTCGGGAAACCCCTGGCCCCATGGCCCGCCAGCCCGCAGTAATTCCGCCATTTCTGGCGAAAATTCCTGCTCTGTTAGCGCGCCATCTGACCAGATAAGGCCTTCCAGTTGTGAAGGGTCTAACCATTCACTCACCAGCTCAGCAAAACAGTGCTGAAATTGATCAAACTTCTCCTGCTTCAGGGATAGCCCTGCCGCCATGGCGTGACCGCCAAATTTAACTATCAGCCCCGGATGCAAAGAATCCAGGCGGGCCAGCGCATCACGCATATGTAAACCTGCCACTGAGCGACCCGATCCTTTGAGTATTCCCTCCGTTGCCGGCGCAAAAGCGATCACCGGGCGGTGAAAACGATCTTTGATTCTCGATGCCAGAATACCAACCACACCCTGATGCCAGTGCGGATGGGTAATGGCAATACCTGTCGGTAATTCCGTCAGAGTTTGCTCCAGTTGCGTACATAACTGTAAGGCTTCCTGCTGCATACTCTGCTCTATTTCACGGCGGCTCTGATTAAGCGCATCCAGATCGCAAGCAATTTTCCGCGTCAGGGTCTCATCATCACTGAGTAACAACGCGACACCGCGGGACATATCATCCAGTCTGCCAGCTGCATTCAGCCTCGGGCCAAGAGAAAAAGCCAGATCACTCGCCATCAGCTTCCGTGCATCACGCTTGGCGACTTTCAGCAGGGCATTAATGCCGGGCCGGCACAAGCCTGCCCGAATACGGCAAATGCCCTGGTGCACCAGAATGCGATTATTGGCATCCAGCGGCACCACATCAGACACTGTACCCAGTGCGACCAGATCCAGCAGTTCCGCTAAATTAGGGATAGCCAGCCTCTGTTGATCAAACCAGCCACAGGCCCGTAGTCTGGCACGCAGCGCAATCATCAGATAAAACGTTACACCGACACCGGCTAACGATTTGGACGGGAAATTACAGCCTGGCAGATTAGGATTAACAATTGCATCAGCGGCTGGCAGGGTTTCCGCGGGCAGGTGGTGATCCGTCACAATGACCTGAATTCCTTTGCTATGAGCCAGTTCCACTCCAGCATGCGAGGTGATACCGTTATCCACGGTAACGATTAACCTGGCATCACTGGCTGCGGCGCGTTCAACAATAGCCGGGCTCAGCGCGTAACCATCCTCAAAACGATTAGGGATTAAATAGTCGACGCTGATGGCTCCCATACGGCGCAACGCCAGCACTGCAAGCGCCGTGCTGGTAGCACCATCGGCATCGAAGTCACCGACAATCATTATCCGGCAGCCATCCGTTAACGCCTGCTGTAATACACTGACTGCGGTAGCGATGCCATGTAGCTGCTGATAACCCAACAGCCCGTTAATACCCAGTTCCAGCTCCTGTGCATTTTTCACACCTCGTGCCGCATATATTTGACGTAACCGCGGATGTACATTACATGGATGTATATTATCTGAAAGGTGACGGGCATCCACTACTTCACGACGGCGAAGTTGCGTTTTCATGTTCACTGACCCGCCGTTTTTAATATGGCCGGTTGTGCATCCAGCATAGTGAGCATCGCTTTTGGGGCACTGTAACCCGGAATCACCCGGCCGTTTTTCAGTACCATTGCCGGCGTGCCCTGAATGCCAAACAACATACCTAACCGATAATGCCTGCTGATATCCGTTTTACAGGATGCAGGCACTATCTCGCCGCCGCTCATTGCTTCATCAAGCGATTTTTTGCGATCCGCGCTACACCAGACAGCATTCATATTTTTTGCAGCGGCAGAGGTTAACCCCTGCCTGGGAAAAGCAAGATAACGGATACTGATCCCCAGATCGTTATACTCCTTCATCTGCTGGTGCAACTTGCGGCAGTAACCGCAACTAATATCAGTGAATACCGTGATAAGGTGTTTTTCCGGCGTGGCGGGATAGAGGATCATTTCACGCTTCATGGCCTGTAATTTTTGGCTGAGTAACAGATTTGTCAAATTTACCGGCACTGAACCGCCCAGCTCATAGAGCGGGCCGGGAAGCAAATATTTACCATCTGCAGTGGCATACAGAACACCTCTTTCCGTCAGCACTGTATTCAGGCCGTTAATCGGTGAAGGCCCTGTTTCCATCACCTCAACGGCGATTTTCTTTAATGCCTGCGCAATAACAGGCGTGGCACTGTTAGCCAGATCCATAAACGCCACAGCGACTATTATCGATATCCAGCCTGGAATTTTTTTCATTGATAACATCCTTAACTTTTTCATACCACTATCTGTAGCATTTTTTTTCTTTTAACTCTTTGGCCCTCCGCCAGATTCCTCTCCAGCCATGCTGCATCTAAAAATTGCTCAATCAATCGCTGATCCTGGTGTGGCATCATTTGTCTCTACCCTGTACTAAACCGTCTCTGCCAGAAAATTAACCGACACGACAACCCCGTCCACTGTCGGATAAATTACTATCTCTGCAATACCTGGTTCGTTCTCAACCAGACTGCTGGCCTTATCGTTAATCCCTTGGGCTAAAATCTGCATACTGCCGTAACAGCTGGCGCAAATGACGCCATTCATCTCCACGCATACTGTCTGATGCCAGCCACAATCGCAGACAACGGTTATCGGTTGTCCGTTGCAGCAAAAACAGAACACCTGATCCTATAATCCACGGTTGCTTTTTTATTCTCCACTCCCTGCCTTTCCATATCAGCACATTATCTCCCTTCAGCGTTATTGTTCCCTGAAGTAAAGCGATATTTTTTTGGCTACGAATACAGCCAGCGAGCACTATGGCGACTAATAGTACCGGCCAAAGCACCGGATAACCTTCCGGCCAGCGGACGAGCAGCATTAGCAGCAGCAAATTACCATGAGCCAGCAGCGAAAACCGTCGGGATCGCCGGGAAACACTAAGATTACATTGCCACCGGACCACGGGCCTGGTTCCACATCTGGATCAGTGTGACCATTTTTTGCAATGCGCTATCCGGCGGCGATCCACACTTCATCAGCCAGTTAAAAAGATCCGGATCATCGCTGCTTAATAATCGGATAAACAAATGCTTATCATCGTTGCTTAGCGTATCGTATTCATGTTCAAAAAACGGCATAAGAGCGATATCAAGCTCACGCATCCCGCGACGACAGGCCCACTGAATGCGGGCTTTATGATTCAGTTTCATGCCCTGCTCCCCTGTACGAAATAAATAATAAAGATTTTTATGATAGAATAGACTGCCAGCATCCCGAATGCTTTCTTATTTACACTGACTAATTACACTGACTAATCCGTCAAAAAATCTGATGACCAGGAAAAGATATGGCGCATTTTACCCCATTTCCCGTCCGCCCGCCTCTGCCCTCTTTGCAGCTGCCCCTGACTCTTGTCGCACTCGACGACTGGGGCTTAGTGATATTAACCGGTGAGGACAGATTCCGTTATCTGCAGGGCCAGCTTACGGCTGACGTTAATCAGCTTCAGCCAGACAGGCATGTGCTCTGCGCCCACTGCGATGCTAAAGGCAAAGTGTGGAGTAGCCTAAGGTTATTTCATCTTCATCAGGAATCTGGCCTGGCTTTTATTGCACGTCGCAGCGTGCTCGCCGGGCAACTGTCCGAATTAAAAAAGTACGCGCTGTTTTCAAAAGTATCCATTGTTCAGGATAGCCAGAGTGTTTTGCTGGGTATCGCTGGCTCTCAGGCGCGGGAAACGCTGGCAGCGCTGTTTGATAAAATACCGACTGCCAGACACCCTGTGGTGCAACATGCCGATGGCACGCTTTTACATTTTACTCTGCCGGCAGAGCGTTTTTTACTACTGACCAGTGCGGCGCATGCCGGGTATGTGCTGCAAAAAACCGGCGACACAGCACAACGAAATAACAGCCAGCAATGGCTTGCACTGGATATTGAAGCCGGTTATCCCGTCATCGATGGCGTAAATAGTGCAAAACTTATCCCGCAGGCGCTCAATCTTCAGGCACTGGAAGGTATCAGCTTTAGCAAAGGTTGCTATGTGGGCCAGGAAATGGTGGCACGCGCCAAATATCGCGGCGCTAACAAGCGGGCCCTGTACTGGCTGGCTGGCATGGCTGACAGAGTACCGGCGGCAGGTGAAGATTTGGAGTGGCAGTTAGGCAGTAACTGGCGGCGCACAGGGCTCATACTGGCAGCCAGCCGCTTGCAGGATGGCACTGTCTGGGTCCAGGCGGTGCTGAATAATGATCTGTCAGCCGATGCCGTCCTGCGTGTCCGCGATGATACCGGTAGCAAACTCACTATCCAGTCACTCCCTTATAAACTGGCCTGAAAACGCGTTCAAAATTTTTTGTATCCTTAAAAAAAACATCGCGATAAGCGATCACATTAGCCCCCCGCTAGTACGCCGCATCAGCATCTGCTTAACTTAAATCATAGTCAATAATACCATTACTCATTATTTTAAATATAATAATTAACATAAGTTATAATGGTATTACAATGATTAAGGATCGCCATGAGTATAACCCGCAGAGATTTTCTAAACGGTGTCGCTATTTCTATCGTCGCCGGCGTCGCACCGATTAAAATTCTGAACGCTGCATCACCTGCCCGGCAGCTACAGACCCTGCTTTATCCTCCTGCTCTGACCGGCTTGCGTGGCAGCCACCCCGGCTCTTTCGAAGCCGCCCATCAGCTCGCCCGTGACGGCAAAAATTTTGACTTCAGCGCCGTGCTGCCCGAAGAGGAATTTGACCTTATCATCGTCGGCGCCGGTATCAGCGGACTGGCTGCTGCCTGCTTCCATCAGCAGTTACTCGGCACAAATAAAAAAATATTACTGCTCGATAACCATGATGATTTTGGTGGCCATGCCAAACGTAATGAATTCACCACGTCTGACGGGCTGATGATTGGCTACGGCGGCAGTGAATCCTTGCAGTCACCCCGTTCGGTATTTAGTAAGGTGGCAATGGGCCTGCTGAAAACCCTTGGCGTGGACATTGACCAGCTGGAAAAACGATTCGATACCACCTTTTATCCTGATCTCGGTCTCAGCCGCGGCGTCTATTTCGATGAAAAAAACTTTGGCATCAACAAAGTGGTGAACGGTGACCCAGGGCGCAATGTCGCCGATGACATTCCCCCGGATCGCCTCAATGGCCGCAGCCTGGAGGCTTTTATCGGTGATTTTCCACTGCCGCCTGATGACCGTGCCGCACTGCTGGCGCTCTACCAGCAAAAAAAAGATTACCTGCCGGGTCTGACGCAGGAGCAAAAAGGAGAGTGGCTGGGCAGTAACAGCTACAGCACCTTTTTGCGCGAAAAAGTTGGTCTGAGTGGTATCGCCATCAAATACTTCCAGCAGAGAACCAATGAATTCGCCGCCATTGGTATTGATGGATTTTCTTGTACTGATGCGCGCGTCTGCGCGCTGCCAGGGTTTGAAGGGATGCAACTACCACCGTTAGATCCCGAGGCACTGGCCGATCTGGAGGATCCCTACACGTTTCATTTCCCTGACGGCAATGCCAGTCTGACACGGCTTATGGTGCGCCGGTTAATCCCTGCGGTCGCCAGCGGCACCACCATGGATGACATTGTACTGGCAAAATTTGACTATCAGCAGTTAGACCAGCCCGGGCATAACGTCAGGCTGCGCCTGAACAGCACCGCCATTCAGGCAAGGAATGTTACTACCAGCGATGGCCGCAAAGCGGTCGATGTTACCTATGTCCACAATAATGCAATGAAAAGTATCCGCGCGAAACACGCCATCATGGCTGGCTACAATATGATGATCCCCTGGATCGTTCCTGAAATGCCTCCCGCACAAAAGGAGGCCCTCAGGCAAAATGTCAAAGCGCCACTGGTGCACACCAAGGTAGTCATCAAAAACTGGCAGGCCTTTATCAAACTCGGTGTGCACGAGATCTATTCACCTGCAGCGCCCTACAGCCGCGTGAAGCTCGACTATCCCGTTAGTATGGGTGGTTATAATCATCCCAGAAAACCGGATCAGCCAATATGCGTGCATATGGTGTACGTGCCCACTCTGCCCGGCAGTGGCCTCTCCGCACGCGAGCAGTCGCGTAAAGGCCGGGCGATGTTACTGGGCATGCCATTCGACCAGCATGAGCACATGATCCGTGAACAGCTACAGGGCATGCTTGGCAGTGCCGGTTTTAACCATGCAGACGATATTCTGGCCATTACCGTCAACCGCTGGCCGCATGGTTACTCCTACGTTGTCAATACCCTGTTTGATGACGAACAGGAAGCAGAAAAAATTATCGAAACTGCACGCCAGCCGATTGGCAATATTACCATCGCTAACTCTGATTCAAACTGGGAACCTTATGCCCATGCCGCCATAGATCAGGGCTGGAGGGCCGTCAATGAAATCCTCGCCATGAACAGCAACAGCACGCGGAGTGCCTTATGATCCGTTATATTATATATATTGTATATATTGCATTAGGATGCGCCACGCTGCTTACCCAACAGAGCCTGGCGGCGTCACCAGGCCGCTACATCGCCGAGCTGGGCGACTGTGTCGCCTGTCATACACAGTCCGCTGAGCAGCCACTTGCCGGCGGAAAGCCTTTTCCGACACCGCTGGGAACCATTTACTCTACTAATATTACACCGGATAAAGAACATGGCATCGGCAGCTATACAGCAGAAGAATTCATTAAAGCCCTGCGTCAGGGAGTCGCTAAAGACGGCCATCATCTCTACCCGGCGATGCCCTACACCGCTTATGCAAAAATGAGCGATGCTGATCTGCGCTCCCTGTTTGACTACCTGCAAACTGACGTTAAGCCACTGCCTGTTGCCAATAAAGCGAGTGATATCCCCTGGCCACTCAGCGTACGCTGGCCACTGGCAATATGGAACGCTATGTTCCATGACGATGAGCGCTTCCAGTCTGTTGCCGGAAAAAGTGACGAGTGGAACCGTGGGGCTTATCTGGTACAGGGCGCCAGCCACTGCGGCAGCTGCCATACCCCGCGCGGGTTTTCTATGCAGGAAAAGGCCCTGACCGAAAGCGATGAGCACTACCTCAGCGGCTCAGAGCTGGACGGCTGGTATGCACCCAATATCCGTGGTGAAAAATATGACGAACAGGCTCTGATTGCATTGCTGAAAACCGGGCGCAGCCAGCACCTCTCCGTTGCCGGAACAATGGCCGAGATGGTCACCCACAGCGGCCAGTATTTCACTGACGGCGATCTTAAAAGCATCGCAATCTATCTGCGCTCACTTCCTCCCGTCCAGGAAGAGCACACTACGCAGACAGTGGCTAAAATCAGCGATGAAGGCAAAGCCAGTTATGCCATGTACTGCTCAACCTGCCACGGCGCCGACGGAAAGGGCTCGGACTATATCATCCCGGCACTTACCAATAACCCTGCGGTGCTGGAGAGCAATCCGGCATCATTGCTGAATGTCATACTCAGTGGCGCGGCAACCCCGGCTACCAAAGGTCATATTCCCTATAGCATGCCGGGTTATAGCCAGATAATGAATGACCAGCAAATAGCCGGCCTCCTCAATACAGTCCGTGCTTCATGGGGCAATAAAGCGAGCGAAATTAAGGCAGGCGACGTGAAAAAACAACGGGCGGTACAGCACGAAAAAAAAATTACGCCATAACTTATATGAACCCTGTTCACTGTTCACTATCTTCGTTCCTGGCGGAGGGCCAATGATAACGCAACCTGTAGTAAAGCAACCTGTAGTAAAGCAACCTGTAGTAAAACTGCACGATGGCAATCTGATGCCACAATTGGGTCTTGGCGTGTGGCAGGCAACGTCGGAACAGGCCGTGACCGCTGTCGGTGAGGCGCTGAAAATCGGCTACCGTTCGATAGACACAGCCGCGTTTTATACCAATGAAGAAGGTGTTGGCATCGCCCTGAAGCAGTCAGGCTTACCGCGTGGTGAACTCTTTATTACCACTAAATTGTGGCATGAGGACCATGCCGAGCCTGAGCTGGCACTGGAAATTAGTCTGAAAAAACTCCAGCTGGACTATATCGATCTCTATTTAATCCACTGGCCTGTACCGAAAAAGGATAATTATGTCACTGCCTGGCACGCGCTGATCAGAATGCAACAGCAAAATCTTATCCGCAGTATTGGGGTGTGTAACTTTAATATTCCACATTTGCAGCGATTGCAGGACGAAAGCGGGATTTTGCCGGTCATCAACCAGATTGAGCTGCACCCCTTGCTGCAACAACGAAAACTGCGTAGCTGGAATGCCGCCAACGGTATTATGACTGAGTCCTGGAGCCCGCTGGCTCAGGGCGGCGCGGGTGTTTTTGATCAGCCGCTGATTCATAAACTGGCCGTAAAATACGGCAAGACAGCGGCACAAATAGTCATTCGCTGGCACCTGGATACCGGCCTGATAGTTATCCCCAAGTCAATAACGCCCGCACGCATTAAAGAAAACTTTGCAGTATTCGATTTTCGCCTGGAAAAAAAGGAGTTGTCTGACATGGCAACCCTCGATACTGGCAGCCGTTTAGGGCCTGATCCGGAAAATTTCTAAAATGATCCCGAAAACAGACATCCACGACCCAGGAAACAGACATCCCGGTTTCCGTTTAACCCGCAACGGGCACAACTGCTAGCTGACCGACAGAGCCCCGATCAGCCATTTCTAATGTCTGGCTATAGTAAAGAAGCGGGAAATCCGCGGATGACGTCTGACTAAAATAGACCAGTAGCTCAACACTGCCATCAACCCACACGGTATCTTTCCAGCCACTGTCTTCTGCCCGCGCTGGCATACCATTAACCCGGCTGACCAGAAATGCAACGCCCTGGATATGGAACGACTGTGGCATGTTCGCGTGAATAGTCCAGCGCTCCCATGTGCCAGGCTCAGCCTGAACATCGATACGCCCCCGATCCCAAATCATTCCGTTAATTCCCGCTGATACATCCCCTAAACGAAATATTCTGGCACGGAGCGGATTAGGCTGTGGTAATTTTTCAGCGAGAAAATGCAAGGGTAACGTATCGGTGATCGGTGCCAGCAGCCCTGAAGGCCTTAACGTAAGAGCCAGAGTAGAGATCAAACTCCCCGATGGTCGCACCCATCTAAATAATACTGAATCACGCAGCCGGTCGATAATACCAGCGGGCTCACAAGCAATCACTGAAACTTCCTTCCCGTCGGATATATCAATCACTACCTCGCGTCGTTCACCGGGGGCCAGCATAAGTTGTGACACCGCAACCCGCTCAGGCAGAAATCCTTGATCACCAGCAATAACATGCAGTGGACGGCCATCACTGAGCTGTAAAGTATAACGTCGCGCACTGGAAGCATTCAGCAAACGCAAACGCACCCAGCCACGGGAAACAGCCACGAACGGGTTTTGCACGCCATTAACCAGTAGCCTGTTACCGATAAAACCGCCGCTCTCCGGTGGCTGATACCCCGCCATCCTGAAGTTATCCAGCCGTTTATCTTGTAAAATAATGGGGAAATCATCAACACCGTAGTGACTGGGTATCGGCAGCGTCCGACTGATTTCATCTTCCACCAGCCACATACCCACCAGCCCCTGGTATACATGACGTGCCATGTGCTTTGGGGTATTCGCGTGATACCAGCCGCTGCATGCGTTCTGGCGCACAGGCAGTACGGGAGACCAGTCCATCCCGGCGGCAATCATGCGCGCGGCACCACCGGACAGTGTCCCAGAGAGCTGTAACCCGCTAATGGTCATCGAGACAGATTCCGCCAGGCGGTTCCCGTAAACCAGTTTAACATTACTGTTTTTTTGCACTTTAATGGTCGGACCAGGGTAGTGACCATTAACGCCCCACATTGCCGTTTTCTGGCCAGTAACAAACGGCCAGTGCACTTTTTGTAGTGTCAAAAATAGCGGCTGCCCGCGTTTCGATTCCAGTAAGGGAGGTACCGGTAACGGGGGCTGCTCGGTATCGCTGCTCCAGGCCATCACGCCAAAAAAGGATGCACCCGATAAGGACGCACCCGATAGCGCTAAACCCGCCATCTGAACAAACTGGCGTCGACTGACAGACATATTTTCCTCCGTGAAAAACTATCCATTAAAAAAACAGGATTCGGGTATTTAATCCATACAATGATTATGTTAGGACCGCTTCCCGCGCGCAATTTCGGCATCTAATTGCTCAATTTTTTCCAGCATCAGTCGATGGCAGTATTCAGACAATTCGCGCGCCCGATCCTTACCCCATGCTGAGGTGTCGATGGGTGGCAATATTTCCATAATGACATGGCCGTTAGACCAGCGATTCAGCTTGATTTTTCCGCTCGTAGTAGAAATACAAATCGGGACTACCGGTACTGCTGCCGCAATCGCGGCGTGAAACGCCCCGGTTTTAAACTGTAATAATCCACGGCCGCGACTGCGTGTACCTTCCGGGAACATCAGAATGGAAATATCTCTTGTTCTGAATTGCTCAGCTATCTGAGCAATAGTGCCGTGGGCTTTAGTCCAGTTATTGCGATCGATGAGTATGTTACCGGTTAACCAGTAGAGCGGACCAAAAAATGGGATCCAGAGTAGACTTTTTTTCCCCATGGTCACAGTGCCGGGTTGTACCAGATTAGACGTAGTGACCATGTCGTAGTTATTCTGGTGATTCGCGATATAAATACAGTTACCCCGGTATATGGCGTTTGCCGACACACGCTGCTCCAGCGTGATACCAAAAAGTGGAGCCAGCCGGCCAAAAAGATGGCTAAAAGTCGCTACATGATGCGGAGCACGCGGTCTAAAAAGACAGTACACCGAGCCAAGCAAACAGACCAAAAATGAATATAAAATGGTGATCAGGATGCGTAATACTAATAACATAACAACCTCTTCAGCACCTAAAAACCCTCTCTTTCATCAGCGCGGTGCATTTTTCTCTCCGCAATCTTTACGCAATTTCTACGCGATCGATTTTTTGTAAACCGCGCGGCAGGGAACAGCCTTTTTCGCCCGCTGTCGCACGGTATGCACGTAACTCATCCGCCAGTAATCTGAGTTTACGTTTACCAAAAAACAGGGTAACAGACGCCTGAAGTGGTAAAAACAGCAGCCAGAGCAAGCGATCAGCAGCCTGGAGAGACGAGGCTTTGCCGATAGTGATTATTTTATTTCCCCGGCCTTTATGACACAGTTGTGGCAAATCAGCCACCGGAAACAGTAACATCCTTCCTGCAACAGTGATTGCCAGTAACAAGGCGTCATCAGCACTCACTGCCACGGGTGGCAACATGCGGGCATTTTCAGGCAGAGTGATAACTCTCTTGCCCGCACGGTTTTTCGCCGCCAGATAACTAAACGTACAGATAAAACCATAACCTGTATCCGTTGCCAGCACCCATTTTTGCTCAGCGTTAGCCATCAGCAGATGTTCGATGGTAGCACCCTGCGGCAGGGTCAGTTTGCTGTTAATGGGAGCATCCTGCCCACGTACCGATGGCAGCGTTAGCGGCTCCATCGCATAGCTGCGGCCGCTTGAGTCGATAAAGACCACCAGCTGATTACTTACACCTCTGGCCGCAGCACGGAAATGGTCACCCGGTCTGTAACTTAAGGATTCAGGATCGATATCATGCCCTTTAGCGCAGCGCACCCAACCCATCGCCGATAACACGATGGTAACCGGCTCAGGAGCAACTATGTCATGCTCGCTCAGCGCCCGTGCTTCACCGCGAACCGTCAGCGGTGAGCGACGATCATCGCCATACATGGCGATATCAGCCTGAATTTCTTTTTTTATCATGGCATTCAGCATGTGTTCTGAGGCCAGAATACGCTGAAGCTGATCACGCTCTTTGGCAAGCGCATCCTGTTCACCACGGAGCTTCATCTCCTCGAGCCGGGCCAGCTGGCGGAGTTTTAGCTCAAGAATGGCCTCGGCCTGCCTGTCAGACAGCGTAAAACGCTCTGTCAATAACGGCCCGGGTTCATCTTCAGTACGGATGATCCGGACGACATCATCAATATTCAGCAATGCTGTCAATAACCCCTGTAACAGATGCAAACGTTTAACTGTTTTTTCCAGACGATAGTTGCAGCGCCGGCGTACCGTGTCACGGCGGTATTGCAGCCACTCCGTCAGGATAGCTAATAACCCTTTGACCGACGGACGCTGGTTAAGACCTATCATATTCATATTAATGCGATAGCTTCTCTCCAGATCGGTGGTAGCAAACAGGTGGCTCATTACCTGCTCCGGATCAGCACGCGGAACTCTGAGTATCAGAACCAGACGCGTGGGATTCTGATGGTCAGACTCATCGCGCAGATCGTCAATCATCGGTAATTTTTTCGCGTGCATCTGGCTGGCTATCTGCTCCAGTACCCTGGCTGCCGAAACCTGATGCGGCAGTGCGCTGATGACGATATCCTGCTGCTCTTTGTGGTGGTGCCAGACAGCACGCATGCGCACTGAACCACGCCCGCTCTGGTAAATTTTGGCAATTTCATCGCGAGGAGTAATGATTTCAGCTTCCGTTGGAAAATCCGGACCCTGCACCCATTGCAGCAGTTCATCCGGGGAAATATCAGGATTATCAATCAGTGCGATGACTGCCTGCGCAACTTCCCGCGCATTGTGCGGCGGGATATCGGTGGCCATTCCAACGGCGATGCCAGTGGTACCGTTTAGTAAAATATTTGGCAATCGGGCCGGCAGCATTTTAGGCTCTTCCAGCGTGCCGTCAAAATTCGCTACCCAGTTTACCGTACCCTGACCGAGTTCACCGAGCAGAATTTCCGCATATCGGGACAAGCGGGACTCAGTATAACGCATGGCGGCAAAGGATTTTGGATCGTCGGGTGCTCCCCAGTTTCCCTGACCATCCACCAGCGGGTAGCGGTAAGAAAAGGGCTGTGCCATTAATACCATAGCTTCGTAGCAGGCAGTATCACCATGTGGATGATACTTACCCAGCACGTCACCGACGGTACGGGCAGATTTTTTAAATTTGGCACTGTTGTTCAACCCCAGCTCGGACATTGCATAGACGATACGCCGCTGTACCGGCTTTAAACCATCGCCAATAAAGGGCAGTGCCCGATCCAGAATGACGTACATCGAGTAGTTCAGATAGGCATTTTCAGTAAAAGCGTGCAGCGGTAAACATTCGTTTCCCTCATCAGTCAGTGAAGCCATTATAGATCTACCTTAAAAACGCCATTGGCATATCCAGATTGACATACCCAGAGTTCATGGTGGTCCTCCTTTTCATGGTGGTACCACTTTTCATGGTGGTACCACTTTTCATGGCGGTACCACTTTTTATGGCGGTACCACTTTTGGGGCAACCACTATTGCAGGATTGCAGGTTACACTGCCAGTAACTGATTCATCCGGCGGATAAATTTGTTCGGATCTTCCAGCGTGCCACGTTCAGCCAGTAATGCCTGTTCCAGCAGCAGTTCAATCCATTGTGCGAACTCTTTGTCATCACTGATATCAGCCGTACGCTTAACCAGTGAATGTTCGGGATTGAGCTCAAAAATATATTTAACCTCTGGCGCCTGCTGGCCTGCCGCTGCAAACAGCTTAGCCATTTGGGTACCCATTTCATCAGCATCGGTAGCCACAATCGCTGGTGTATCGGTTAACCGATGGGTCAGACGAACCGTTTTAACTCGCTCACCCAGTAACGTTTTTATCCGTTCGATAAAAGGTTTCAGTGATTCATCTGCCTCCTGATGCGCCGTCTGCTCTTCATCATCTGCCAGTTTATTCAGCGAATCGTCTGCTTTACTCACCGACTGGAAACTTTTTCCATCAAATTCAGTCAGATAACTCATCATCCATTCGTCAATTCTGTCAGACAGTAACAGCACTTCTATGCCTTTTTTACGGAACAATTCCAGATGCGGGCTGCTGTTAGCCGCAGCCCAGCTGTCAGCAGTAATAAAATAAATTTTCTCCTGGCCTGCTGCCATCTCAGCGACATAACGCTCTAACGAGACAGTCTGAGCTGAGCTGTCCGTTGCCGTTGACGCAAAACGTAGCAATTTAGCGATCGTCTCTTTATTGCTGCTATCCTCCGCGGGACCCTCTTTTAGCGCAAGACCGAATTGCTGCCAGAATTTTTGATAGTTTTCAACATTATCATTAGACAGTTTCTCCAGCATTTGCAGCACACGCCGGGTCAGTGCCTGGCGCAAATTTTGTGTAATACGACTGTCCTGTAAAATCTCGCGCGAAACATTCAGCGGCAGATCATTGGAATCGATCAGGCCACGGACAAAACGCAAATAATTCGGCATAAACTGTTCCGCTTCATCCATGATGAAAACGCGCTGAACATAGAGTTTCAGCCCATGTTTATGCTCACGATTCCACATATCCCACGGGGCCTGAGCAGGGATATAAAGCAGACTCGTGTATTCCTGTTTACCTTCGACACGGTTGTGGCTCCAGAGTGATGGATCAGTGAAATCATGGGCGATATGTTTATAGAATGCTTTGTATTCATCGTCGCTGATTTCTGATTTACTACAGGTCCATAACGCTTTCGCTTTATTGATTTTTTCCCAGGTAACCGCTACATCTTCCTCCTGCTCTTTGTCCTCGCCCTCGTTGTCCTCGCCCTCGTTGTCCTTCTTCTCATGCTTAACCTGAATTTCTACCGCCAGGGCGATGTGATCAGAATATTTGCTAATAACAGAGCGCAGCTGCCAGTCAGCAAGCCAGGCATCTTCACCTTCACGCAAATGCAGAGTGATTTCAGTACCGCGATCTTCCTTGCTGATATCCGCAATGGTGTAATCCCCTTCACCCGCCGACTCCCAGAATACACCCTCTGTGGTAGCTGAACCGGCGGCACGGGTACGCACTGTTACTTTATCGGCCACAATAAAAGCCGAATAAAAACCGACACCAAACTGGCCGATCAGCTGATTTTCTTTGCTCTGCGCAGAGCCAACGGATTCCAGAAAATCCTTGGTGCCAGATTTTGCAATAGTGCCTAAATTATCAATCACTTCTTCACGACTCATGCCAATGC
Organism: Enterobacterales bacterium; assembly: GCA_947478475.1. Classification (GTDB taxonomy): domain Bacteria; phylum Pseudomonadota; class Gammaproteobacteria; order Enterobacterales; family Enterobacteriaceae; genus CANJWD01. The sequence continues at coordinate 59,938 of CANJWD010000002.1, forward strand.
CATTATCACTCAGCACCAGCGTACGTTTTTCCTTATCAACGGACAGACGCACCCGCAGATCAGCATCACCCTGGTACAGTTCAGGCATGGAAAGTGCACGAAAACGCAGCTTATCAGCAGCATCAGAAGCGTTAGAAATCAATTCACGCAGAAAAATTTCTTTATTGGAATAGAGCGAATGAATCATCAAATGAAGCAGCTGCTTCACTTCAGACTGAAATCCGCGGGTCTCTAAGCCTTTCATACTCATTGTGGTCACCTCAATCTCTAATATTTATACAGAGCAGACAGAATCGAACAGTGATTATTCAGATGGGGATAGCAGGAACGCCTTTCAAGCAGCGGGAAGGTGAAAGAAACGAAAAAATCACTCGCATCATTGAGTTTCGGAATCAGCCCGCGCACCCGTTGACTGATATTGCCAATATTTTTATCTGCTTTCTCGTAGAATTTTGCGGATTCCCTGAACGATTGTGACTCTGAGGTTTTTTCGGTTGTTCCGTGCAACGAATTTCTGATGAAAGCCATAAAAACCTTTTCGTCTCTGACAGAATCAGAAGTACGATACACAGACTATTTACCAACAAACCATCACGCCACACTTGCCCGCTGCCGCTGATTCGCGTAAAACTATCAGCCGCTAATTACGTCATTCACCACGGTTCCCCGGATACTATGTTTCAAGATAACCCGCTGCTGGCACAGCTAAAACAGCAATTTAACTCTCAAATTTTACGCATTGAAGGTGTTGTCAAAGGGAGCAAAAAAGGCTTTGGATTTCTGGAAGTGGATGGGCAGAAGAGCCATTTCATCCCTCCGCCATACATGAAGAAAGTCATGCACGGTGATCGTATTATTGCCACGCTGCGTCTTGAAAAAGATCGTGAAATCGCTGAGCCAGAAACGTTAATTGAGCCGTTTCTTTCACGTTTTGTCGGCAGAATTCAAAAAAGAAATGAGCGGTTATTTGTCGTGCCGGACCACCCTTTGTTGAAAGATGCTGTTCCGTGCAGCCTTGCGCAGGAGCTAAGGCACGATTTTCAGAACGGTGACTGGGTCGTGGCGCAGATGCTCCAGCATCCACTGAAAGGTGACCGCACATTTAACGCTGAAATCAGTGCTTTTATCGCCGATGGCGCGGAGCCCTTCGCACCGTGGTGGGTCACGCTGTCGCGCCACAACATGGAGCGCGAAGCACCATCGATGCCGCTCTCTCTTCAGCCCTGTGACAACGTGGAGCGTTCTGATCTGACAGCGCTCACTTTTATCACTATCGATGGCGCCAGTAGCAAAGATATGGACGATGCCCTCCATGTTGAAGAAAACATTGACGGCGCATGGCTGCTCAGTATTGCCATCGCCGATCCCACGGCCTGGATTGATGAAAATAACCACCTTGACCGTGAGGCCTGTCAGCGGGCTTTCACCAGCTATCTGCCTGGCTTTAATATTCCGATGTTGCCACGAGCGCTATCAGAAGATCTCTGTTCGCTGCATCCCTTTCAACACCGCCGGGCGCTGGTGTGTCGTGTCACGATTAATCACGATGGTTCTCTGGGAGAAGATATCAATTTCTTTGCTGCGACAATTGAATCTAAAGCAAAACTGGTTTACGACTCCGTTTCTGACTGGCTCGAAAACCAGGGAAGCTGGCAGCCACAAACAGCAGAAATTGCCGAACAAATTCAGCTGCTGCAACGCATTAGTCACAGTCGCAATGCATGGCGCCAGCAGCACGCTTTAGTATTCCCTGACAGCCCGGACTACCGCTTCATCCTGGGCGATCAAGGTAATGTTTTAGGCATCGCTGTTGAGCAGCGGCGTATTGCTAACCGTATTGTTGAAGAATGCATGATAACGGCCAACATCTGTGCAGCCATTGTGCTACAGGATAGTCTTGGTTTTGGCATCTATAACGTCCATAAGGGGTTTGATCCGACGCTCGCTGAACAGGCAGTGAACCTGCTTAACGCCAACGGCGTCGATGCTTCGGTCGAAGCGCTGCTGACATTAGACGGATTTTGTACTCTGCGCCGCCAGCTGGATGCGATGCAAAACCGCTATCTCGATAACCGGATACGTCGACTGCAAACCTTTGCAGAGATGAGTCTTACACCAGGCCCGCACTTTGGCTTAGGATTAGCCGCTTACGCAACCTGGACTTCTCCTATTCGCAAGTATAGTGACATGGTCAACCACCGTTTACTTAAAGCTGTCATCAGCGGTCAGCAGGCTGAAAAACCGCCACAGGAACTCACGGTGCAACTAACGGAACGCCGCCGTCTGCACCGGATGGCAGAACGTGACGTCGGTGACTGGTTATATGCCCAATATTTACAACATCAGGCCGGAACAGAACAGCGCTTTCAGGCTGAGATTATTGATGTCACCCGCGGCGGTTTGCGGGTCCGTTTACAGGAAAATGGCGCGGTCGCCTTTGTCCCCGCGCCCCTTCTTCACCCGGTGCGTAACGACCTTGTCTGTAGCCAGGAAACTGGCTCTGTGCTGGTAAAGGGTGAAACAGTGTATCGTCAGGGGGACACTCTCTGCGTACAGCTGGCTGAAGTCTGCATGGATACCCGAAGTATTATTGCCAGACCAGCAGAACACTTTTCGGTACAACATTTTCCGGAACAACACGTTCCGCTACCGGGCTAAAATGGATTAAATGCGTCATTTAACAAATGCGTCATTTAACTAAAGTGCTATTTAACTAAACGGTGCCAAATTTCCGGCACCAGCCCGCACGATTTCTGGTGTAACACCCGTCAGATCAATCACCGTTGTAAGGTGCTGTTCTAAATATCCCCCGTGAATAATGAGATCAACCTGCTTATTTAAATACGTTTTTATTTCTTCAGGATTTGATTCAACAACATCACTACCGGGTCGTATTAATGTCGTTGACATCAGCGGCTCTTTCAGCATTGCCAGTAGCGCCAGTGAGACAGCATTGGAGAGCACCCGGATACCGATAGTTTTTCGTTTTTCATTCATCAGACGACGGGGAACTTCTTTCGTTGCTTTCAAAATAAAGGTGTAGTTGCCCGGTGCACTGTTTTTAATCAAGCGAAACGCCTGATTATCCAGATAAGCATAAGTGGCGATTTCAGACAAATCATGGCAAATCAGCGTAAAATTATGCAATACGTCTAACTTGCGAATATGACATATACGCGCCATGGCTGCTTTTTCTTCCAGACGGCAGGCGAGTGCATAGCCTGAATCCGTAGGCCAGACAATCACCCCTCCCTTACGCAATATATCCACACTTTGTCTGATCAAACGTGGTTGTGGATTATCCGGATGGACATAAAAAAACTGACTCATTGTTTTATCTCACTTATTCGCCGCTCATCCGGCAAAGAATTCTGGTTATCAGACCAGTCATGCCATACCGCTGCCACTCCTGCTGGCAAACAGAGCTGATAACCCAATTCGCTGCGGCCGCCGGGCTGATGGAAATCAGACCCAACGGATGCCAGCAAATTATAGTGTCTTGCCAGTTGTCCAAGCTGCTCACGCTCGCCAGGGGGCTGGCAACACTGAGCAACTTCAATGGCACTTCCGCCCTGTTGCGCAAAACAGGATAAAAGATTTTTTAACCACTTAGCAGATAAATTATAGCGACCAGGGTGGGCTAATACGGCCTGGCCACCCGCCTGCAAAATGGCACTAATCGCCTGCTGTATCGGGCACCACTGAGCAGGAACATAACCGATTTTACCTTTGGACAGATATTTTTTAAAAACCTGAGCACTGTTCCTGGCAAAGCCCGCTTCGATCAGATAACGGGAAAAATGGCCACGCGTAACCTGGCCGCCAACTGCCAGGCGATTAGCGCCCTGCCAGGCATCCGAAATTCCCGCCTTCGCCAGGCTTGCGCCTATCTCCTGCGCACGCCTGCGGCGGCGCTGTGACTGCTCACTCAACAGCTCACACAAACCGGCATGCGCCATACTGATATTCAGTCCGACCACATGAATTTCATGCTGTTCCCACAACGTCGATATCTCTACGCCATTGACAAGCCTTAGTGGCAGGGCGTAACGCAGGATGGTGCCAGCAGCCTCAGTAAGTCCGGCCGTCGTGTCATGATCAGTAATAGCCAGCACATCTACGCGGTGACTCACTGCCCGCTCAACCAATTGTGAAGGTGTCAGCACTCCATCAGAGGCGGTAGTATGGCTATGAAGATCGTAGCAAGTCACAACTGAAGATGTGGTCATACTTGTGGTCATACTTGTGGTCATACTTGTTGTCATACTTGTTGTCACACGATCACTCAAGGGATCACTCAAGGGGTATCATCAAAAAATTTCAGCCTGGTATCATAGCCCTTAATCATGCTGTAGGGTTAACCCTGAATTAGCGTTATCACTGAGTGAGTTATTACTGGATGCACCAACTTCGGCCCGAAATCTCCATTTTTTGGCGATTTTGACTGAAGGAAAAACCAGATGATTTTGGCCCGGTTCTTGCGAAATTCAACAGACATTACTACTATACGGCCTGCTGTACAGGGCCAGGAGGTTGAAACAGATGGAAGATCAATTGCAAGGCTCAGCACTTAAGCGCGGTTTGAAAAACCGCCATATTCAGCTTATTGCTCTCGGCGGAGCAATGGGTACCGGGTTATTTCTTGGGGTAGCGCAGACGATTCAGCTCGCTGGCCCGGCTGTTTTACTGGGATACGCTATTGGCGGGTTTATTGCATTTTTAATCATGCGTCAGTTAGGAGAAATGATTGTTGAGGAGCCTGTTACCGGATCCTTTAGCCACTTTTCTCACAAATATTGGGGAGACTTTGCGGGATTTCTTTCCGGCTGGAATTATTGGGCAATGTTCATTCTGGTTGGAATGGCTGAACTAACAGCTGTCGGGATCTACATCCAGTACTGGTGGCCGGAAATTCCAACATGGGTGTCGGCAGCACTGTTTTTTATTCTGATCAATGCAGTCAATCTGGTGAATGTTCGCTTCTATGGTGAGGCCGAATTTTGGTTTGCAATGATCAAAGTGATAGCCACCATTGGCATGATCCTGTTTGGTGCCTGGTTACTGGCATCAGGAACCGGGGGGACAGAGGCATCCGTCACTAACCTGTGGGCCCGCGGTGGTTTTATGCCAAATGGTCTGTCGGGCCTGGTGATGGCAATGGCCGTGATTATGTTTTCGTTCGGTGGTCTGGAAATGATAGGCATCACTGCTGCAGAGGCGGAAGAACCACAAAAAAGCATCCCAAAAGCCACCAACCAGGTTATCTGGCGTATCCTGATTTTTTATATTGGTTCACTGGCAGTATTGCTCTCGCTTTACCCCTGGGACAAAGTTGTTGCGGGGGGCAGCCCTTTTGTTATGATTTTTGATTCACTGGATAGCACGTTAGTCGCCACTATTCTCAATGTAGTCGTCCTGACCGCCGCATTGTCGGTTTACAACAGCGGTGTCTATTGCAATAGCCGGATGTTATTTGGACTTGCCATGCAGGGTAATGCTCCGGGAATACTCACCAGAGTAAATAAATATGCTGTTCCGGTGGCTTCCGTCCTGCTCTCTGCCCTGGCAACTTCAGCAGGCGTTCTGGTCAACTACCTCATGCCTGGCGAGGCTTTTGAGCTATTAATGGCATTGACGGTCTCTGCGCTGGTGATTAACTGGGTCATGATCTGCCTGTCGCATCTGAAGTTCCGGGCGACAAAACAGCGCGAGGGGGTGGTACCTAAATTTAAAGCACTGTGGTATCCCTACGGTAACTATATCTGTTTGATCTTTTTAACGCTAATATTAGTCGTTATGTATTTAACAGAAGCCATTCGTATTTCGGTACTGCTTATCCCTGGCTGGGTAGCACTGTTATGGTGTGCGTTTTTGTTAACAAGACGGTTTTCTGTTAACAAGACAGGCTGCTCATTAAGCACAAAATAACACATTGCATTTTCTCCTTTATCCTCCGACAATGTCGCTCTTTTTTACCTCTCAGGTCACCATTTCGCTATGGCCGCACGCTTGTTTCTCGCCCCGGGACGTGAAAAATCCTTACTTCGTCGCCACCCATGGATATTCTCTGGTGCTGTCGAACGTGTTGAATGTGCCGGTTATTCTGGTGAAACTCTCGATATTTTTGATAGTAATGAACGATGGCTGGCCCGTGGCGCTTATTCACCGCAATCACAAATTCGCGCCAGGATCTGGACATTTCAGCAGGATGAAGCTATCGACGTTACATTTTTTATTCGCCGTCTGCAACAAGCGCAAAGCTGGCGTAACTGGATAGCCTGCCGTGATGAGCTGGATAGCTATCGCCTGATTTCAGGTGAATCCGACGGCCTGCCTGGCATTACCATCGACAGATACCAAAACTATCTGGTGTTGCAGCTACTCTCTGCCGGCGCGGAATATCAACGCGCCACGTTGCTCTGCGCGCTGCGGCACTGTTATCCGGAATGCTCCCTCTTTGATCGTTCTGATGTTTCAGTCCGTAAGAAGGAGGGCCTGCCGATGACCAGCGGGCTGATTTTCGGAGATCTGCCCCCTGACCTGCTAACGATTCATGAACATGGTACGAAATTACTGGTCGATATCCAGCACGGACATAAAACCGGGTGTTATCTGGACCAGCGGGACAGCCGTCTGGCAGCGCGTCGCTACGCCAGTAACCGCCGGGTATTAAACTGTTTTTCTTATACCGGTGCTTTTGCAGTATCTGCCCTGATGGGAGATTGCCAGCAAGTCATTAATATCGATACCTCACAGAGTGCGCTGAATATTGCCAGGCAAAATATTGAGTTAAACCAGCAAGACGCGGGCAAAGCCGAATTCATCCGCGCTGACGTATTCCGGCCGTTAAGACGCTTTCGGGATGATGCTGAAAAGTTCGATATGATAGTGATGGATCCGCCGAAATTTGTCGAAAACAAAAACCAGCTGGCGGGCGCCTGTCGGGGCTACAAAGATATTAACATGCTCGCATTACAGTTATTACGCTCCGGTGGAATTTTATTGAGTTTCTCCTGCTCCGGTCTGATGCAGGCCGATTTATTTCAAAAAATCCTGGCCGGGGCCGCATTAGATGCTGGCCGTGATATACAATTTATAGAGCAGTTTCGCCAGGCTGCCGACCATCCGGTTATCGCGAGCTATCCTGAAGGGCTTTATTTGAAAGGATTTGCCTGTCGGGTGATATAACCGGAACCACCATATTTTGCTCTTGCTTTCAGTAACAGCAGTCAGTAACAGCAATCAGTAACAACAGTGAGTTATTTTTCTGAGGGTTATCATGGTCGTCAGTAAATTTGGTATCGGGCAACAGATTCGCCATAAACTGCTCGGATATTTAGGGGTTGTTATTGATATAGACCCTGAATATTCGCTTAAACAACCTCAGGCTGACGAGATTGCGGCCAATGAGGCACTACGCTTATCTCCCTGGTATCATGTCGTGATGGAAGATGATCAGGGGCAGCCTGTTCACACTTATCTGGCGGAAATTCAGCTAACATCTGAACCCCCTAAGGCTCATCCGGAGCAACCCTCTCTGGATGAACTTGCAGAGTCCATACGTCATCAGCTTCAGGCACCCAGCTTGCGTAACTAAATTATGTTCGTTAAGAACCTGCTAATATTCACCTCTGTCGTTATCTCTGTCGCTCAGAAAGCGGCGGCGCTCAGACTCTTCGTCCCATGCTGACTGTATTTCTTCCAGCACTGCGCCAACATCAGCAGCCTGCGTACTCTCTTCATGGCAGCCAGTTAGCTCGGTATCAACGTTCAATTTCCCCGCTTCATACAGCGCCCAAATTTCTTTAGCATACTTTTTACCAGAAAGTGCCGGAGCATACTGAGCATAATACTGAACGATATTATTAACATCACGCTCCAGCATCGATGCGGCATGATTATTTGCTGAAGCATCTACCGCCTGAGGGAGATCGATGATCACCGGACCATCTTTATCCATGAGTATATTGAATTCCGAAAGATCTCCATGCACCAGACCGGCACAAAGCATGCGGACAATATAGCCAATAACAATACGATGGTCTTGCAGCGCCTGTTCCGCGGACAGAGAGATATCACTTAAACGTGGTGCGACTTGCCCGGCACCATTAGTAACGAGTTCCATCAGTAATACACCGTCCAGACAATCGTAAGGAACGGGCACCCGCACACCAGCACTACTTAGACGATGAAGCGCATCCACTTCAGCAGTCTGCCAGATCTTCTCCTGCTGCTTACGGCCAAATCTGGACCCCTTGCTCATGGCACGAGCATTACGGCTATTACGTACCTTACGCCCCTCCTGATATTGCACAGCCTGTCTGAAGCTACGTTGTGTAGCTTCTTTGTAAACTTTTGCGCAACGGATTGCATCGCCGCAGCGCACGATATAAACATCGGCTTCTTTACCGCTTTTTAACCGGCTGATAACCTCATCAACCAGGCCGTCATCAACCAGTGGCTGGATTCGTAATGGAATTTTCATGGCGCTCTTTTACCTTATTTTAGCGCTGGAAGGAATAGCACGCCAATATCTGTTGCGTGACAGACATTGAGCAGTAATCTGAATATGACATACACTGAGAGACAAAAGATTGTATCAAAAGTGGCAGCTCACTATAAAGATCTCTGTGCAATTCAGTAGCAGGCCAGAAAACCCGATTATCTCTCTTCAGAAAATAACGAAAAAAGATAACGAAAACTCTTGCAATAATCCTTGCACCACGCCTGCCAGACCATTGGCACCTCTTTTGATTGCGTAATTTTTCCGCAATACGATATGCTACACGTTATGTTGATGCAGCGGTAACCGCCGCCCGAGTAACAGAGTGTGATCGGCTGCATTCAGCAAACAGCCAGCTATGCACGTGATGCATTACTACAAATAACTAAAAAATTATGGAAATAAATTATGGAAATAAATTATGGAGAGGGTGCATGACTGTTAACGTACCGATGCTGGTGACTTTTTTAATTTATATCGCTGGCATCATGTTCATTGGGTTAATGGGTTACCGGGCAACAAATAATTTTAATGATTATATTTTAGGGGGGCGACGTTTAGGAAGTACGGTTACCGCATTATCAGCCGGTGCTTCAGATATGAGTGGCTGGCTGTTGATGGCCTTACCCGGCGCTGTTTTTCTCCATGGTCTTTCGGAAAGCTGGATTGCTATCGGCCTGATTACCGGTGCGTACCTGAACTGGAAGTGGGTCGCCGGCCGCCTGCGTGTACAGACTGAAATTAATAACAATGCGCTCACACTACCTGACTATTTTACCAGTCGCTTTGAAGACCGGAGCGGATTGCTGCGCCTGATTTCAGCCATCATTATTTTGATATTTTTCACCATTTATTGCGCTTCAGGCATCGTAGCAGCGGCCCGGCTGTTTGAAAGTACCTTTAATATGAGTTACGGCACGGCGCTATGGGCGGGCGCTACCGCCACGATTATCTATACCTTTATTGGCGGTTTTTTAGCGGTGAGCTGGACTGACACGATACAGGCTACGTTGATGATTTTCGCCCTTATCCTGACGCCTGTGGTTGTTATTCTGGCAGCAGGTGGCATTGATACTTCAATGATACTGATCACAGCCAGAAATTCTGGCAACATGGATATGTTCAATGGGCTCAATATGATAGCCATTCTCTCGCTACTCAGCTGGGGATTGGGTTATTTTGGCCAGCCACACATTCTGGTACGCTTTATGGCGGCGCGCTCCCACCAGGCCATTCACTGTGCCCGCCGTATTGCTATGACATGGATGATTTTCTGCCTGGCAGGCGCTATTGCCGTGGGTTTTTTCGGTATTGCTTACTTTGAAGATAACCCGGAACAGGCTGCCAGCGTTTCACTCAATGCGGAGCGCATATTTATTGAGCTGGCCAGACTACTGTTTAATCCATGGATAGCGGGCATACTGCTTTCTGCTATTTTTGCCGCAGTGATGAGTACTCTGAGCTGCCAGTTACTGGTCTGTTCCAGTGCCATCACAGAAGATTTGTATAAAGCGTTGTTCCGCCGGACTGCAGGCCAAAAAGAGTTAGTGCTGGTCGGGCGTTCAGCAGTATTACTGGTGGCCTCTGTTGCCATTGCCTTAGCCGCTAATCCGCAGAATCGGGTGCTTGGCCTGGTGAGTTACGCCTGGGCAGGTTTTGGAGCGGCATTTGGCCCGGTAGTTCTGATTTCTGTGCTCTGGTCACGCATGACACGGTTGGGGGCGCTGGCAGGGATGTTAACAGGTGCAACAACCGTTATCATTTGGAAACAGTATGCCTGGCTGGGTTTATACGAAATTATTCCAGGCTTCCTCTTTGCCAGCATCGCGATTTTCTTAGTCAGTCTGGCAGGAAAAGTGCCCTCACAAACCATTATTGATCGTTTTGATGGGGCAGAGGCAGAATTTCGCATGCCCTGACAGTTCTGACACATTGCCGGTTATGGTCAAACCAGTGGTAAGACCGATGGTAAAAATCTGTGCTAGGCTGTGTCCCTCAATTAAGTAATCGTCTAAAAAAGAGTCTGATACAACCAAGTCTCACCATCGCCAGATAATTTCCTGCTGTTTTTTCATAACGGGTCGCTATCCGCCGGTGTTCCTTTAGCTGAGCGAAGCATCTTTCAACAAC
>CANJWD010000003.1 GCA_947478475.1 Enterobacterales bacterium
ACGGGGTGTAACCCACCGTTTTCCCTGTGACGCCCGGGTAATGAAACATCTATCGTTTCAGCACGCAGACGCGCACGCATCCGCAGCGACTCCAGGGTATTTTTTCGTTCACTTAGCAGGTCCTGAATCTGGTATTTAGCCCGATTGATAGCAGATCCTGCTATCGAACGTTCTTCTGCGGGCAAATCACGTAATGATGCCATCCGGTGTGTCAAATGACCCTTTTTTCCTAAATATTCGACGCGTACCAGATCTAATTCATTAAGATCCTGGGCATTTTCGATGGCAACTGTGACACGGGTAATCAGCTCCGCAAGCTCTGTCATTGTTTTTCTCCGGCCACAAATTATAGATCGAGCAGGAGGCGGGATCACTCCCGTCGTCCCCTCACACCACCGTACCTACGGTTCCGTATACGGCGGCTCATTGATAACATTGAAACGATAACATTGAAACGATAACACTGAAACTGCCGCTGCCTCCCACACCACCCGGTGTGCGGGTCCGCACCGGGTGGTTCGGGAAGTTGAGGTCAGCATCATAGGCGGGGAACGCCGGGGCGGTCAAAGCAGGCAATCGTGAGCACCCGGTTGAGCCATTCGGCGCTGTTGCGCTTCACGTCGCTCGCTGTGATCAGCTTGCGGGAGGACTTTCCCCTCCAGGAGGGCATCCATGCCGGGCGCACAAAAAAAGCCTCCACCATGGGAGGCTAAAAGGGAGACAGACTCCCTTTGAGGCTAATTCATACCGACGCTATCTTTGCCTTCTCAACCAGCACCGCAAACGCTGCTTTATCGAACACAGCGATATCGGCCAGAATTTTGCGATCGATCTCAATAGAGGATTTTTTCAGCCCATTCATTAAACGGCTGTAGGACATTCCGCTCTGACGGGCCGCTGCGTTGATGCGCACGATCCACAGTTGCCTGAACTGGCGCTTGCGCTGACGGCGGTCCCGGTAGGCATACTGTCCTGCCTTAATAACCGCCTGAAAGGCAACACGATATACGCGCGAACGCGCACCATAGTAACCCTTCGCCTGCTTTAGTATCTTTTTGTGACGTGCACGTGCAACCACACCACGTTTTACGCGAGCCATACACTTCTCCTGTCGATTTAATTTTTATACCAAAGTTAACTTACGCATAGGGCAAACATGCTACGACCAGGCTGAGATCACTTTTTGATACCAGGCCTTTTGGACGCAGTCTGCGTTTACGTTTAGTTGTTTTTTTGGTCAAAATATGACGCAGGTTAGCATGTTTATGCTTAAAACCACCACTGGCGGTCTTTTTGAAGCGCTTGGCAGCAGCTCGCACTGTTTTAATTTTTGGCATCAAATTTATCCACTTCGCATTGTTAATTATATAAACCAGCAGGTCGAAAACCCCGCCCACAGCGCAATCCATGCAGGGGGGCATTACTTTGGAGGGCCTTACTGTTTCTTTTTAGGTGCGAGCACCATAATCATCTGACGACCCTCTATCCTTGTAGGAAAAGATTCGACTACCGCCAGTTCATTATTTTCACACAAATCCCTACGGACACGATTAAGCATTTCCATACCGATCTGCTGGTGCACCATCTCACGTCCGCGGAAACGCAGGGTGATTTTGGCTTTATCGCCATCTTCCAGAAAGCGAATCAGGTTGCGTAGTTTTACCTGATAGTCGCCATCATCAGTGCCAGGCCGGAATTTGATTTCCTTAACCTGAATAACTTTTTGTTTCTTTTTTTGTTCTTTAGTTGATTTGCTCTTCTCGTAGAGGAATTTACCATAATCCATGATACGGCAAACAGGCGGCTCAGCATTTGGACTAATTTCTACCAAATCGACACCCGCTTCCTCAGATTTTTCAAGGGCTTCATTAAGGCTGACAATACCAATTTGCTCGCCATCGACACCTGTCAGACGAACTTCCGTGACGCGAATCTCTTTATTGATACGATTAGGACGCGCCGGTTGAACTCGTTTTCCGCCTTTAATACTTTATTCCTCCAGTTGACGAAGACTACGGCTGCGAATTTCACTCAACAGCCGGTCCAAAACTATGTTTACATCCACACTTCCTAAATCCTTACCATGGCGAGTACGAACCGCAACCTTACCTGCTTCACGCTCTTTATCACCGCAGATCAACATGTAGGGAACCCGACGTAAAGTATGTTCGCGGATTTTAAAGCCAATTTTTTCGTTCCTCAAGTCCGTCTTCGCCCTTATACCCGCATCCTGCAGTTTTTTATTCAGCCACCCGGCATATTCAGCTTGCCCAGTGGTGATGTTCATCACTACGACTTGCAATGGTGCAAGCCAGGTGGGAAAGAAACCCGCATATTCCTCAGCCAAAATGCCAATAAAACGCTCCATCGAACCCAAAATGGCCCGGTGAACCATCACTGGTACCTGGCGATTATTATTTTCTCCTACGTAAGAGGCATTCAGACGCTCTGGCAGTGAGAAGTCGAGTTGCACGGTACCACACTGCCACGTACGATCCAAACAATCATGCAGGGTAAATTCAATTTTTGGACCGTAAAACGCCCCTTCGCCGGGCAAGTACTCAAACAAAATTTTATTTTCTGCCAGCGCAGCAGCCAAATCATTTTCAGCACGATCCCACTGCTGGTCACTGCCTATACGCTTTTCCGGGCGTGTAGAGAGTTTAACCGCAATTTTCTCAAAACCAAAAGTACCATACATATCGTACAGCATATTGATACAGCCATTAACCTCATCCTGCACCTGTTCTGCAGTGCAAAAAATATGCGCGTCATCCTGAGTGAAGCCTCTTACACGCATCAAACCATGCAGCGCTCCTGATGGTTCATTACGATGGCAGCTGCCAAATTCAGCCATACGTAACGGTAAATCACGCCAGGATTTCAGACCCTGGTTAAAGATCTGTACATGTCCCGGACAATTCATCGGCTTGATGCAGTACTCGCGGTTCTCTGACAGGGTGGTAAACATATGCTCAGCGTAATTTTCCCAATGCCCGGTCTGCTCCCACAATGCCCTATCCATCATGAACGGTGTTTTCACTTCCTGATACTGATATTCCTTGAGTTTTATACGCACAAATGCTTCCAGCTCACGAAAGATTGTCCAGCCATCGTCATGCCAAAATACCAGACCAGGTGCTTCTTCCTGCATATGGTAGAGATCAAGCTGCTTACCAATTTTACGGTGATCACGTTTTGCCGCTTCATCCAGCCGTTTCAGATAAGCATTAAGCTGTTTTTGATCCCCCCACGCCGTACCATAAATACGCTGCAACATTTTGTTTTTACTGTCACCACGCCAGTACGCTCCTGCTATTTTTTGCAATTTAAAATGCTGGCAAAAGCGCATGTTAGGCACATGGGGACCACGACACATGTCAATATATTCTTCGTGATAGTATAACGCCGGATGGCTGTCAGGACTTATATTTTCATTGAGAATAGCGAGTTTGTAATCTTCGCCCCGCGCAGAAAAGAGATCATGCGCATCCTGCCAGCTCATTTTTTTTTTAACCACATGATACGCTTTGTCGGCAAGCTGGTGCATGCGCACTTCCAGCTCGGCCAAATCCTCAGGCGTCAGCGGGTGATCACAATCGACGTCGTAATAGAAACCGTTATCAATCACCGGTCCAATGGCCATTTTAGTATTGGGCCAGAGTTGCTTTATAGCATGACCCAGAAGATGCGCACACGAGTGGCGTATAATTTCCAGCCCGGCGGCATCCCTGATAGTGATGATTGCTAGCTGCGCATCAGATTCAATCATGGAGCAGGCATCTACCAGGTGCCCATTTACATAACCTGCAATACAGGATTTCGACAGTACAGGACCAATGTCAGACGCAACACTCTGGACAGAAACAGCGCCAGCATAGTGACGCTGGCTGCCGTCAGGAAGGGTAATAGTAGGCATGCTAATTCCTTAATCTACAGAGACGATAGACGCAAAACAAGGCCTCTGTAGCCATATTTAATAAACCTGTATTTAATATCAACAGGTTGCAGGCTGGCTATCCGATTTTCAGTAAGCAAAAAAGGCGAGGACGGACCCCACCTTTTTAAATTTCGAAATTTAGCAGCAGAACGAAAAAAACCAGACTATACTCAAATTAGAACTGATAAACCATACCAACGCCAACAATGTTATCAGTGGCGATACCGCTCGCTTCGGTAAAGTCATTTTTCTTCAACAAGTTAACCTTGTAATCAACATAGGCAGACATATTTTTATTGAAATCGTAGTAGCTGGCGATATCAACATATTCAACCAGATCGGCCTTGCCGCTATCAGCGCCCGCAACATTCAAATCTTTACCCTGAGACTTCAGATAAGCCAGTGAGGGCCGCAGACCAAAATCAAACTGATACTGCGCTACCAGCTCGATATTCTGAGTTTTATCGGCAATAAAATTATCGCCAGCGCTGCTGCTATCGGTGGGTTTGCCGCTCGAAACACCAAAAGGAGTCATATTCAGTGTTTCGGAGTATGTCGCTGCCAGATAAATATTATTGGCATCATACTTAGTCCCCACGCTCCAGGCCTGCGCGTTATTACCCAGTGCAGAGCCGTTTGTCAGGTCTTTCTGCCATTTCGAACGATTAGAAGAGGTATAAGCAGCACCAACACTGAGACCCTCTTCAATTTCATAGATAGAAGACAGACCAAAACCATCACCATTCTGCTCTAAACCAGTACGATTTGTATTGTCATTTTTACCCTGATATTGCAAAGCAAAACTCAGGCCATCAATGAGACCAAAGAAGTTGCTGTTGCGATATGTCGCCAGATTATTAGCGCGGCTAGTCATGTAGTTGTCTGGCACAGTGACAGTATTGCCACCGAATACTGGCAGTACATCGGTCCAGGCCATGACATCGTACAGCACGCCCCAGTTACGACCGTAGTCAACCGAGCCGTAATCAGTAAACTTCAGGCCTGCGAAACCAAGGCGAGTAGCGTTGCCTTCACTGCTTTTAGATTCAGCGTTGTTAGCCTGTATATTATACTCCCACTGGCCGTAACCGGTCAGCTCGTCATTAACCTGAGTTTCACCTTTAAAACCAAAATGAATATATGATTCATCACCATCCTCACTTTTATCCGCAGAAAAAAGATGAAGCACATCAGCCTTACCGTATAGATCTAATTTATTGCCATCTTTGTTATAAACTTCTGCCGCATTTGCTGTACCGGTAGCCAAAAGAACAGGAATAACCATTGAAAGAGTCTTGTGCTTTATCACTATCATTATCCTCATTGGTATAAATTGAGGCGCCACACTACCGTTGATGGTCTGGCGCCATGCGTACTAAGAGAAGTGTTCCATTCATGCTGCTGTTTATCTACACTGAATATGCTACTAAATTACAATATGAGTTTCAATATGAAACTCAATGCTACAAAATGTAAATAAAAAGGTTTCCTTGCAACCAAAGCTGAGGAGATACTGCAACGAAAGAGTCATTTTCTAGAAACTGGCATTACGTGGTGTACGCGGGAATGGAATCACGTCACGTACATTTTGTACTCCAGTAACATAAGCAACCAGTCGCTCGAAGCCTAAACCAAAACCCGCATGAGGTACAGTGCCATAACGACGTAAATCACGATACCACCAGTAATCTTCTTTATTCAGGCACATTTCTTCAAGACGCAGGTCCAAAAAATGGAGACGTTCCTCACGCTGCGAACCACCAATAATTTCACCAATACCTGGCGCCAGTACATCCATTGCCGCAACGGTCTTACCATCCTCATTTATACGCATGTAAAATGCCTTGATCGCTTTCGGATAGTTTTTTACCACCAGAGGGGATCGAAAGTACTCTTCTGCCAGCCAGCGTTCATGTTCCGAGGAAAGATCAATACCCCAGTGAACGTCGTTTTCAAAGCGCTGGCCACTTGCCAGTAAAATGTTGATGGCTTCGCCATAATCGATCTGTGCGAAATCAGATACTACAAATTGCTCCAGACGTGAAATTACTGTCTGTTCTGTCCTTTCTGCAAAGAAAACCAAATCATCAGAACACTCACTGAGTACCGCCTGAAAAACATATTTCAGCATCTTTTCGGCCAGCGCCGCCACATCATCCAGTGTGGCAAATGCCACTTCGGGCTCAATCATCCAGAACTCGGCCAGGTGGCGGCTGGTATTCGAGTTTTCAGCCCGAAACGTAGGGCCAAAGGTATAAATTTTTGACAGGGCACACGCGTAGGTTTCAGCGTTTAACTGGCCAGAAACAGTCAGAAAAGCTTCTTTACCAAAAAAATCTTTGCCAAAATCTACCGCTCCGCTGGCCGTACGCGGTAGATTTGCCAAATCCAGGGTGGATACCCGGAACATTTCACCGGCCCCTTCAGTATCAGCGGTGGTAATCAGCGGGGTGGAGATCCAAAAATAACCACTCTGATGGAAGAAACGATGAATAGCCTGAGCCAGGCTGTGACGTACCCGCGCTACGGCACCGATGATATTGGTACGTGGACGCAAGTGTGCGGCGTCGCGCAGGTATTCAACACTGTGACGCTTTGCCGCCATGGGGTAAGTATCCGGGTCCTCAACCCAGCCCACCACCTGAACGCTGCTGGCCCGAAGTTCGAGAAACTGCCCGACACCGGCAGAGGCAACAACAGATCCAGTGACCGTTACGGAACAGCCCGTGGTCAGGCGCAGTATCTCATCATGATAATGAGTTAATGAACTATCCACGACCACCTGTAACGGGTTAAAGCAAGAGCCATCGTAAACCGCGATGAAAGAGATCCCCGCTTTAGAATCTCTGCGGGTACGTACCCAGCCGCGCACGGTGACTTCAGTATCAACTGTAATACGCCCGTGCAGTATGTCGATGACAGATACCACGCTCATAATAAATGTCTCTCTTTGAAATTTAGTGAATAATTTAGCCGTGTTTCACAGGTTAATATTGCGGACCAAAGCAATATCAGTATGTTACTTATGGTAATTCAGGACACAAGCAGAAATCATACGATTAGTGCAACATTCTGACTTTTTTATCGCTATGATACCGTTAAAGATAGTTTGCCATGCGGCCATCTGGTCATAGCCGTTGCGGCAGCAAATAAGGTTTTTATGACACAACAACTGCAAGTGAAATACCGCCAGGATTACTGTGCACCGGACTACACTGTTACTGATATTGATCTCCAGGTTGAGTTAGATGCCGAAACAACGCTGATCACGGCAGTCAGTAAAATAGAACGTAAAAATCTGGCCGATGTCCCGCTGCAATTAAACGGTGAAAACCTAACCTTACTCAGTATTAGTGTTAACGGAGAGCCGTGGAGCCACTATCGCCAGCAGGAAAACACACTGCTCATTGAGCAGCTACCGGCAATTTTTACACTAACCATCAAAAACGAGATCCATCCGGCAAAAAACAGCACGCTTGAGGGATTGTATCGTTCCGGTGATACCCTTTGCACCCAGTGCGAGGCGGAAGGTTTTCGCCATATTACCTTTTATCTGGACAGGCCGGATGTCCTTGCACGCTATACCACCCGCATTATTGCCGATAAAGCACGCTATCCGGTTTTGCTGTCAAACGGAAATCGTATTGCACAGGGTGAGCTTGCTGATGGCCGTCACTGGGTGCAATGGCAGGATCCTTTTCCTAAGCCCTGTTACCTGTTTGCACTGGTCGCGGGTAAGTTCGATGTGTTGCGCGATAATTTTATCACCCGTTCCGGGAGGAATGTGGCACTGGAACTGTTTGTCGACCCGGGTAATCTGAATCGTGCTGACTGGGCCATGACCTCACTAAAAAACGCCATGAAGTGGGATGAAACACGTTTTGGTCTGGAATACGACCTTGATATTTATATGATAGTCGCCGTTGACTTCTTTAATATGGGCGCCATGGAAAATAAGGGGCTGAATATTTTTAATGCCAAATATGTACTGGCAACCACTGCAACCGCCACGGATAACGACTATCTGAATATTGAAGCGGTTATCGGCCATGAATATTTCCATAACTGGAGCGGTAACCGTGTGACCTGTCGTGACTGGTTTCAGCTCAGTCTGAAGGAAGGACTGACGGTCTTTCGCGATCAGGAATTCAGCTCCGATATGGGTTCACGCGCCGTTAACCGTATTGATAATGTCAGGATAATGCGTACGGCCCAGTTTGCTGAAGATGCAAGCCCTATGGCCCATGCAATCCGCCCCGATAGTGTCATTGAAATGAATAATTTTTATACCACTACGGTATATGAAAAGGGTGCAGAAGTTATCCGCATGATGCATACGTTGCTGGGTAAAGAGCGGTTCATGAGTGGCATGCAACTGTATTTTGAGCGTCATGATGGCAGCGCCGTAACCTGTGATGATTTTATCCAGGCAATGGAAGATGCATCAAGTGTCTCTCTGGCCCAGTTTCGCCGCTGGTACATCCAGTCAGGTACGCCGTTACTCACCATTCGTGACCATTATGATACCGACAGACAGCAGTATCATCTGTGCGTTAGCCAGCAGACCTTACCGACAGCCGATCAGACCGAAAAACTTCCTTTACATATTCCGTTAGATATTGAGCTCTACGACGAAAGTGGTGATGTGATTGTGCTGCAAAACGAGGGACTGCCCGTGCATCACGTGCTCAGTGTCACTACTGCTGAACAAACGTTCACGTTTGACAAAGTGCTGCGGCCACCGATCCCGGCGCTGTTACGTGAATTTTCCGCACCGGTCAGGCTGGATTACAATTATAGCGACCCGCAACTGACCTTCTTAATGCAGCATGCACGCAATGATTTTTCCCGCTGGGACGCGGCTCAAACCCTGTTAGCGGGTTACATCAAACTGAACGTGGCCAGTTATCAGCATCAGCAGCAACCTCTGCCTTTACCCGTTCTTCCTTTACCTGTTATTGATGCTTTTCGCGCTGTATTGCTGGATAAAAAACAGGATCCTGCGCTGGCAGCACGCATCCTGACACTGCCATCAGAGCCTGAGATGGCGGAGTTGTTCACCCTGATCGATCCCGATGCCATCCATGCCGTTCACCGTGCCATAACCCGTAGTCTGGCGCAGGAAATGCCCGGCGAGTTCCTGGCCGTATATCGTCATTACAAAACCCCAGTTTATCGTATCGAACACAGTGATATTGCCCGCCGCTCGCTGCGTAATTGCTGCCTCTATTATCTGGCCTTTGGTGAGCCGGAATTAGCCGATAATCTGGTGTCAGAACACTACTGGCTGGCGGATAATATGACGGACAGCATGGCCGCTCTGTCTGCGGCCGTTGCCGCAGAACTGCCCTGCCGCGATACATTGCTGGCCACTTTTGACGAGCAGTGGCACCACGATGGCCTGGTGATGGATAAGTGGTTTATGATGCAGGCAACCAGTCCTGTGGCTGAGGTGCTAAGCCAGGTGCGCCTGTTACTCACACACCGCTCATTTAGCCTGAACAATCCTAATCGTACGCGCTCACTTATCGGGGCTTTTGCTTCAATGAATCCTGTGGCATTTCACGCCATTGATGGCAGTGGTTATCAGTTTTTGCTCGATGTGCTCCGTGATTTAAATACCCGTAATCCTCAGGTTGCGGCACGGCTGATTGAGCCACTGATTCGCCTTAAACGTTATGACGCCAGGCGCCAGGGATTAATGAAACTGGCGCTGGAGGAACTGCAAACACTGGACAACTTATCGGGTGATTTATTCGAAAAAATCACTAAGGCACTGGCGGATTGATTTTAAAGCATGGCCGGAATCTTTAGTAACCGAAACGATTTCAGTCATGCTCTAACCGGGATCTCCTGCTCCTTTTTTAAGCAGCAGGTTCGCCAGCGTGCGCACACCGAGACCCGTGGCACCCGCTGACCATTGCTCTACGGCGTTTTTGCGGTAGCTGGCGCTACAGTCAATGTGCAGCCAGCCTTGCTGATAGTCTGGTACAAAATGAGATAAAAACGCCGCCAGCGGTACTGGCGCCAGCGGTATACGCCGCACCTGCCACGTTACTGAGCTGCGCAAAAGGAGAGGAGAACTGGCTGCGGTGAAGCTCTGCTAGTGGTAAACGCCAGAATGGCTCACGCTCTGCGTCGGCACTGGCCAGTAACTGCCCGGCCAGTGCATCATCAAAGCAGAGCAAGGCATGATAATCATTACCGAGAGCCGTCTTAGCCGCGCCGGTCAGGGTAGCAGCGTCGATAATTAAGGACGTATTTTGCGAAGAAGCATCAATCAGACCATCAGCCAGTACCAGGCGCCCCTCGGCGTCGGTGTTCATGATTTCAACGGTTTTACCATTACGATAACGGAAGATATCCCCCAGTCTGAAGGCATTGCCGCTGACCATATTATCCGCGCAGCATAAATAGAGTTTTACCCGCTGTGACAGACCACGGGCAACGGCCAGCGCTAAGGCGCCGCTCACTGTCGCCGCGCCGCCCATGTCGGACTTCATGGAATCCATCAGCGCGCTGGGTTTCAGGCTGTAGCCACCGGAATCAAAGGTAATACCTTTTCCCACCAGACAGGCATGAACGGGTGCATCCGGGCGACCGCTCGGATTATAATCCAGTGTCAGCAGCACCGGCGGACGTTCCGAACCGCGGCCTACCTGGTAAAGACCCACATAGTTTTGCGTGCGCAGTTCATCACCGGTAACCATCTGGTAACTGACCATACCGCCTCCGAGATCAATTATCAGATCAGCGGCACGTGTCGCTAACTGTTCTGGTCCTAACTCTTCCGCCGGCGTATTAATCGTGTCACGCACCCAGTCGATAATCTTCAGGCGCCGGGTCAGTTCTGTGAATTGCGCATCCGGTAACCTGGCCCATTCAACGTGCTGCCCACCCGTTGGAGAACGAAAACCCTGCCAGAAGGCCCAGCTCTGTTCAAGCCCCCAGCCCGAACCGGCCAGTGTTACCGTTTTTATACCCATGCCATCGACCTTACGCGCCGCACACTGAATGGCATGTAATGGCTCACAGCCTGAGTGATGGATAGTCAGCCCGTGGTCGCCGCCACTGAGCCGTGCCTGGTCACCCCAGCGGGCATCCGCTGGCCGGTCAGTCAGAAAAATCTGCATCATGTTCATCATAACGGGGCTCTCTCCTTGATGTTGATTCTTTTACGTTGATCCTTTTACGTTAATCATTTTATGTCGATCATTCACACTCATCGAGCCAAAACATCAGGATACTTTCCAGTATTCTTTCATTCGATTTTTTCGTATCGTCATCAAATTCAGCCAGCTCACAGATCCACTGATGCATATCGGTAAATCGCACCGTTTTAGGATCAATATCAGGAAATTTAGCGAATAAAACCTCAGCAATTTCGCGGCTGTCAGACCATTTTAAACCCACAAACGCCCTCCTTCCGGCTTAGTGTTCTCGTGCATGGTTAATGGTATAGAGCGGGATTTCAATAACTAAATCCACATCAGTCACGTGAGCCTGACAGCTAAGCCGGCTCTCCGGTGTCAGCCCCCACGCCTTATCCAGCATATCATCTTCCTCTTCGGTGGATGCGTTCAGCGCACCGAAGCCCTCTCGCACCACGCAATGGCAAGTGGTACAGGCGGCGACTTTTTCGCAGGCGTGCTCAATTTCAATACCATGGCGCAGTGCCACATCAAGTATCGTTTCACCAGGGCGTGCTTCCACGGCCACACCCTCAGGACAGAGCACTTTATGGGGCAAAAATACAATTTTAGGCATGATTAAACATTATCCACAGTGCAGCCGACCAGGGCACGACGAACGCAGGCATCCATTCTGCGATCGGCAAAATGTCGGGTATCTTTATCCAGTGATTTAACAGCCGCTTCAATGGCAGCTGCGTCGTTACCCTGAATTTTTTGTTGTAGTGCCTGCATACCTGAATTTATCTCAATACGTTCCTGCTCACTTAACAGATCAGCATCTTCATGCAGAGCATGCTGTAAATTCACCAGCAGCCTGGATCCCTCTGTTTTTTGCTCTGCCAGACGGCGCTCCCGACTATCACTGCGTGTGTGCACCACCGAATCTTTCAGCATACTGGCAATCTCAGTGTCTGTGAGCCCATAAGAGGGTTTAACCTGGATTTCTGCCGCAACATGCGTGGATTGCTCCACGGCACTCACACTGAGCAAACCATCCGCATCAACCTGAAAAGTGACACGAATACGCGCCGCACCGGCGGGTAGCGCCGGGATCTCGTGCAAAGTGAAACGCGCCAGTGAGCGACAGTCTGCCATCAGCTCACGTTCACCCTGGAGCACGTGAATGGTCATCGCATTCTGACCATCTTTAAACGTTGTAAACTCCTGGGCGCGGGCGGCAGGAATAGTGGTGTTACGCGGTATGATTTTTTCAACCAGTCCACCCATAGTTTCCAGCCCTAATGAGAGCGGGATCACGTCCAGTAACAGCATATCGTGTGGAGACGTGTTGCCCACCAGGATGTCAGCCTGAATGGCAGCACCAATAGCCACTACTTTATCAGGATCGATCGTCGTCAGCGGGCGGCGTCCAAAAAAATCCTCCACCTGCCTGCGCACCAGTGGGATGCGGGTCGAACCACCGACCATTACAACTTCGCGTATTTCAGAAAGAGTGATGCCGGCATCTTTTAAGGTGCGGCGACAGGCCAGTAAGGTGCGCTGCACTAATGGTGCGATCAATATTTCAAACTGCTGACGCGTTATTTCACCCTGCCAGCCGGCAACATTCACCTCAGCACTGTCCGCATCACTGAGTGCAATTTTACTGTTGATCGCAGCATCCAGTAACTGACGTGCCATACCATGGTCACGGCGATCAGCGATACTGGCCTGTTCACGCAGCCAGTCCGCCAGCAGAGTATCAAAATCATCCCCGCCGAGCGCTGAATCACCACCGGTTGCCAGCACTTCAAATACTCCACGGCCAAGACGCAGTACAGAGATATCAAAAGTGCCACCGCCGAGATCATAAACCGCGATAATTCCCTCCTGAGCGGAGTCCAGGCCATAAGCAAGGGCCGCCGCCGTCGGTTCGTTTAACAAGCGTAAAACATGCAATCCGGCAAGGGAAGCTGCCTCTTTCGTCCCCTGACGCTGGGCATCATCGAAATAAGCAGGAACGGTGATAACGACACCCTCTGGCTCAGCATTCAGCACTCGGGTAGCACGGAGGGCCAGCGTTTTTAGAATTTCTGCCGAAACCTGTAGTGGGTTTATCAGACCAGCACGCGTTCGCATCATCGGTAAACCATTTTCACTACCGTGGAACTGATAAGGCAGACTGGGGTAGCGCTGCCTGATATCAGCCAGCGAACGGCCCAGCATTCGTTTAACTGAAACAATGGTATTTACCGGATCTTCTGCCGCCCGGCGGCGAGCATCCCAGCCAACCTCTGCACCCTCCTGGCGCCAGGAAACAACCGAAGGGAGCAAATCACGTCCCTGGTTATCCGCCAGGGTTTCAGCTACGCCATTGCGCACCGTGGCAACCAGAGAGTAGGTCGTGCCCAAATCAATGCCCGCCGCCAGACGTCGCGGGCGGGCGGCGGTTAAACCAGGCTCACTAATCTGCAATAAAGCCATCTCGCTTCCCTAAATTATCAAGCAGCTTCTCTTCGAGATCCTCAACTTGCTGCTGAAGTTTGCCGAAAAAATATAATTTGCGCACACTTTCCGCCGCCTGTGGCCAGTGCTGGCAGTCAAATTCGTGCAGCATCTGTGCCATACACTGCCGGGACATGGCAGCCAGCTTTGCTGCGAAATCTGGCAGCACGCTCTCTGCACCAGGTTGTTCTGCCATCGCATTCAGCTCTTCACGCAAGATAAATTGTTCTGTCAAAAACGCACTGTCACTCATACTCTGTTGCGCATTATTTATATCGATACCTTGCAGCAAGAGTATGTATTCTGCACGTTTTAGCGGGTGCTTAAGCGTTTGATAAGCGTCATTGATGGTCAGCGACTGCTGTAACGCCACCAGGCGCTGACTCTCAGCATGGAGAACATAGCGATCGGGATGAAACTGACGCTGTAGTTGCTGATAGCGGGAAGCAAGCAGAGCGGTGTCCACGCCATAACCGACGGAGAGCCCGAACAACGCAAAATAATCCATAACTTCTCTCTTTTGGTGCTTTTGGGGCTTTTGGGGAGTCTGGCGGGGAGTTATGATTCAGACGCTGAAACTTTCGCCACAACCACATTCAGCAGAAACATTGGGGTTGTTGAACCGGAAGCCCTCGTTCAGCCCCTCCTTGACAAAATCCAGTTCCGTGCCATCGAGATAAACGATACTTCTGCTGTCGATAATGATTTTCACGCCCCTGTCGTCAAATACAACGTCATCATCATTCATTTCGTCGACAAATTCGAGTACATACGCCATACCTGAGCAACCGGAAGTTTTTACACCCAAACGCAGCCCCAGCCCTCTGCCCCGATTGTGCAGAAAGGTGCTCACACGTTGTGCTGCCCGCTCGCTTATCGATATCGACATACAATATAACCTCAGTGCTGATAATTCATTCGAAATTCTTTACACCAAACACCACACACCACACATATACCGTGTCCGGCAAAACAGAGGCAATCTTTTTTCCTCGTTTTTATCACCAGTATTTATCGCCCGTTTTTATTGCTATTAAGCGCTATGCTTACTCTTATAGTCTGCAATTGCGGCTTTGATGGCATCTTCGGCCAAAATAGAACAGTGAATTTTAACCGGCGGTAATTCCAGCTCTGCAACAATTTGGGTGTTTTTAATGGACTGCGCCTGATCGAGAGATTTACCTTTCATCCATTCTGTTACCAGCGAGCTGGAGGCAATGGCAGAACCACAACCATAGGTCTTAAAGCGGGCATCCTCGATGATGCCATCTTTATTGACTTTAATCTGTAGTCTCATCACATCACCACACGCTGGCGCACCAACCATTCCGCTGCCAACGCTGGGATCTTCATTATCGAACGAGCCCACGTTACGCGGGTTTTCGTAGTGATCAATAACTTTTTCACTGTAAGCCATGGCGTGACTCCTTATAATTATAATTTGGAAGGTCAATAAATTTAGAAGATCAGTTAATGGTGGGACCACTCTATACTGCTAATATCCACACCCTGCTTAAACATATCCCACAACGGGGAGAGTTCACGTAAACGGCCAATAGATTTACCAACCAGCGTAATGGTGTAATCAATTTCCTCTTCTGTGGTAAAGCGCCCGAGGGAGAAACGGATTGAACTGTGAGCCAGCTCGTCGTTCATGCCCAATGCCCGCAAGACATAGGATGGCTCCAGGCTGGCTGAAGTACAGGCCGATCCGGAAGAAACCGCCAGATCTTTCAGTGCCATAATCAGCGATTCGCCCTCAACATAGTTAAAACTGACATTAAGAATATGGGGCGCGCCATGCTCCAGATCACCATTAAGGTAGACTTCTTCGATACTCTTAATGCCATTCCACAAGCGCCGCCGCAGAGCGCGCAGGCGCCGGGATTCCTCTTCCATCTCCTCTCCGGCAATACGGTACGCTTCACCCATGCCAGCAATCTGATGTACCGGTAGTGTCCCGGAACGCATCCCACGCTCATGACCCCCGCCATGAAGTTGCGCTTCAATGCGAATACGGGGTTTACGACGGACAAACAGACCACCGATACCCATTGGGCCATAAATTTTGTGCGCCGAGAAAGACATTAAATCGACGTTTAACTGACTCAAATCAACAGGCAGTTTACCGATGCTTTGCGTCGCATCAACGTGGAAAACAACACCGTGACTGCGACATATTTGACCAATAGCCCGGATATCCTGCACGACGCCGATCTCATTATTAACATGCATAACAGAGAGCAGAATGGTATCCGCGCGCAGCGCGGCAGCGAGCTGCCCGGGATCAATAATACCGTTACTCGCTGGCGCCAGATACGTGACCTCAAAACCTTCGCGCTCCAGCTGACGGCAGGTATCCAGTACAGATTTATGTTCGGTTTTGCAGGTAACAATGTGCCTGCCCTTCTTGTGATAAAAAGCCGCTGCACCTTTGAGCGCCAGATTATTTGATTCGGTTGCTCCCGATGTAAAGACTATCTCGCGAGGGTCGGCGCCAATGAGTTTTGCAATATCATCACGTGCCATGTCAACAGCTTCTTCTGCCTGCCAGCCAAAACGGTGCGAGCGAGAGGCGGGGTTGCCGAAAATACCGTCCAGCGTTAAGTAGTGCATCATTTTTTCAGCAACCCTGGGATCAACGGGTGTGGTGGCTGAATAATCCAAATAGATAGGTAACTTCATTGCTCTGCGTATGCTCCGTTCATCGAGTAGCGGGTTAGCCCACATTGTCGCCGGTTTGTCCTCTCGGTGTTTCCTCTACAGTTGCATACTGAGGTTAATTTTCTGCCCTGTACGAATGCTGGCAGCACGGCGTTTATTGTTATTCTGGCGATCCGCAACATCTAAAATCTCCTGATTATTAACGAGTTCCGCGAGCGTAATGCTATTTAAAAAGTGAGTGATGCGCTCACTCAGATCACGCCACAATGTGTGAGTCAGACAGCGGTCGCCATTCTGACAGGCTTCTCTTCCCTGGCAGCGCGTGGCATCTACTGACTCATCAACGGCGGTGATAACTGCTCCTACGACAATTTTAGCCGCCTCTTTAGCCAGCAGATAACCCCCGCCTGGCCCGCGCACGCTCGCCACCAGGTTATTTTTTCGTAAACGCGAAAACAGTTGTTCCAGATAGGACAACGAGATCCCCTGACGTTCAGAAATATCTGCCAGAGAAACAGGCCCGTTATGGGAATGCAGCGCCACATCAAGCATGGCAGTGACGGCATAACGACCCTTAGATGTCAGTCTCATAATGACAATTACCGCGTGGGTAGCACAGAAGCCACAGTCTGTCATTCCTGACTGTTTTAGTCAACTATTTAACCTGGTAATTAACTCAGGTATTAATGGTAATTATACAGCCTGGTGGCAGACATCAAAATTGGCGGTGAGCATAATACTAATAATATGTATAGAGTATTAATGTTTTTTATATACTTTTTCGTATAATTACTTGTAACTTTTTCATTACGTTGTAAAATTTGTCTGGTTTGCGCGTACTACTAAAAAGTAGGGACTTCAGGATCGCATTGGAAACAACAGACTATAACCTTCATAACTTACTGATGGATTCCCGCTGGGGTAGAGCAGGTTTTCTGTAGTTAGACAATAATGATGAGGCTTGAAAGATGAAAAAAACAGCTATCGCACTGATAGTCGCTGGTTTTGCTGCAACGGGAGTACAGGCAGCACCACAAAATAACACCTGGTACGCAGGGGCAAAACTGGGGTGGTCTGCATATTATGATACTGATTTGACGATAGAGGGGAAGTCCGTGACGGATGCCATGAAGCTGTCACAGCGTCGCAATCAGGTCGGCGCTGGTGCATTTGTAGGTTATCAAGTCAACCCCTACATTGGTTTCGAAATGGGCTACGACTGGTTCGGGCGTATGCCTTATAAGGGTGATGAATTAGTCAACACCTCGCTGAGCGGCTCGTTCAGACTCCAGGGTATACAACTGGCAACTAAACTGAGCTACCCCATTTTACCCAGTCTGGATATTTACACCCGTCTCGGTGCGATGGCATGGCGGGCAGATGCGAAAGGTAGTGTTACATCCGGCTTCCTCACTGGTAGCTCACAGATTACTGAAATTCGCAAACACGACACCGGCGTCTCTCCGCTGGTGGCACTGGGCGTTGAATATGCCATCACTAAAAGCATCGCAACGCGTCTCGACTATCAGTGGGTGGATAATGCTGGTGATACATCCAGCGTCGGTATGCGCCCGGATAACGGCATGCTAACCTTAGGGTTATCTTACCGTTTTGGTCAGTCTGATTACACTACCTCTGCAGCAATGCCGGCCGCACCGCTGCCGCAGCCAGTGCTGGTACCGGGTGCTGAAGTCAGGCGTTTCACTCTGAACTCTGAAGTTCTGTTTGCTTTCAATAAATCGGTGCTGCGGGCTGAAGGCCATCAGGAACTTGACAGACTCTATGCTCAGCTGAACAGCATGGATCCCAAAAATAGTACTGCCATCGTTCTTGGTTTTACTGACAGTCTCGGTAGTGACACCTACAATCAGAAACTGTCGGAAGAACGGGCCCGCAGCGTCGCTGCATACCTGGTTGCTAAAGGCATCCCGGCTGATAAAATTTCTTCCCGTGGTATGGGCAAAGCAAATCCTGTTACCGGAACGGCTTGCCATCATGTGAAGCACCGTCACGCCATGATTGAGTGCCTGGCCCCGGACCGTCGTGTGGACATTGAAATTCACGGCACCAAAGAGGTCAGATAGCATAAGCTGACACCCGAGCCACGCTGCGTTAATAGAACTACGTTAATAGAACCACGTTAATAGAACCACGTTAATAGAACCACGTTCTTTTCGCTACCGTCGTGTTTTCTTAGATAACGGCGGTTTTGAACGTGTTTTTACCACCGGGCGAGGGATCGGGGTCAACGAAATGGCGTTTGCGCCGCGCGCGGATTGTCTGCTTCATCCGATTTATGAAAGCGGTATCCCTGTGCAAATTAATCCACTCCAGTACCTTTATCGGTTCATTTTCCAGCCTGAATAATTTATCGACGGGATCCTGAGCCATGCTGTTTTCAGCATGACGGGTGATCCGTGCACCCTCACGGTATTTTTTTACCAAATACCTGACAACACGTGCCACTTAAGCGTCTATGCAGCCAGAATTATTCTTGTATAATCGCCCCTTTCCTCCTATTTAGCGGTTATACCTGATACCTTGACCACTCAACGACTCGAATGGCAGTCTTTACTGCCCGATATAGCGCCTTATGAAGCACTGTTTGCCTCCGCTGCCAGGCAAACGCCAGCAGACTTTGCGGCAATACAACCCCGTCTGGAAAATGGACTGGCCCTTTTTTGCCAACTTCAGCCGCGTTTACGTTTTATGCTGATCAAAGCAGAGGAACACGATGAGTACCTCAGTCTTATTTCCCGGGCAGCACAGGCACTGCAAACTCAGCCGTCAGATATTGCTGGGGGGGATTATCTGATACAGGACGAAAGTATCACCTGGCAGCCAGCACCGCACGGGAATGGACGCTTTGCTGCCCGCTCTGGCTGTCTGTATCGTGAATGGGTGGAACCGGAGCAGCTGTTTGGTTGCGTAAGAGTGCACAGAGGTAAAATAACGCTACAGCCAGGCCTGGTACATATCGCTAATGGAGGAATACTGATTCTCCCGGTCAGGACGCTACTGGCGCAGCCATTCATGTGGCTGCGATTAAAGCAGATGGTCATGCAAAAATGTTTCGAATGGCTGGCGCCAGATGAAAGCCGGCCGCTGCCACTGGAAATTCCTGCCATACCGCTCGCTTTGCAGCTGATTCTGGTAGGCGATCGTCTTAGCCTGGCGGATTTCCATAGTATGGAACCCATGATGGGCGAATTAGCGAGTTACGGTGAGTTTGAAACTGAGCTTCCGCTGGTCGATGATAACAGCGTGTCATTGTGGTGCGCCTATATTAATTTATTGGTTCAGCAGCGGAAATTACCGGAGTTAGCCGCTGATGCCTGGCCGGTCTTATTAAAACAGGCGATGCGTTATAGCGGTGATCAGGGAAATTTACCACTCTGTCCGCGGTGGATTATTGGGCAGTTATCAGAAGCTGCCTTTTATGCCGGGAACAATCTTATTACTGCTAACGCACTGGAGGTCGCCTCAGAGAGCCGTGACTGGCGCCATGGCTATCTTGCCGAACGTATGCAGGATGAAATGGAACAGGGCCAGGTGTTGATAGAAACCGAAGGCAGTGTTGTTGGCCAGATTAACGGCCTGTCAGTGCTTGAATATCCAGGCCATCCTCAGGCATTTGGCGAACCAATACGAATTAGTTGTGCCGTTCACCCTGGCGACGGAGAGTTTATCGATGTCGAACGCAAAGCCGAGCTGGCAGGCAATATTCATGCAAAAGGCATGATGATTATGCAGGCATTTTTACTTTCTGAATTACAACTTGAACAGCAACAACCTTTTTCTGCCTCTGTCGTTTTTGAACAGTCTTATGGTGCCATCGACGGTGACAGTGCATCACTGGCAGAACTTTGCGTACTCATCAGTGCGCTCTCCCTGCAACCCATCAGGCAGCACATTGCCGTTACCGGTTCAGTCGATCAATTTGGTAATGTGCAGCCCGTAGGTGGCCTGAATGAGAAGATAGAGGGTTTTTTTAAAGTGTGTCAGCGTCGTGGTTTAACCGGTACGCAAGGCGTGATTCTGCCTGGCACCAACGTACGCCACCTCTGCCTGCACCAGGCTGTCGTTCAGGCCGTTCAAAACAATCAGTTCCATCTGTGGGCAGTTGACAACGTTGCAGAAGCTCTGCCACTGCTGACTGGCCTGATATGGGCTGACGAACAGCAACCCTTTTGTTTGCTGGGTATCATTCAGGAGCGTATCACGCATGCCAATACGCAGGGAAAACGTCGGGCATCCTGGCCCTTATGCTGGTGGCTAAACTGGTTCCGTCAGCGCTGACAAACCGACTTATGCCATGTGTAACCATGGCTACTCTTCTCTAAATACAACAAGGTTTTCTGACAACATGACAGAGAAACGCACATCCTATACAAAAACAGATCTTGAAGCTTCGGGACGCGGTGAACTATTCAGCGCTGGCGGACCGCCGTTGCCAACAGGGAATATGTTGATGATGGACAGAATCATTGAAATGACCGAAAACGGTGGTAGCTGGAATAAAGGCTATGTGGAAGCTGAACTGGATATCAGCCCGGATCTGTGGTTTTTTAACTGTCATTTTATCGGCGATCCGGTCATGCCAGGTTGTCTGGGTCTTGATGCCATGTGGCAACTGGTGGGATTTTACCTTGGCTGGCTCGGTGGTAAGGGTAAAGGTCGTGCCCTTGGCGTGGGTGAAGTCAAATTTACCGGCCAGGTTTTACCTGCATCCCGTAAAGTCACCTACTGCATCCATTTTAAACGCATTATCAATCGTAATTTGGTGATGGGCATCGCCGACGGTGAAGTATCAGTGGATGGCCAGTTGATCTACATAGCACGCGATCTTAAGGTCGGTTTGTTTAAGGACACTAATAGTTTTTAACTTGTTAATAATAGTTTTTAACTTGTTAACAGAAAAATTGCTGGTATCGGGAACGATCCCCCGTACCGAATACACCTTATACTTTGCGCATATTTTACGCACATTTTGCACACGGACCCCTGATATTAGGCGTTAATCGCTACTGTGGAGCTGTTGTGCTGGCACGGGCGGCGGTGCTTATCCAGCCATCAAAAGTCGCCTGGTGTGCCTTAATCCAGCCGGCAACATGGCGCCGGATGTCTTCTTCTGATGCTTTGCCCCTGTGCATGCGCATATTTTGGGCATTAATATCCGCAATGGGCAGTTGCATAATTGCAAACAATTTTGCCGCAGCAGGGTTAGCGTGTGCCCATTTTCTGTTGGCAACAATGCGCTGGTTACTGACCGGAAAACCGTAGTTAGCCCCACTAGCCAATTCTGTATTGATGGCCTTATCTGGCATAGCCGAAAAGGGAACCTGCAACCAAACCACATCACGGCCTGGCACCAGTACATTACTGACCCAGTAAGGAGTCCAGGTGTAATACAGGATGGGCTTGCCCGCTTTATAGCGGGCGATAGTATCAGCAATCATCGCTGTATAGTGACCCTGGTTTTGCTTCAGCGTAGTACTCAGACCATAGGAGCGAATTTGATGGTTGATGGTTCCACTACAGCTCCAGCCAAGATTACAACCAGTCAAATCAGCTTTTCCGTCATTATTGGTATCAAAAAGCCGGGCAATTGTAAGGTCTTTTAGCTGGTCAATATGTGTAATATGATATTTTTCGGCGGTTTTCTTATCGATCAGGTAACCCTGAGTTGTACCCTCCACATATTTTCCCTGACGATAAAATTTAACATCACCCCCGGCCCTGTTATATTGATCTTCGTAGATGTCCCAGTTAACCGCCAGAAACGTGGCATCTCCCGCAGCAATCGAGGTATACGCCACGCTGTAATCCACCTCCTGGACTGGTAATACAGTGTAACCCAGTGCTTCCAGTGCCCGGTTAACTAGCAGGGTCTGAAACGTTTCCTCCGCAAGGGTGCTTTGTATTGGCTGCACCTTAATACCCAAACCAGGCAGTGGCACTGCGTGCAATGAGCTGATAAAGCTGATAAACAGAGCAAGGCCGAAGATGAGAATCGCTGTAATACGCACAGAAAGATCACTCCTAATTTGCTTTAATGAACAGACTGTTTGCTTTAATAAATAGCCTGGTCACTAAACCGACAGGGCCGGTAACGTACCAGGCTGCACCCCTGCTACGGCGTTCAACTCCCAAAGACTGGGTCAGGCGGTCGAGAATAATCGCCAGTATCACAATAGCCACCCCGCCAACCGAAGCCAGCCCCATATCCAGGCGGCCAATACCGCGTAACACCATCTGACCCAGCCCTCCCACCGCAATCATGGATGCGATAACTACCATCGACAGTGCCAGCATCAGTGTCTGATTTATTCCAGCCATGATGGTGGGTGTTGCCAGTGGTAACTGAACTTTGAACAGCAATTGTTGCGGGCTGGCGCCAAAGGCTTCTGCGGCTTCGATCAGATCGGCAGGTACCTGTTTGATGCCTAACAGGGTCAGACGGACCAGAGGCGGGAGTGCAAAAATAGTAGTCACGATGACACCCGGTACGTTGCCAATCCCAAACAGCATAACGATAGGAATGAGATAAACAAACGCCGGAGTGGTCTGCATAGCGTCCAGTAACGGGCGAATAATTTTAGAGGCTTTATCGCTACTCGCCAGCCAGATACCCAGTGGCAACCCGATCAGGACACAAAAGAACAGGGAAGTCATCACTAACGCCAGGGTGACCATAGCCTGAGCCCAGGCACCTATTGCACCGACGATGATTAACGCCACTAGAGTAACCATACCCATAGTAGGGCTGCATAACTGCCAGGCTACCAGTGCAAAAACCAGTATTGCGACCGGCGCTGGCATACCGGACAAAAACTGCTGAAAACCGTTAAAAATGACATCTACCGGCACAGCTACCCCCTGAAACAGCGGACGACAATGCAACACCAGCCAGTCCGTGCCACCAGTAACCCAGGTGTCCAGTGGGATCCAGCGATTGTTAAAGGGTTCCATCCAGTTGAAAGGTGCCTGCTCAACCGGTGTATCACTCAGCCAGTCACCTTCCTGAACGACCTGATTTGTTATTTCAGACGGGCCAGCCCACGGATCTGCCGGAACGACAGCGTCTGCAGAATCAGAAATTTCTGGCGGACTTTCTTTAGCCGCATTGACAGCCTCATTGACAGCCGCATTGACCAGATAGGCTTTACTGTTCATTCACCACCCCTCCTCTGTCCAGCGCCCGCAGCAGAACCGCTCTGGAAATTATCCCGATATAACTGTTATTGTCACCGACGACAGGGATCGCACAGGGCGCCTGAGCAACCAGTGACATCAGTTCATTAAGTGGCGTGGTCGCAGAAACTGGCATGGGATCAGGCAGTAATGCACCATCCAGTGATTGTTTTTCATACAGGGCTTTTTTCAGTGACTCTACCGAGACCACGCCAATAAATCTATGCCCCTGTTCCACCACATAACCATAGTCACGATCATTGTCCTGAAGCAGCTGTAACGCTGAACGCGGGCCAAAGCCGGGAGTTTTACGTATCAGGGTGGCCGGACTACGACGGGCGATATCTTTAGCACAAAACACCTGGCTGATATCAACACCACGAAAAAAGCTGTGTACATAGTTACTGGCAGGATTATTGAGTATTTCATCCGGCGTGCCCACCTGAATAATTTCTCCCGCCTGCATAATGGCGATACGGTCAGCAAGACGCATCGCTTCATCCAGGTCGTGTGAAATAAATACAATCGTTCTTTGCTGGTAAGCCTGTAACTTAATTAATTCATCCTGCATCTCCGCTCGGGTTAAGGGATCAAGTGCAGAAAAGGCTTCATCCATCAATAAAATGGCGGGATTATTTGCCAGAGCACGCGCCAGGCCTACGCGCTGACGCATACCACCTGATAACTCATCCGGATAAGAAGAAGCATAACCATCCAGATTCACCTGATGCAGCGCCTCCCGTGCCCTGGCATGACGTTCATGTAATGGGACACCGGCTAACGCCATAGCAAAAGCGGTATTGTCCAGTACGTTTAAATGGGGCATCAAGGCAAATGACTGAAATACCATGCCCATAGTGTTGCGACGGATAATCCGCAGCTCTTTATCTGACAGAGTTGCGATATTTCTGCCCTCTATCAATACCTGACCTTTGGTGGGCATTATCAGACGATTGAGAAGGCGTACCAGAGTAGATTTCCCGGAACCGGATAACCCCACGATAACAAATATCTCGCCCTCTTCAATCGCCAGACTGGCGTCTTTTACGCCAATGGACAACCCCGTTTTCTTAAAAAGTTCCTCCCTGTTCATCCCGGAATTCGGTAGCCTGAAGGCGCGCTCCGGGCATTCACCAAATATTTTGCATACGTTTTTCACTTCCAGTCTTATTGCCACAGCAGCCAGTTCTCCTACGGAATAATTTGAAATTGTCAATACTCTTCCGATAAAAAATAATGCTGTACGTAGCATAACACACTGAATATCTGAGACAACCATTTAAATTATAATGATATTATATAATAAAAATAGCTTATTTAAGCAAATGACACAGTGAAAATAACACAGCTGTATCCGATAAATAACAGAGTGATCCATAATAAAAACTTAAAGCTTTTTAATGCGGGCCGCCATCATTTGTGCCTGTTGTTGCCATCCCCTGGACAGAGTACGGACTAACGCATCATAACCCTCTTCCTGTTGCTGCAATTCGAGATTAAAGTCCTGCTGAAGCAGCTGATTTTGGTGCTTAAGCCACCATACGCCGCGAATAATGACTCTGCCATCATAACGGCCGTGGAAAGCGTTCAGTGTCACATTCAGAACATCCGGGTCATCGCCGACAGGAAGAGAGCTAACCAGCCAGCCCGGCATTGCACCACTGAGGCTGCTGATTAGCGCCCGGTACAACTGGCGCTCTAATGGACTTGCCCACAAATGATCACTGGCCATCGCATATTTTACATCTGTCAGTTGGTAGACCAGCCCCGCTGAAGAAAGGTAATCAGCGACAGTAACTTGCTCCAGCCACAGAGTGCGCATGCTACGGCTGGAGTCAGGTATCCGAACGTCAGGATTAGGTAACTGGTAATAAGTTTTTTGTTCTGTGCTACAGCCAGACAGCATCAGCATCATGACAATCAGGATCCGCTTCATCATTTTTGCGCACTCTTTTGTGCACTCGTCGGATGAGGATCTGCGCTGTCCGCCGCTCCAAATACCAGTGCATTGCTCTTTTTGTTCAGCGTGCGCAGCAGGGGTTGTAATTCGCTCAGTGCCCGATCCAGGCGCTGCATATCGCTTAGCACAGCATTATACAGCGGGGCACCAGGCTGAAAACCCTGCAGGCTACGATTCAGTTGCTGCACTGTATTTTGTAGTTCTTTTGGTAAGGCTTGCATCGCATTATCTGACATTAATGCGTTCAGTGACACCAACATTTTCTGCGATTCGTGCAGGGTTTTCCGGCTTTCTGACAGTGTTTTTGTCATCTCTCTGGCCATTAATTCCAGGGGAAGATTGTTGAATTTATCCAGTGACTGCAGCAGTTTTTGTTGAATTTGTGCCAGTCCACCACTGATCGTTGGTAATACAGGATATCCTGCTACCTCCTGCTTGTCTTCCCAGACCGGGAGATCAGGATAAAAATCGAGATCAACAAACAGTGACCCTGTCAGTAAATTGGCAGGTTTGAGTGATGCACGCAGCCCCTGCTGCGTGCTTTGCCCAAAAGTGCGCTGAAAATTAAAATCCACCCCTAATTCAGCCGCTAAGCGCCCTGGTTCTATGTGCACCAGCACCGGAATGCGGTAATCATCGCTGATATTTTGCTGCAATGCTTTGCTATAAAACGGTACTTTTGCCACTGTCCCCATGCGGATACCTCTAAATTCAACGGGGGCTCCGGGCTGTAAACCACGGACTGAATCCGAAAAAAACAACAAATATCCGATATGCTCGGTGTACAGCGAATTTTGGATGCTGCGTTGATCGTCAAATAATTTATAGCTGGCCCTGTCTGGTGCCTGCCGGCCCGCTTCCCAGCCGGCAGGCACATCGAAACTGACACCGCCACCGAACAGCGTTGCCACTGAGGCCATTTCTACCCGTATACCTTGTGCCGACATATCAAGCGCGATACCGCTGTTTTTCCAGAAGCGGACATTGCTGGTTATCAGAGCGTCGAAAGGCGCGCGAATGAATAACTGATAGCGCATCAGCCGTTCTCTGGCATCAAAAGTAGCGGTTTCTACTGAGCCGACAGAATAGCCACGGAACAGCACCGGATCACCCGGAGTCAGCTGGCCCGCCTGCTCACTCTCCAGCGCAACCCGGATACCTAAAGCGTCCGGTGATGCTAAAGGAGGGGTGTCCAGTAATGTATACTCGCTCTGTTCTTCACCTTTCGATCCTGGCTGTAATTCGATGAAAACCCCTGACAGTAATGTTCCTAAACCGGTGATCCCTTCCCGTCCAATTTGTGGTTTAACTACCCAGAATACTGAATCCTTGCGCAACAACCCATCCATGTCTGCATGCAGCCGGGCCTTAATGATGACTTTATTTAAATTTGCACTCAGGGTCACCGTTTCCACTGTACCCACGTCAACACTGCGGCTTTTAATATGTGTTTTACCCGCCTCGATCCCCTCGGCGCTAAAAGTAATCAGTGTCACTTCAGGGCCCTGATGGCTAAAATGATAAAAAAGTATCCACGCGCCGATCAGTGCGGTCACAATGGGAACAATCCATACTGGCGACCAGCGTTTAATTTTTTCAATATCCGCCAGACCGTTCTCCTGGCTCTCATCCATCAAATGGGGGATCCTTATTTTTTGCTCGCTCACTTATCCGATCCCAGGTTAATCTTGGATCAAACGCCATGGCGGAAAACATCGTCAGGCAAACCACCATGGCAAACAGTATTACTCCATCAGACGGAGAAATACTCATAAATTTCCCCGTGCGCACCAGTGCCGATAACAGTGCAATAACAAACACATCAATCATTGACCAGCGGCCGACACACTCAACGACCCGATAAATAAAGTATGGCCGTTCGGTGTCCGTACTACCTTTTCCGTGCGCATTCCAGCACAGCCAGGCTATGGCACTCATTTTCAGTAAAGGCACCATAATACTGGCAATAAAAATCACCACTGCCACCGGGTAAGCACCCTCCTCCCACAACATAATGATGCCTGCCATAATCGTCGAAGTGACGGTATTTCCCAACGCCTGAGTCACCATGACTGGCATCAGATTCGCGGGAATATAAAGCATGATCGATGTCAGCAGCAGTGCGATAGTCCACTGCAAACTGTGGTGGCGCCGGACATCCCCGCGGGTCTGGCAGCGCGGGCAACGACGCAGGGATGCGCTGAGAATAGCGGTACAACAGTGACAGGAACGCAAACCCTGGTGCATGCCGCTCTCTCCCGCTTTTAATGGATGGTTAACCGACGGTGCACGGGCTATTTTCTGCCACAATGCGCGGCGATCGATTCCCTGAAAAGCGCGTATTTGAAGCAGACAAAACAGACACCAGGGAATAAAACTGGCACCGATAGCAATATCACCATACGCCATCAGCTTCACAAGCGTGACGACTACCCCGGCCAGAAAGATTTCCGCCATGCACCAGGACTTAAGCCGGAACAAGATCCTCGCCAGCCAGATTTTGAATGAGGATCCCGGCACGCTCTTCCGGCACAACAACACGATCGCCAGCAGACAAAAAAGCGGAACTCCCTGCACCGGTACCATAAATAGCATAGCCATGCTGGTGTAATTTTCCTGCAACAGCACGTATGGGATGTCTGTCAGACTAATTTCACTGGTGATACCTGCCACACGCAAACTAATAAAAGGGAATAAGTTAGCCAGTAATAGCATTAACAACGCGCTAATCGCATAGCTGACAGGGCGTTTCCGTGGTTCATCCCAGCACGAGCTCAGCGTCGTTTTACAGCGCGGGCAACAGGCTTTTGTGCCACAGGCTAACTGGGGGAGAAGCACCACTAAATCACATTGGGGACATAATGTGGCCTCCCCTGAACGGATCACGGGGGAGAGAATATCATTATGCTGAATTACGGAACACAATATATATTTCCTCAATATTTCAAATTTTTATAAATAAAACATCACTCATACAGTTCCTGATGTTGCGCAAAAATGCGCATTTAACGCGGCGGCGGTAGCAGCAAAATTTTGCCGTTTTTTCATCTGAATATCGCACACAACGATTTTAGAATAGCTTACTGGCTTTTTTTTGCGCTGCCAAAAACCCGCAACGGGTAAATAATACCACCACTCAGCGGTCACAGCTTTTCGATAACCTTCCGGTAACTGGCTCTTTCTGTTTTGCACCGTGCTGTTTTTACAATAACCTGAGTTCGGAATAAGACGGAAGGTAAGATCGAATAAGCCGTAAAATTATCTGTACAGGAGAAGGCCACCTGAAAAGGGGCTAACAGGTCAGGGAGACTTCGAAGCGTTGCGGTATGGCACTGTTAACAAAGTACATTTCAAGGTAACATTTTATTTTTTAGCAACTTTTGAAAAATGAAATGTACATGGGTGGGCAGCACAACAGTCGCGTTATAAGCAAACACTATAAACAAACACTATTGCGCAGAGTGTTGTTGCGATTTTAACCATGCTATCTCTTCTGCCCAAATATCCGGATTTATTGTCTCAAGAATGAGTGGAATATTATCAAAACGCACGTCACGCATAATATAACTGAACGCCGTTTTACCAATATTGCCTTCTCCTAAACTATGATGGCGATCAAGACGGCTATTAAATCCACTTTTAGCATCGTTCAGATGCATGGCACGTAAGTAGCCAAAACCAACAATATCATCGAATGACTGGAATGTTTGCCGGCAGTGTTCTTCTGTTCTCAGATCATAGCCCGCTACAAAAGCGTGGCAGGTATCAAGACAAACGCCTACTCTGTTTTTATCTTCAATACCATCGATAATGGCCGCCAGATGCCCGAATGTAAAACCGAGATTACTGCCCTGGCCTGCAGTATTTTCAATTACCAGCGTCACACCCGTGGTTCTTTCCAGTGCAATATTAATGGATTCAGCGATACGTGCCAGACACAGGCTCTCTTCCATTTGCAGCAAATGGCTGCCAGGATGGAAGTTCAGTAACGACAGACCCAGTTGTTCACAACGGTGTATCTCATCAATAAAGGCGTTACGGGATTTTTCCAGTGCATCAGTCAGCGGATGGCCCAGGTTAATCAGGTAACTGCCATGTGGCAAAATCTGTCGTGCACTATAGCCATACTCGTCACAGGCCCGTCTAAATTTTTCAATCATATCTCCCTGTAAGGTGGCTGCCTGCCACTGGCGCTGATTTTTGGTGAACAGGGCAAATGCCGTTGCCTTCAATTGGTGGGCACGGATTACTGCCTGACAAACACCCCCTGCAGCACTGACATGTGCGCCGACAAATTTCATTTTATTCTCTTTTTAGATAGTCATTATCGTGATGGCATCATACAATTTACAGAGCTCATTGTGGCGACCATTTTACCAGGATACCAGACAAACTCACTCATCCCAGCTGTCCGTACTGTAACTTTATTCGCTATTAGGGGGAGGTCGTATCAGGAAAATTACTACCAGGGAGGCTGTATTTGTTACAATCCGGCCCATTTTTTAGCGTATCTCACGGATAAAGGTCGATATGGCGCGTCTTGATATAAAAATTCCGGCTGACAGCAAAAGAGCTCAAAACTTACAACGCAGACTCAAACCCCGGCATCTTACGATGATTGCTATTGGTGGCTCTATAGGCACCGGTTTATTCGTGGCATCCGGTGCGACTATTTCTCAGGCAGGTCCCGGTGGAGCATTACTCTCTTACGCTGTGATCGGTCTGATGGTCTATTTTTTAATGACCAGTTTGGGTGAACTGGCCGCATTTATGCCAGTTTCCGGTTCATTTTCCACTTATGGTGCCAAATATGTTGATG
The DNA here is from genome assembly GCA_947478475.1 of Enterobacterales bacterium. Taxonomy (GTDB): domain Bacteria; phylum Pseudomonadota; class Gammaproteobacteria; order Enterobacterales; family Enterobacteriaceae; genus CANJWD01. Next base: position 30,216 of record CANJWD010000003.1, read on the forward strand.
AGGGATTTGGCTTCGCTCTCGGCTGGAATTATTGGTACAACTGGGCGATCACGGTAGCTGTTGAGCTGGTTGCAGCCCAGTTAGTGATGCACTATTGGTTTCCGGATACCCCTGGCTGGATCTGGAGTGCGTTATTTTTAAGCCTGATATTTCTGTTTAACTACCTTTCAGTTAAAGGGTTTGGTGAGACTGAATACTGGTTTTCGCTGATTAAAGTAGCCACAGTGCTCCTGTTTATTATTGTAGGCGTACTGATGATCACTGGTATCTTAAAGGGAGGAGAAACCGCCGGCTGGCATAACTGGACGGTGCATGATGCCCCGTTTGCCGGAGGATTTTCAGCAATGATGGGGGTAGTCATGATAGTTGGCTTTTCATTCCAGGGGACCGAGCTCATTGGTATCGCGGCCGGTGAATCGGAAGATCCCGCTAAAAATATCCCTGTGGCCGTGCGTAAGATATTCTGGCGTATCCTGTTATTCTATATTTTCTCCGTACTGATTATCAGTCTGATGGTGCCCTATACTGATCCAAGTTTGCTGCGTAATAATATCAAAGATATTAGTGTTAGCCCGTTTACCCTGGTATTTCAGAATGCTGGATTGTTATCGGCGGCAACGGTGATGAACACGGTTATCTTAACGGCAATTCTTTCTACAGGTAACTCCGGGATGTACGCCTCAACACGTATTTTGTTCACCCTGGCATCAAAAGGTCAGGCCCCGAAAATTTTTGCGCGCCTTTCTCAGGAAGGAGTCCCGCGTAATGCCCTGTATGCGACGACCCTGGTTGCAGGTTTATGTTTTCTGAGTTCAATGTTTGGTGATCAGGCTGTTTATCTCTGGCTATTGAATACTTCCGGAATGACAGGCTTTATCGCCTGGCTCGGTATTGCACTCAGTCACTATCGCTTCCGGCAGGGATATATACTGCAAGGACGGGATCTGAATGAATTACCCTACCGTGCTGGTTTTTTTCCGTTAGGGCCCGTCCTGGCCTTTATTCTTTGTCTGGTGATAACACTGGGTCAAAATTACCAGGCTTTTCTGGAAGAACGTATAGACTGGCCCGCAGTGGTGGCGACCTATATCGGTATACCGTTATTCCTGATTATCTGGTTCGGTTACAAATTCAGCTATAACACCAGGATAATCAACTATAAAGATATGGAATTCCCCAAATGGAACTCTGATAATGAGTAGTAAGGAAAAAAAGGATGAGGAATAGAGCCAGGAACGCTTCGGTACACGCAGGAAGGGTACATGCAGGAAGAGTACATGCAGGAAGAGAGGTAATTGCATAATGTTTGATAATACCGGGTTACATGTTGCTGTCAGCCGGACAGCACCGAGCGGTCGTGCACAACTCAGGAAAACACTCACCCTGTTTCAGGTGGTGATGATTGGGCTCGCTTATCTACAGCCTATGACCATTTTTGATACGTTTGGCATTGTGTCTCGTATGACTTCAGGCCATGTTGCAACCTCCTATGCTATTGCGCTAATAGCCGTGCTATTTACTGCTCTGAGTTACGGTAAATTAGTGAAACGCTTCCCGTCAGCCGGTTCTGCTTATACTTATGCACAAAAAGCGATGAATCCGCACGTAGGTTTTATGGTCGGCTGGTCCTCATTGCTGGACTATCTGTTTATGCCAATGATCAACATTTTACTGGCAAAAATTTATTTACAGGCTATCTTCCCGGACACCCCGGCGTGGATATTTGTCGCTGTACTGGTCGCTTTAATGACGCTGTTTAACCTGCGAGGTATCAATATTGTTGCTAACCTGAATGCCGTTATCGTCGTGCTCCAGGTCGCAATTATGGCAGTATTCGTCGGCCTGTTAATCCACGGTATCTGCCAGGATAAAGGCATGGGAGCGCTTATCACTACCCGGCCATTTTTTTCAGACGATGCGCAGTTAGTCCCGATGATTACCGGAGCCACAATACTCTGTTTTTCGTTCCTTGGATTTGATGGCATCAGTTCACTGTCAGAAGAGACGCCAAACGCCGGTAAAATTATCCCGCGGGCTATCTTTCTGACAGCGCTAATCGGTGGAGTGATTTTTATTGTCGTTTCCTATTTCTTACAACTCTATTTTCCCGATAGCTCAGTTTTTACCAACCAGGATGCCTCTCAACCAGAAATTATGCTGTTTGTTGCGGGCAAATTTTTTCAGTCGGTTATTCTCTGTTTTTCGTGTGTCACCGTGCTGGCTTCCGGCATGGCAGCACATGCCGGGGTTTCTCGCCTGCTTTACGCTATGGGCCGTGACGGCGTATTTTCGGAGCGGATTTTCGGCTATGTGCATCCGAAATGGCGTACTCCGGCATTTAATGTAACTCTGGTTGGCATTATCGCGCTGTCCGCCGTGTCGTTTGATTTAAAAACCGCAACTGAACTGATCAATTTTGGTGCACTGGTAGCTTTCACGTTTGTTAATCTGTCAGTAATTTCCCAATTTTATATCCGGGAACGTCGCCAGACCACACTAAAAGATACGGTTAATTATCTAATTCTGCCCATAATTGGCGCCGGTACTGTTGGAACATTATGGGTGAACCTGGAAAGCGGCTCGATGGCCTTAGGCCTGGTATGGGGCACAATTGGCTTAGGCTATATGATGTTTATCACACGGAGCTTCCGCCAGCCAATGCCGCAATTTGGTGAAGAGTTGATCCGATAAATGCTTCACTATAGAGCATCCACCCGCCATGCTCTTTTCATGCCTTCACCAGGGGAAGTAGCAGCACTGCCACAACAGATTATGTATCCAAATTAGTGATTCCATGCTTATACTGAGGCTAGCTCATCTTAATATGGTACTTAATACAGTACCGGGCCGCATTGATCTTCGTTAGTACCCATACTAGTCACTATCAGATTAAGGGGTCTTTAATGGACGCAAATAACAATGAAATCATTCAGACTCATCCGCTCGTAGGCTGGGATATAAGCACTGTTGATGTCTATGATGCGATGATGATACGCCTTCATTACATTTCTGCCTTCGGCCAGGTACCAGAAAGCGCCCTGGTAGACAGGACACTATGGCTGACAACCGATGTTGCACGTCAGTTTATCCGTATACTGGAAGCCAGCATTGCTAAAATTGAATCCTCAGAAAACGCCAGACACCGTAAACACTAGAGATCCTCACTTAGCTTGCCGCAGAGCACCATCGAACGCTCTTTGGTGCTCTTGTATTACTGCATTACTGTCGTTTCATCTGATTTTTCGTCTTTTATATCTCTTCCCGCCAGCGGCATACATCGCCTTATTTGTCCTAATCTCTTTGATTTATTGAAAATTTTAATGCCATTTTTTCGACCCATGCGATGAGCGCGCTGCTGATCAGGAGACAGAGTTACTTCGGCCTGACAGACCTGACTACAGCAGCCATCGAATTTTGTGGCACAATCTGAACACTGAATAAACAATAAATGGCAGCCATCGTTTTGACAGTTAATGTGCGTATCACTGGGGGCGCCACACTGATGGCAGCAGGCGATAACATCATCCGAAATTCGCTCTCCCATACGCTCGTCAAAGACGAAATTTTTACCAATGAATTTCAACGGCAAGCCCTGTTCCCTTGCCTTGCGTACATATTCAATAATGCCACCTTCTACATGGTAAACATGCCTGAATCCCTTATACAGCATCCAGGCACTGGCTTTTTCACAACGAATGCCCCCCGTGCAGTACATGACAATATTTTTTTCTTTGTCATGTTGTAACATGTCAGCCACCATAGGCAGCTGTTCGCGAAATGTATCCGAAGGAATTTCAAGCGCACTTTCAAAATGACCGACTTCATATTCATAGTGATTACGCATATCAACAAACAGCGTATTTTTTTCACCGATCATCTGATTAACCTGCTGTGCTGTCAGATATTGCCCAACGCAGGCAGGATAAAAGTTTTCATCATCAATGCCATCGGCAACGATGCGCTCACGTACTTTCATACGTAACACCCAAAAAGATTTACCGTTATCCTGTAGTGCGATATTTAAACGTACGCCCGCTAACGCCGGATCCGCAGCAAAAAGCAGGCTTGTAAATTCGTCATAGCGGCTGACGGGCACACTTATCTGAGCATTAATGCCTTCTTTAGCAATATAAACCCGACCGAATACACCCAATTCAGACCACTGACGATAAAGATCGTCGCGAAATGTTTGTGGGTCGCGTAACAAAAAATACTTATAAAAAGAAACAGTGGTGCGCTGTTCCGTTTCAGCGAGCATACGCGCCTTAAGTTCCGCGTTAGAAATTCGATTATGTAAAACTGGCATACTGTGCCGCCCTGTATTTCGGAGAAGTTACTGGTAGTTACTGATAGTTACTGATAGTTACTGATAATGAGTAGTGACAAAAATCATGTTATGGTCAGGCACACATTTTACTATAATCCGCTTCTTCGTGCTGGCACAGACGTTACATTTTTACTGCCCGGATGATTTTTTAAACTGAGAATTTATGATACAAGCCCCTTCCTTTAATTTAACACTGCTTCATCCTCGTTACTGGCTTATCTGGCTAGGCCTGACTGTTATCTATTTGCTGGTATTACTTCCTTACCCCGTTATCCATGCTTTCGGTACGATTGCCGGACGTTTTTCAATGCATTTTCTTAAAAGAAGAGTCAATATTGCGCGCTGCAACCTGGCACTCTGTTTTCCTGATATGCCAAAAGCGGAACGCGACGCGCTGGTAGTTAAAAATTTTGAATCCACCGGACTAGGATTATTTGAAACGGCTATGGCGTGGTTCTGGCCGGACTGGCGCATAAAACGCTGGTTTAGTATTTCGGGGCTGGAACATGTTCGCCAGGCACAGGAGCACGGTCAGGGGGTGCTGCTTGTCGGCATGCATTTTCTCACACTGGAGCTGGGAGCACGCATTTTCGGCATCCATCATCCCGGCATTGGCGTATACCGCCCCCATAACAACAAGCTCATGGACTGGATACAGACACGCGGTCGCTTGCGCTCTAATAAATCAATGCTGGATCGTAAAGATCTCAGAGGAATGATCCGCTGCCTCAGGCAGGGAGAGATTGTCTGGTATGCCCCGGATCATGATTATGGCCGACAAAGCAGCGTATTTGTACCTCTGTTTGCTGTCGTTGAGGCCGCAACCACAACGGGGACTTATTTCCTGGTACGAATGAGTAAACCAGCGATAATCCCCTTTACCCCCCGCCGGCTGAGCGGCGCCAGAGGCTACCAAATGGTGCTAAGAGCTGCTGTCAAAAATTTCCCTTTGAACAGTGAAATCGCCGCCGCCACCTTTATGAATAAGGTGATAGAAAAGGAAATACTGTGCGCACCAGAGCAATATATGTGGCTCCATCGCCGTTTTAAAACCCGCCCCGAAGGGGCAGCGTCATTTTACGGAAATTCCTAGCGCCTGTCTGAAACCGTTGCTATCCCTGGCACAGGGAATAACACAAGAGCGCTGACGGCCCTCGGAGCACACCGGTAATTACGGCACTCTCGGATCGGGGTATTATTTTTTTGTCTGCAGCGATAAAGCAGTTATTATGCTTACCACTCAGTTTATCAAAAAGTAAAAAATATGCCCTCTTTCGATATTGTTTCTGAAATTGACACTCAGGAAGTGCGTAATGCCGTGGAAAACGCCACGCGTGATTTGAGTACACGCTGGGATTTTCGTAATGTTCCGGCCAGTTTTGAGTTTAATGAAAAAGATAACAGCATAAAAATTGCCAGTGGATCTGATTTTCAGGTGCAACAATTACTGGATATTTTACGCGAAAAATTAATGAAGCGCGGTATTGATGGTGCAGCGCTTGAAATCCCCGAACAACTGGAACACAGCGGTAAAACTTACAGCCTGGATATCAGACTCAGACAAGGGATTGAAAATACGATGGCCCGCAAACTGATGAAACTGATTAAGGAGAGTAAACTGAAAGTACAAACCCAGATCCAGGGAGAGCAGCTCCGTGTTAGCGGAAAGTCGCGCGATGATCTGCAAAGCCTGATGACTCTGGTTCGTGGTGCGCAACTGGGCCAGCCCTTTCAGTTTAATAATTTTCGTGACTAACCCTCAGCCTGAAATCCAGACGCCACGCCAGAGACCAGCCCGCGGGTCCTTCGCCAGGCGACGCTTATGCTGCTCAAACCACGCTGCGATGGCGAGAAAAACAGAATTTTGTTGCGCCCGGCGCTGAGTTGGGGAGTGGCTAAAGACCAAAAACAGGCTAATATTATTAACACACGATAACATTTTATTATCAGGCTAATAGTGATGCGTATTCAACCAGATAATCCGCTTAGCGCCTCACGTCAAAAATCTGGGGCAGCTGATGAGATTGCAACCCGATCGCCTAAAAGCAGAATAAGCGCTGTAATGCGGTGTATATCGACAATAAATAACAGTCGTGCTTTTAGGAGTACTGCTTTTGGTAGTACAGGGAGGCATATCTCTGCTAGTCAGCATGCGAATAGTCTGAGGTTGCGGTATATTGACCAACAATTGACGAAAATGTTTATAAAAGCACAGGAAGATGTGGCAGAAGTTATCGACAAACATATTGAGTCACGGCAAGTAAAAATTAAGAAAGAACGTGAGAACAAAGCCGTTCAGTATCCGGAGTGGATTCATAACAAACCGGGTGAGCTGGTTACCAGGATTGCCATTGTTCAGCCGGAAACTGTTCAGCCGGAAACAAAGCAGACGACAACCGTGCAGACAACGGGCATCATGACAAGAAGGCTCACTGGCGCGACGGCTCCGATAGCAGCGGTCAAAGAGATAAGCCAGATGGCGCTTATTGTGACCATGGTCCGCACTACCGATGATACCAGTCAGGCTATTCTTCATCATAATGACAAAGCAAAACATCAGAAATCGCTTGTTGCGCAAAATCAGTGGGATAATCCGTTTTCAGTCGTTGGGCAAGAACGTCTGCTGAGTGAAAAACAGGCTTATATTCGTGAGAAACTTGGCCAGTTACTGGACAACTCCGCGGACTGGTCCGACATCTGAAGCCGCCGCCCCCTGTTCCAGGGCTGATATTTCTTTATTTTATCCCATGCCCTCAGTTGCTGTTGCTAAAATATCTTGATATCTATTACACGAGTGGTTACTTTTGCTCCCCTGGCGAATTACCGTGGGAGAACAGTCATGCGTGTCCTTGTTATTGAAGATAATGCGTTACTCCGTCACCATCTTAGCGTGCAAATGCGTGAAATGGGGTATCAGGTAGATACCGCCGAAGACAGTAAAGAGGCTGATTATTTTCTTAAAGAGCATCGCCCTGATATCGCCATTGTTGATCTTGGGCTACCGGGTGAAGATGGTCTTGTTTTGATCCAGCGCTGGCGCCGTCAACAGATGACGTTGCCGATTTTGGTGCTTACGGCCCGTGGTGGCTGGCAGGATAAAGTGGCAGTATTAAATGCTGGTGCAGATGATTACGTGACCAAACCCTTTCAGCTGGAAGAAGTCATTGCACGTATGCAGGCGCTAATGCGCCGTAATAATGGCCTTGCGTCTCAGCTGATAGATTATCCACCGTTCCAGATTGATCTGTCACGCCGCAGACTTTGTGTTAACCGGGGACAAATAAAACTGACAGCATTTGAATATACGATAATTGAAACTCTTATCCGTAATGCAGGCAAAATCGTCAGTAAAAGCCTGTTAATGTTGCAACTTTATCCTGATGCTGAATTGCGTGAAAGCCATACTATCGATGTATTGATGGGACGCTTGCGCAAAAAATTACAAGCGGTGTATGAGCAGGAAGTGATTACTACCGTTCGCAGCCACGGATATGTGTTCGATGTTAAATAAATTTTATAACAGACCCGTGTTGAGTTCAGTAGCGCAGAACGGGCCTGATAGCGGCGCTACGGTAACGGGGTTTTCTGCGCTATTTTTATCCTGATGTAAAATCCGCGAACGAAATCGCTGATGGCGTAAGCGTTTATTTTTACGGAACCGGTTCGGTCGATAAGGGTAGTGAGCACGCACCAGTTATTACTCCTTCAGTCTGATTTATTTGTCTGATTTATTTTCCAGGATAACAATTCTGGGGAAACAATTCCGGGGAAACAATTCCGGAGTAAAAATAGATAATATCCCGATAGCTATTGACCACTAAGTATCTGTGCCGGATCGATACGGCATGCGCGGCGTGCCGGATACCAGCTGGCTAGCAGACTCAGTGATAATGCGGTGAGCAAAACATAAACTACATCAAGCCAGTGCAATTCGGAAGGCAGAAAATCGATAAAGTAGACGTCAGCGGATAAAAACTGAAACCCGATCAGTTTTTCCAGATAACGCAGAGCCGTGGTTAGTTGTAGCGAAGCGATAACGCCAGCTGCCACACCAGTGAGGCTCCCCGCCAAGCCTGTCAGCAGCCCATACCACAGGAAGATGGCACGGATTAAACCATCCCGGGCGCCGAGAGTACGCATTACAGCGATATCACTGCTTTTATTTTTTACTGTCATCAGCAGTGTGGAAATGATATTAAAACAGGCCACGCCAATTACCAGAAGCATTGCCAGATACACTATCGAGCGTATCATTTGAATGTCCTGATACATATAACCGTAAGTAGTGATCCAGCTGCTAATATGAACATGGGCGTTTGTCGCCTCGCCCGCGTTACGCACTAGCTGGTCTGCGGCGAAAACATCACCCACTTTAATGGCTATCCCGCTGACACTATCCTGCATGGCCAGGTAATTCCGGGCATCGTCGAGGGGTATCAGGGCCAGCGTGTTTTCCAGCTGGCCACTGAGTTGCAAAATGCCACTCACCTGTAAACGAATGCGTTTAGGCTGTAGTAGTTTCATTTGTGAAGAGTGACTGGGGAGCATTACCGTAATCCATTTACCTGCTTTAACGCCAAGTGAGTCGGCAATCCCTTTCCCTAAAATAACCTGCTGCTGTCCGTGCCTGAAGCGGGACCATGCATGGTTTAATACAAATTGCGGCAATGCACTGAGTTGTGGTTCCAGCGTTGGATCGACGCCTCTAATCTGTACCGCATGCAGTCTGGCACCATATTCCATTAAGCCGGTAAAGTGAATAAAGGGTGCGGCCGCGATAACTCCTGTTACCTGCCTGACTCGCCGCAGACTGTCACGCCAGTCGGTGAAAGGCTGATTCACTGCGGTTATCTCTCCGTGGGGCACCACTGCCAGAATGCGGTTTTTTAATTCACGCTCAAAGCCGTTCATCGCACTCAGAGCAATGATCAGCACCGCTACACCCAGTGCAATTCCCAGAGTAGAAATGAGCGAAATTAATGAAATCATACGACTTCCGCGAGGGCCACGACGGCCACGGCTAAAGCGGATAGCCATCGATAATGCCAGTGGCAGAACCATGCTCATTATTCCGCCTGCGCCAGTGACGGTTGCAACTGACCATCACGCATTTCCAGCTGGTGCTTCAGACGCAATGCACGCTGCGTGTCGTGGGTGACCACCAAAAAAGCAGTCCCCTGGCGTACATTTAGTTCAGCCAGTAGATCAAAAACGGTATCGGCATTGTGCTGGTCCAGATTACCGGTGGGCTCATCAGCCAGCACTAATGCCGGATTATTGATTAAGGCCCGGGCGACGGCCACGCGCTGGCGCTCGCCCCCGGAAAGCTCGGCAGGACGATGACACTGACGTTTCTCCAGGCCAACAGTCATCAGCATGAATTGTGCCCTGTCCCGTGCCAGAGCGGAGCTAACACCGGCAATTAACAACGGCATGGCAACGTTTTCCAGCGCGGTGAAATCAGGCAGCAAGTGGTGAAACTGATAGATAAACCCCAGTTGCTGATTACGCAATCGTGCTTTAGCGCCGGAGGAGAGCTGGTTAAGGGATTTCCCCTGGTAAATAACCTCTCCGGAGGTTGGGGAATCGAGGCCCCCCAGCAGATGCAGCAGCGTGCTTTTTCCTGAGCCGGAGCTGCCAGTAATTGCCATCATATCGCCAGGATAAACGGAAAAGGTAACATCACGCAATACATCGGTATACAGTTCACCTTCCTGATAACGTTTGCACAGTTTATTGCAATGCAACAGTTTATTGCCGTGCGACAAGAGAGAATTATTCATAACGCAAAGCCTCTACAGGTGGGGCAGTCGCGGCATGCCAGGAGGGATAGATAGCGGACAACAGGGCAATAATCATCGCCAGTAGCGCAATGTTCATCACTTGCAGCGGTTCGATGGCCACCGGTAACGATGCGCCGTCAACCAAAAAACCAAAAATGGGCAGCACAATATTAAGCTGACTAGCCAGCAATATCCCGAAAGTGACGCCCAGTACCGTCCCGATAATACCGGCGCCGGCCCCCTGTAGGGTGAAAACCGCCATCACTTGCCATCTGTTTAAGCCCTGAGTTTGCAAAATTGCCACTTCCGCCTGTTTTTCCAGCACCAGTAACCCCAGCGACGTAATGATATTAAATGCCGCGACGGCAATAATCAGACTAAGCAGCAAGCCCATAATATTTTTTTCCATGCGTACAGCGGCAAACAGTTCACCTTTACGCTCCCGCCAGTCGGTCCAGCGTGTGCCGGCCGGCAGTGCCTGATGACTTAACTTTTCTACCGTCAATGGGAGCTGTAAGAACAGGCGCCATCCGGTGATAGTGCCCGGAGGATAGCGCATTAAACGCGCCGCATCTTGCTGGTTGACCAGCAGTTGATAGTCATCAACCTCACTGTTGGCAGCAAACGTGCCAGCTACAGTAAATAATCGCTGGCTGGGGAGCTGCCCCATGGGGGTAAACTGGCTGGCAGCCGGTACCATTATTCTGATGACATCGCCAGCCTGCACCCCGAGCCGGTTCGCCAAATTTTTGCCCAGGATGACATTGTAGCGCTGCGGTTGTAACTGTTTTTGATGCACATTTTCCAGGTAGCCGCATAGCGGCTCTGTCTGGGAGGGAGTAATCCCCAGCATCACTCCGGCATCCACGTGATGAGCACTTTGCAACAGCACATCAGCGGTGGTCAAAGGGACAATCTCTTTAACGCCAGTCAGGTGATTAAGCGCTGTCGCAGGCAGCTGCTGTGGGTCGGTAAAGCGTGCTGTTGAAATCATTGCATGGGGTATCAGCTGCAAAATTTTTTTTTCCAGATCCCGCTCAAAACCGTTCATCACCGATAATAATGTTATCAGTGCCATCACGCCGAGTGTCATTCCGATCACAGATAGCAATGAGATAAATTGCCCGAAGCGGCCACAAGAGCGCCCGCGTACATAACGCAGACCAATAAATAGTACGACAGGCTGAAACATGAAATGTATTGATTTCCTGTGGCTCGGTTTGAACGATTATCGCGGGCAATCTAAGGTAACTTACGCGATTAAGGCACCCTTCCACCGAGTGGATCGCTGGTTTTGTTCTGGGGAAAAGATTATATAACTGATAGCGTTTGTACGCTATGTTGCTATCCTTTTTGCTAGCCTTTTTGCTATTTCCTCGGTAGTAAACTTAAACCATAAGAGAAAAGTATAATTTTATGCCCCAACAATACCGTTATTCATTGCCTGTACGGCGGGGTGATATGCGCCTGCTGGGTCAGCTTACTGGCGCGTCCAGCGCAGTTGAATGCGCCCAAATCATTGAACGTCATGCCGGTCTTGTGATGTTAATCACGCCAGATATGCAACAAGCACTGCGTCTGCATGATGAAATTCAGCAATTTACCGCCCATCCGGTGAGTCAGCTTCCTGACTGGGAAACGTTGCCTTACGACAGTTTTTCACCGCATCAGGATATTATCTCAGCGCGTTTGTGCGCTCTCTGGCAGTTACCGATGATGACGCGTGGGGTCATCATTTTGCCGGTAAATACGCTGATGCAGCGAGTTTGTCCCCATGAATTTCTGCATGGTCATGCGCTGTTAGTGGAAAAGGGGCAGCATCTGGCACGGGATACACTGTTATCTCAGCTTGAACAGGCTGGTTATCGCAGTGTAGAGCAGGTGATGGAGCATGGCGAATTTGCTACCCGCGGAGCGCTGTTAGATCTCTACCCTATGGGTAGCGAACAACCGTATCGCATTGATTTTTTCGATGACAATATAGACAGCCTGCGTCTGTTTGATGCTGATTCACAACGCACGCTGTCAGAAGTGTCACACATCCGTTTGTTACCGGCTCATGAATTTCCTACGGATAAAAATGCCATTGAGCTCTTCCGCAGCCAGTGGCGTGAACAGTTTGATGTGCGTCGTGATGCGGAACATATCTATCAGCAAGTCAGTAAACGTAGCTGGCCGGGAGGGATAGAGTACTGGCAGCCACTGTTTTTCAGCCAGCCACTCTCTTCACTGTTTAGCTATTTACCTGAAAATACGTTGTTGGTGAATACCGGCGATCCGCAAGCGGCCGCTAACCGTTTTTGGCAGGATGTTACGCAACGTTTTGAAGCGCGCCGGATTGATCCCATGCGACCGCTACTCTCTCCGGAACGAATATGGTTGCGGGTGGATGAGTTATTTGCACAATGGAAGTGCTGGCCACGCGTAGCGCTTAAAACCGATCTATTACCCGGTGAGCGGCTACCCGAAAAGCCCGCTAACACTAATCTTGATTATCGTCCACTGCCCGTACTCAGGGTCGAGGCAGCGCAGAAATTTCCGCTGGATAATCTGCAGCGCTTTATTGGGCAATTTGCCGGCAGGGTAGTGTTTTCTGTTGCCAGTGCCGGGCGCAGGGAAACATTAGAGACACTACTGGCACGCATAAACCTTCATCCCGTGCTGATAACCCAGTTAACACAGGCCGAAAAACCGGGTTATTACGTGATAATTGGTGCTGCGGAGCAGGGTTTTATCGATCAGCACAGAGAGCTGGCGTTCATTTGTGAAAGCGATCTGCTCGGTGAGCGTATCAGTTCCCGCCGCGATAAGCGGCGCTCCATTCATGCCAATACCCTTATGAATGCCGATACCCTTGTGCGTAATCTGGCAGAACTGCGCGTGGGACAACCGGTGGTACACATCGAGCATGGCGTCGGCCGTTACTTTGGTTTAACCACGCTGGAAAGCGCTGGAATAACGGCGGAATACCTGATTCTGAATTATGCCGCAGAGGATAAACTCTACGTACCCGTTTCTTCACTACATCTTATCAGCAGCTACGCGGGGGGTTCGGAGGAAAATGCCCCCTTGCATAAACTGGGAAGTGATGCATGGACCCGGGCACGACAAAAAGCGGTGGAAAAGTTGCGCGATGTTGCGGCAGGTTTGCTGGACATTTATGCGCAACGGGCGACCAAAGTGGGGTTTGCGTTTAAACATGACAGAGAACAGTATCAGTTGTTCTGTCAAAGTTTTCCGTTTGAGACTACCCCTGATCAGGAGCAGGCAATCAATGCCGTATTAAGTGATATGTGTCAGCCGCTGGCGATGGACCGTCTGGTCTGCGGCGATGTGGGGTTTGGTAAAACGGAAGTGGCGATGCGTGCGGCGTTTCTGGCTGTCAACAATGATAAACAGGTCGCAGTACTGGTCCCTACCACGCTGCTGGCTCAGCAGCATTTTGACAATTTTCGCGATCGCTTCGCCAGCTGGCCGATACGTATCGAAATGATCTCACGTTTTCGCACTACCAAAGAACAGCAGCACATTTTAGCCCAGGTCAGTGAAGGCAAAATCGATATTATTATCGGCACGCACAAACTGCTTATCAGTGATTGCAAGTGGCGGGATCTCGGTCTGCTGGTTGTCGATGAAGAGCACCGTTTTGGGGTGCGCCACAAAGAGCGTATCAAAGCGATGCGTGCTGATATCGATATCCTGACACTGACTGCCACACCCATTCCACGCACGTTGAGCATGGCAATCAGTGGGATGCGAGATTTGTCCATTATCGCTACCGCCCCCGCGCGCCGGCTGGCAGTGAAAACCTTTGTGCGCGAATATGACGCTCTGATCATACGCGAAGCAATCTTGCGTGAAATTTTGCGCGGTGGCCAGGTCTATTATCTGTATAACGATGTGGAAAACATAGAAAAAGTCAGCAGGCAGTTGGCGGAACTGGTACCGGAAGCACGCATTACCATTGGCCATGGCCAGATGCGTGAGCGCGACCTGGAACGGGTGATGAGTGATTTTCACCATCAGCGCTTCAACGTACTTATCTGCACCACGATTATTGAAACCGGTATCGACATAGCCAGTGCGAATACCATCATCATAGAGCGCGCTGATCATTTTGGTCTGGCACAGCTCCATCAGCTCCGCGGCCGTGTCGGGCGTTCTCATCATCAGGCTTATGCTTATATGCTTACCCCTCATCCAAAAGCGCTGACTATTGATGCTAAAAAACGCCTCGAAGCGATTGCATCACTGGAGGATCTGGGTGCCGGTTTTGCGCTGGCGACGCACGATCTGGAAATCCGTGGCGCCGGGGAATTACTGGGTGAAGATCAGAGCGGTCAGATGACTACTATTGGCTTTTCATTGTATATGGAGCTGCTGGAAAATGCGGTAAACGCTTTAAAAGAGGGGCGTGAACCGTCATTGCAGGATTTGAGCAGCCAGCAAACGGAAATAGAAATGCGCCTGCCCTTGTTACTGCCAGATAATTATATTCATGATGTTAATATCAGACTTTCATTTTATAAACGCATAGCCAGTGCAGCGAATGAGAGTGAACTGGATGAACTGAAAATGGAACTGATTGACCGGTTTGGATTATTACCTGATCCCGCGCGCTATCTGCTGCAAACAGCGGCGTTACGTCAGCGTGCACAAAAATTGGGCATTAAACGAATAGAGTGCAATGAATGCAATGGCTTTATTGAATTTGGGGAAAAAAATCAGGTCGATCCGGCATATCTGGCAGGCTTATTACAACAACAACCGCAAATCTATCGTCTGGACGGTCCGACAAAGCTAAAAGTTGTCCATCAGGTGGCTGACCGATCACAGCGGCTGAAATTTATCGGGGCGCTGCTACTGGATTTTGAAAGTATGCCGCTCAGCACTCAGATTGCTATGTGATGTGGAAGGCGAGTGCGGATACTGCTGAAAATGGAGGAGGGCCGGCTGCTGGCTGACTGACTCCGGGACGACTAATAAAAATTGCCAGGGATTTATTTTGGTGAACATTAATGCTAATCTTAATAAATCTCATTATCATCTTTTGATGTGATCATTATGTCTTTCTGGAAAAAATGCCGGTTGCTCCTCTGTGTCTTCTGCTTCTTCTGCTCCGCTTCGTCGTTAGTGTGTGCGGCGCCGGACTACCAGCAGTGGATAACGGAAATACAACAGCGTCTTGATAAAGCAGCACAATTGTACCAGCAGCAACAGCATGATGCTGCGCGCACTGAAGTACAAATGGCGTACTTTGAGGTATTTGAGAATCTGGAAGGTCCTATCCGAATTAATATTTCGGCGCAAAAAAGTTACCAGATGGAAGCAACGTTTGGCGAAATTCGTCGCATGATTGGCGCCCGTCTGCCGGTGGCTGAAATTGACGCTAAGATTCACTCTCTGAAGGGGGAGCTGGCATCGGTTTTGCCGCTACTTACCGGTGGCCACGAGTTGACTGCCCAGCAACAGCATAGCGTTGCTGGCAACGGAGATATCGCGGCTTACTGGCAGCACTATTTTAAAATTATTGATGATCTGCTGGCCGAGGCGTTGAGCGAATATCAAAACGGGAACTTAACTCAGGCTGCTCAGCGTGTGCAGCAGGCGCACTATCGGGGGTTTAAGAATTCAGAAATGGAAATGTCAGTGCGCCGGCATCGCTCGGCCCGCCAGGCGGCCGCGATTAATCAGCAATTCAGCGCCTTGATCTTCCTGAGCAACACGCCGGATCAGATCAATAATATCGCCTGGAATATGACGGAATTACTCCAGCAGATAGAAGATAGTCTTCCTGGTCTGCCCGCCACCGGGGAACAGCAATTCGGGCAACAACAGGCTATCTCTGAAGCTATTGCTCTGCCAGAGAGTGACTGGAAAGAGGTAGCAAGCGGTATCAGTCAGGCTATAGCTCGTGCAATCGCGCAGTATCAGCAAGGCGAGACCCTGCCTGCGATGCTGTCCATTCAAAATGCGTATTTTGATCTGTTTGAAGCCAGTGGCATGGAGAGTAAAGTCGGATCGCGTGATGCGGCCTTTAAGTCGGTACTGGAAGGTCATTTCACCCGCTTAGTAAGTCTTATCAAAGCTGGCAGGGTAACAGAACAATTGCAGGCCGAGGCCGATGCTTTGCAGCGGGATCTGGCAAGCGC
This sequence comes from Enterobacterales bacterium, assembly GCA_947478475.1. Classification (GTDB taxonomy): domain Bacteria; phylum Pseudomonadota; class Gammaproteobacteria; order Enterobacterales; family Enterobacteriaceae; genus CANJWD01. Next base: position 46,478 of record CANJWD010000003.1, read on the forward strand.
TGTAAAAATGCTTGGAAAAAGTGGCCAGACACTCTGGAGTCTGTTTGTTTACAGCCTGCTTATCATTGTTCGCGAAGGACTGGAAGCGCTGTTGATCGTTGCGGCTATTATTGCTTATCTGGTGAAAAACCAGCACCAGGATAAACTAATACTGATTCGTCAGTCAGTGATAGCTGCCACGCTGGTGAGTATTGCCACCGCGGTGATGTTCAGGTGGCTGTTTTCCAGTTCCGGACAGAGCAGAGAAGTGCTGGAAGGCGTTACAATGCTAATTGCGGTGGTCATGCTGTTTTTTATGAGTTACTGGCTCTTTTCTAAAACAGAGTCGCGTCACTGGAAAGCCTGGCTGGAAGGGCAATTCTCCGACTCCCTCAGCCGCGGCTCGGTAATTGGGCTATGGCTAACCAGCTTTTTAGCCGTATACCGTGAAGGGGCTGAAACGGTGCTGTTCTACCTCGCACTGGCTGGAGATGCGCGTGATACTAGCGGCCACCTTTCCATTTTGGCAGGTTTTGTCGTGGGTTGCCTGATTCTGTTGCTGGTTTATCTGTTGATGCGTTTTACGGTGGTTAAGTTACCGCTAAAACCATTCTTCATTTTTACCAGCAGTTTTATGTACCTGATGGCATTTGTTTTCGCCGGCAAAGGGATACTGGAATTAATTGAAGGCCGGCTGTTTGAGCCAACTCTGTTGCCAGGAGTGCCGGTAATTAGCGCATTAGGGATTTACCCTTATATGGAGACGCTAATCCCTCAGGTGATTTTATTGTTTGCAGCAGGGATTGCGTTTTGGGTGATGCGCCAGCGCCGCCACTCCATTCAGCTCTGCCAGCCGTAATAAATAAAATTATTTTATCTTTTTTCAGGAGGATGTAATAAATGACTATAAAAAAAACCGTTGTTGCCAGTGCCATAGCAGCAGGTATTTTTGCGCCATCTGTCGTATTTGCTTTTAAGGAATATCCTGTTGGTGAGCCAGTGAAAATCAATGAAATGGAAATTGCGGCAGTTTACCTGCATCCCATCGATATGGATCCACGTGGTATGGGACGGTCTGCTGCAAACGCTGATATTCACCTGGAAGCCGATATTCATGCAACGGAAGGCAATAAAAATGGTTTTGGTGCGGGTGAGTGGATGCCTTATCTGACTATTGCTTACCATTTAACGAATACAGATACCGGTGACCGGCAGAATGGTACATTTATGCCGATGGTTGCCAGCGATGGGCCACATTACGGGGCCAACATTAAAATGATGGGCGCGGGTAATTACAAAGTGACTTACCACATTACACCACCTTCAAAAGCAGGCCTGCATCGCCATACCGATAGTGAAACAGGCGTCGGACGCTGGTGGAAGCCTTTTGAAGTCAGTTTTGATTTCAAATACGTCGGATTAAAATGACAGAGATCATGCATGGTGATCAGGGCTGATTTTTGTTGCACGGACTGACGTTGCCGGGAGCGTGCACTCTGCAACCCCTTTAACGACTCTTCCCTTTAACGACTATTCCCTTTAACGACTATTGCTGCCGTTGGGTATCTGTTACATGAGTTATTTTTTTACTGGCATATTACAGCTATTTTTACCCACCGCCCTGTTACTGGCTTTGCAGTGGACCAGAGCACCTGTGGCAAAAATCAGCCGGCTATTGTGGATAACACTGCTGGCCATGATTATTGGGACGTGGGCAGGTGCCAGTTACCCTAAATCACAGCAAATTCAGCTACTGTTAGTGATTATCCATATCGCTTCACTGCTGCTATTTTTATTTAGCCAGCTCTCAGTCAGTTTGCGCCTGAAATATGGCTGGCAGGCATTACTGGTCACCGTCGCGGCGCTGCGTTGGGGAAATGATGCAAATTTAGCAGTATTTGCAGGCCATCCATTCATCAGTACCGAATTGTTGCTGAACAGTGGTGCAATTATTCTAGCATTGGGCTGGGCGCTGCTCTGCGGTGTACTGCTGGCGATAATGGTCAGGCAACTTTCTCTGTTCCGCTGGCCACTCTTACTGCTACTGACCCTGTGCATGATAGTACCGCTCAGTGGTGAAATGCTGCTTCTGTTAATGAAGCTGCAGATTGCAGAGTTAACCAAATCATCGCTGAGCTATGTTGCACTGGCGATTAATACGCGTGAAGGGCATAACTATTTTTGTGCCCTGGTACTGTCGGTGCTGGCGCTGTTCTTCTTTTTTCCACTGATGAGATCGCGCCGGCAGATAGCTCAAACCACAGAGCCTGTCGCCAGGCGTAAAGCGCACGCGGCATACCTTAATCTGCGGTACGTTTTCAGTTTCACTCTACTGGCATTGCTGGTAGTGGTACTGGTACAGCTATATTGGGACAGAGTAGCATCGCTACCTCCGGGATTATCGGAGGCGCTGCCCGCCAGGCTTGTGGCTGACAATCAGATTCACATTCCAGTTGAGCAAATCCGGGATGGCAAACTGCATCGTTTTGTCTGGATTGCTGATGACGGTAAAGCGGTACGCTTTTTCGTGATAAATCGTCGTCCGGAACGTTTGCGATTGGGTGTGGTTTTCGATGCCTGCCTGTTATGTGGGGATCAGGGGTATGTCATGGAAGGAAATCAGGTAGTGTGCGTGGCCTGCGGCGTTCATATTTTTATTCCTTCCATCGGTAAGCCTGGCGGTTGTAACCCCATTCCACTGGAAGGGTGGAGCAATGATGATACGGAACTGACTATTCCTAAAGCAGCGCTTGAAGCGGGCATGACTTACTTCACTGCCAGAGTTAAGCTGAATGCACAGGATCCGGTTGATGGACAAGCGCTGACCAATCTTAGCGCCGAATACCAGTATAGCTACGGAGGCCGGACCTGGTTTTTTGCTTCAGAAGCTAATTACCAGCGTTTTGTTGAAGATCCTGAAAAGTTTATCAACGCTCTTTTTGATAAAAAAGATAGCGATAAAAAAGATAGCGATGAAAATGGTAGCGCGCGGGAGCCCCGTTAATTATGTTAGCACGTATGTTAAGGCGTTCCTGGCATAGAAATATCGGACGTCAGTTACTGGCAGTATTCACGGTATTTCTTGCCGCCAGTCTGATTTCATCCCTGCTGACCATTTCCATTAATATCGGCGACAAGATGTCACGCGAGCTGAAATCCTACGGAGCGAATATTTTAATTGAACCGGCACAGCAGGGCGTATTATCGACGTTATTCGGTGAGCGCAGCAGTGCGCTAACTGGGCGGAATTTCCTTAGTCAGTTAGAACTGGCAAATATTAAGGACATTTTTTGGCGCAATAATATTATTGGTTTTGCACCCTTGCTGAGTGGTGAAGCGCAGGTAAACGGGCAGCGCATAGCGATATTAGGGACTTTTTTCTCCCAGCTGGTTGCCATACCTGATGAAGAAGGGTGGCACACGGGTCAAAAAATTATTAGCCCGTGGTGGCAGGTAGCGGGCAGCTGGCCGCAGGAACCCATTATTCCAGGGGCTCCTGTACAGGTATTAGTCGGCAAACAACTGGCACAACAGAGTGGCTGGCAGGCCGGAGATCAGCTGAAACTTAAGGGCCCGGCGAGCGAATTTACCATAAAAATTAGTGGAATTTTAAACAGTGGCGGCGAGGAAGACGGTCAGTTAATCCTGCCTCTGGCGGCCGCTCAGGCATTGCTGGGTCTGCAGGATAAAATCCAGGCGATACGCGTCTCGGCGCTGACAGTACCGGAAAATGTACTTTCACGTAAGGCTCGGGATAACCTCGATGGACTAAATGCTGAAGAGTATGATCTCTGGTATTGCACGGCGTACGTCTCTTCCATTGCACACCAGCTGGCAGATGCTATCTCAGGATCGGTCGTTAATCCTGTCTGGCAAGTCGCCGCTTCTGAGGGGGCAGTGATAGATAAAATTCAGCTATTACTGGTGGTGGTCACTGTGGCGGCGCTGATTGCGGCCGGCATGGGTATCGCATCGCTGATGATAAGTTCTGTTATGGAGCGTTCCACGGAGAGTGGCCTGATGAAGGCATTGGGTGCGCGGCCATGGGAAATTCTGATGCTGTTCTATCTTGAATCGGTAATCAGTGCCCTGCTGGGGGGGCTGACGGGCTGTCTGGCAGGCTGGGGACTGGGCGGCGTGATTGGCCTGATGCTGTTTGATTCAGCACTGAGTTTTGCATGGATGGTGGTGCCTTGTGTACTGGTGCAGTCGATACTGATTGCCGTTATCGGCACATGGTTTGCCACGCGCCGTATAGCACTGCTTCATCCAGCCGCGGTGCTGTATGGGCGCTAGGCGTTTCCCTGCAAACAGGATGTTCTGGCGTCTTATTTTCCGCGCGATGTATCTGCGCCTTCCCAGAGTCACCCTGCTTCTTGCTTCACTAAGCATCGGTGCCGCAATTGTCACAGCGATGTCGGCAGTCTATTTTGATATTAACACCAAAATGAGCCGTGAATTACGCACCTTTGGTGCCAATTTTTATATCGGTCCTGGCGCCAGCAGTACTTTTTCTCAGCACATCATGCAGTCAATTATTGCCAGTGCGCCGGCCGGATTGATTAGCGCCGCCAGCCCGATAAATTATGGCACAGTCCGTACTGAACTGGAAAACGTCGCCACGATGGGCGTTGCGTTTGAATCATTACAGCAGTTGATGCCGTACTGGCAAGTAAAAGGCAACTGGGTAGCCGTTAGTTTTGATGATCGCAATGGCATGATAGGTAGCCGGCTCGCAGAGCGGTTGCATGTCAGCGTTGGCGACAGGATAGCCCTGATCAGCGATAACGGGCAACAACGCCTGCGCATCAAAGGCATCGTTGAATCGGGTGATGCGACGGATAACATGCTGATTGTTGGCCTGGATTTGGCACAAAAGTTGTTCAGTCAGACGAGCCGCATCAGCAGCGCATTACTTAGCATTAATAATAACGCTGGCCAGGCTGACGCTTTCGCACAGCATCTGCAACAGCAATATCCTGATTTAGAATTCCGTCCGATCCGAAAAATTTCAGTAGCCGAAGGAGTGATTCTGAAAAAAATTCAGGGGCTGATGGGAGTGGTAGCCGTTATCATTCTACTATTATCGTCGCTATGTGTTAACACCACATTAATGGCGATGGTGACTGAACGCGCCCCTGAGTTTGCCCTGCAAAAAGCGTTAGGGGCAAAAAAGCAGGATATTATGCGTCAGATGCTTACTGAAACTCTGATTATCGCCGTGGCAGCGGTGGCATGTGGCATGTTGCTGGGGTATTTTTTGGCCCAGATATTGGGAAAAACGGTATTTAATGCTGAAATTGCGTTACGGGCACCGGTAGTGCCCTTAACTTTTTTTCTGTCGCTGCTGGTTGCTGCAATGGCAACCATTGTGCCCGTATGGCGGGCAATTCATATTGAACCTGCCAGGGTATTAAAAGGAGAATAATATAAAGGAGAATAATATAATAACGGCGCCGATAAGTCCGATGAAGTCTGCATCGGTGTCAGATGCTGTTATTGAAACCCGACATCTGTACAAACGGTTTGGTGAGGTAGCCGTACTGAGTGATATCAATATCCGGATTTCCCGTGGTGAATTCGTGGCCATCATGGGTGCATCCGGATCGGGTAAAACCACGCTGGTGAATATACTGAGTTGCCTGGACATTGCCAGCGAGGGTCAGTTTTTTCTCGATGGCCAGGATGCAGCGGCGCTGGATGAGGAGAGCAGAAGAGAGTTTCGTGCAGATAAAATTGGCATGGTGTTTCAGCAGTTTCATCTTATTCCCTATCTGACGGCACTGGAAAATATTATGCTGGCGCAGCATTATCACAGTATGATTGATGAGGCAGCGGCAAAAAAAGTGTTAGACACGGTAGGAATGATGCCCCGGATGGGGCATCTGCCCAGCCAGCTTTCTGGTGGTGAACAGCAGCGGGTGTGCATCGCCAGGGCTTTAGTAAATCAGCCACCGATTATTTTTGCTGATGAGCCGACAGGTAATTTAGATGAAGAGAATGAACACCGGATACTCAGCTTGTTAACCGAGATTCATCACCAGGGACGGACCATCGTGATGGTTACCCATAATCCCGAGCTCGGAATTATGGCGCAACGTATTATCCGCCTGCAACACGGTAAGTGTATTACCGGCGAAAGCCATCATTATGAGGTGTAACGGTATTATGTGGCGTGATGGCATTCTTCTCTGCTGCCTGTTAGCGCTGCTTAGTGGCTGTAAACAGGAGTATCTTAAGCCGGGTGAAATAGCTCCGAGGCTGGCAGCTTATGATGTGCACGATGTGCCGGTGCAACTCGAACGCTGGAAGGGCAAGGTTATTTATCTCACTTTTTGGTCGGCCAGTTGTGGTGGTTGCCTGAATGAAATGGTCACTCTGAATACACTCAGTAAAATTTACGCTGATGCAATCACCGTGGTTGCGGTGAATACCGATCCCCCACAGACGGATATTGCCTCTGTATTGTCGCAGTGGCAGATTGAATATCCTGTGCTGCGTGACCAGCTGGGTATTACCCAGGAGCGCTATCAGGTTACTGGCACACCGACCGCATTTCTTATCGATGTTAACGGCAGAGTGGCAGAGCTGCATCAGGGTGCCAGAAATGAACCCACATTGCGGGCGTTATTTCAGCAGTGGGCAACAACGGCTGCTGCCATTCGATCCCCATAACATATTGAGCCCATAACGTATGCCTTTTATACTGAGTCAGCGCTGGATCAGCGATACCGAAAGCGAGCTTGGATTAGGAACAGTTGTTAGTCTGACCCAACGCAGGGTGACGTTGTTATTCTCCGCCACGGGCGAGACTCGCATTTATAGCAGAGATGATCCTCCTGTCACCCGGGTGATATTTAGCCCTGATGACATCATCAGCCACCATCAGGGCTGGCAGTTAAAAGTGACAGCCATTGCACAGAGAGATGGCCTGATAACCTATACAGGTACCCGTCTCGATAGTGGAGAAACTGATATTGCTATGCCTGAGGGATTGCTGGACAGTCAAATCACTTTTAGCAAACCCCAGGACCGGCTGTTTGCCGGCCAGAGTGACAGAATGGATCGCTTTGTGCTGCGCCTGCGTGCACGTCACTACCAGAGTGAGCAATTCCGTTTGCCCTGTAGTGGGTTGCGTGGTGTGCGGGCCAGCCTGATACCACACCAGTTACATATTGCTTATGAAGTCGGGCAGCGCCATGCCCCGCGCGTATTACTGGCTGATGAAGTGGGGCTGGGTAAAACGATTGAAGCTGGAATGATAGTCCGGCAGCAATTACTGGCCGGGCGCGCCCAGCGGGTACTGATTGTGGTACCGGAGAGCCTGCAACATCAATGGCTGGTGGAAATGCTGCGCCGCTTTAACCTGCACTTCGCGCTGTTCGATGAGAGCCGTTACAGGCAGGCACTACACGATAGCGCTAATCCCTTTGCAACAGAGCAGTGGATTATCTGTTCTCTTAATTTCGTCAGCAGTAATCAACAACGGCTGGCGCAGCTTATCACAGGGCAGTGGGATTTACTGGTAGTGGATGAGGCGCATCATCTGCGCTGGGATGAAGGGCGTCCGGGCCACGAATATCAGGTCATTGAGCAACTGGCAGAACATATCCCCGGTGTGCTGCTGTTAACCGCGACACCGGAACAGTCAGGCCATCAGAGCCATTTCGCCCGCCTGCGTCTGCTCGACCCTAAGCGCTTCCATAGCTATGACGCCTTCGTTGCAGAGCAACAAAAATACCGTCCCATTGCCGATGCCGTCGGGTTATTGCTCAGTGACCAGTGCCTGAGCGCCGTGCAGCAAAATCTGTTGGCTGAGTTGATCGATGAACCGGGAATTATCCCCTTGTTACAAACTGCCAGTAGCTGCAATGAAAATGCTGTTGCTGCCCGCCATGCACTCATCCGTATACTGCTGGACCGCCATGGTACCAGCAGGGTGTTATTTCGTAACACACGCAATGGCGTTAAAGGGTTTCCCAGACGTTGTTTACAGCAAATAAAACTGCCCTTACCGGACGAATATCACACGCTATTTGATAGTTCTGAAATGACGGAGAGTGCAAAAAAATCGGATGCCATCGCCAGCCGGATGCTCTGCCCGGAGCGGATCTATCAGGAACGAATGTATCAGGAACAAATGTATCAGGAGAGTGGGGAGGGTAATAAGGCAAGCTGGCAGAGCTTCGATCCCCGTGTTGCATGGCTTCTTGATTACCTGTGTGAAAACGCCAATGACAAGGTATTGGTTATATGCGCTCATGCCGCTACGGCCCAGCAGCTGGAGCAGGTATTGCGTGAAAAAAAAGCCATTCGTGCTGCACTATTTCATGAAGGCATGTCGCTGGTTGAACGTGACCGCGCCGCAGCCTGGTTCTCATCCAGGGAGATGGGTGCGCAGGTGCTGCTCTGTTCTGAAACAGGATCTGAGGGGCGTAATTTTCAGTTTTCCAGCCAGCTGGTGATGTTTGATCTGCCGTTCAATCCGGATCTGCTGGAACAGCGCATTGGTCGTCTTGATCGTATCGGGCAGCAGCGTGATATTCAAATTATGGTTCCTTATCTGGAAAATAGCGCTCAGGCGGTATTAGTGCGCTGGTATCATGAGGGACTGAACGCTTTTGAACAGACCTGCGCCACCGGCCGGGCTATTTTTGAGCGTCACTGGCAGACGCTGGCGGACAGGCTGATGAACCCCCTCGATAGCGATGGTGTGGATAAATTTATTCATCACTGCCGTCGGCAGCATGAGGAGCTAAAACTACAACTGGAACAGGGCCGCGATCGTCTGCTTGAAATGCATTCCAGTGGTGCGGAACAGGGGCAGCAACTTGCGCGCACCATCGCTGAACAGGAGCAGCAGAGTGATCTTGCCAGTTTCGCGTGTAATCTGTTTGATATTGTGGGCATTAATCAGGAAAATTTCAGTGATAATCTGATTCTGTTAACGCCATCGGACCACCTGCTAGTCCCGGATTTTCCTGGTCTTCCCCCTGATGGCTGCACCGTTACCTTCGACAGAGAGCGCGCGCTGCTACGCGAGGAAGTACAATTTATGAGCTGGGAGCATCCGCTCATTCGCAACGGACTGGATTTTATCCTGTCCGGGCATACAGGGTGCTGTGCAGTCGCTCTGTTAAAAAACAGAGCGTTACCGGTTGGGACAATGCTGCTGGAACTGGTCTATGTGGCAGAGGCTCAGGCACCTAAACGGTTAGCGTTAACCCGCTTTCTGCCACCCACACCGGTGTGGCTGTTGCTGGACAGCGCCGGTTGCAATCTGGCAGATCGGATTGAATTCGAGAATTTTAACTGCCAGTTAAGCGCCGTTAACCGCCATGCGTCCAGTAAACTGGTCAAAGCGCTCCAGCGGGAAGTGCAGCACAGGCTACAGCTTGCAGAAGTGCTGGTTAAGGAGCAGGTCAGTAAACTCGTTGAAAAGGCAAAACGGGAAGCAGAGGAAAGTTTAACCAGCGAACTGAACCGCCTGCAGGCGTTGCAGGCGGTGAATCCAAATATTCGTGCTGACGAGATAGAGGCGGTGGAGGATATTCGTCGGCAGGTGCTGTCCGCTCTTCATCAGACAAGCTGGCGTCTTGACGCAATCCGCCTGGTGGTGGTCTCTCACCAATAGAGGGAGCCCTGTGGCCCACCTCGCGCTCCCTGGAGCCCGGTCACCAGCCGGGCACAGCACCGTTATTGAAGAGCTTATTAGCCGCTGCGCTCACTTCAACTGACTGCCAGGCCTGGACGAATTTCTTTACAGTGTCAGCGTCTTTATTATCCTCACGGGCAACAATAACATTAACGTAAGGAGAGTATTTATCTTCAACAAATAAACTGTTCTTACCAGGCGTTAGCCCTAGCTGGCTAGCGTAGGTTGTGTTGATCACCGCCAGTGCTATTTTTGGATCATCAAGGGAACGCGGGAGTTGCGGTGCATCCAGCTCAATCAGTTTCAGGTTGTGAGTATTGACAGTCACATCCGGTATGCGAGAAAGCAGCCCGACCCCCTCTTTTAGTGTAATCAGATCCGCATGCTGTAGCAGCAGCAGCGCCCGCCCAAGATTACTGGGATCGTTTGGCAGCGCTATTTGATCGCCATCTTTCAGTTCACTCAGTGAGGTTATCTTCCTGGAATAACCGGCGAGCGGATAGACGAAGGTGTTACCGACCACAACCAGCCTGTAGCCCCTGTCCTGGATTTGTTGTTCCAGAAAAGGTTTATGCTGATACGCATTAAGATCAATATCACCCTTATTTAGCGCTTCGTTGGGCAGTACATAATCGTTGAAGATAACAAGTTCTACATCCAGGTTATATTTATTTTTTGCTACCTGCCTTGCAACTTCAGCAACTTGCTGCTCAGCACCAACAATGACACCAACTTTAATATGATTTGGATTTTTTTCTTTCTCTTCGCCACAGCCTGCCAATAGCAGAGCGGCGAGTAGCGCAGCGATTGCTGCGATGGACACTGGTTTAAAAGACATCTTTTAAGTTTCCCTGTAACATAATAATAAAGAATGGTCAGTTTTGCATGTTTGCATATTTGCATGAGAGAAGCGGCTCATAATCACCTGTGATTTACCGCTCTGATCAGGCGATTACCAGTGTATTGAATAAAATAGACCAAAAGTACTAATAATATTAATACCGTATTCATCACCAGGGCATTATAACCGATATAACCATATTGATAGCCAATATGGCCCAGTCCACCGGCCCCGATAGCGCCTCCCATGGCAGAGTAACCCACCAGTGTTATCAGTGTAATGGTAACTGTGTTGATCAAGCCCGGCAGTGCTTCCGGCAGTAAAATTTTTCTGACAATCTGCATCGGTGTTGCGCCCATGGCACGGGCAGCTTCAGTGAGTCCTGACGGAATCTCAAGCAAAACGTTTTCTGCCATACGTGCGATAAACGGAATGGCACACACCGTCAATGGCACAATAGCCGCCTGTAATCCAATTGACGTCCCGACCAGCATACGGGTAAATGGTACCATCCAGACCAGCAAAATAATAAATGGAATTGCGCGGAATACATTAATCCAGGCGGATAATAAGCGATATAACGTACTGTTTTTCATGAATTGTTCCGGGCGGCTGATATAGAGCAGTACACCTGCCGGTAGCCCAATGATAAAACCCAAAAATCCTGAAAAAAAGGTCATCACAATGGTTTCCCAAAGACCCCTGCCTATTAACCAAATCATTGGCTCAGACATAACCGATAACCTCTACCGTTACGTAATTTTCCTGCAAAAATTGAACAACAGCCAGCTCATCCCTGGTAGTGCCGTGTAGCTCTGCCAGCATAACACCAAATTTAACTCCACCGGCGTAGTTGATCTGAGCGCTGAGAATATTGATATCAACGTTAAAGTTACGCGCAGCCCGGGAAATCAGTGGTGCATCAACAGAGCGGCCGGTGAACGCTATTTTTAATAGCGGAATCTTTCCGGCAGTGCGGGTTTGACCGATACGTGCTGCATAGTTTTCGGGGATATCCAGATGTAATGTGGCCCGGATAAATTGCTGTGCCAAAGGGGTTTGCGGATGAGAAAACAGTTCACTCACGCTATTTTGTTCAATCAGTCTGCCTTCACTGATCACTGCAACCTGATCACAGATGCGTTTTACCACGTCCATTTCATGGGTTATCAGTAAAATTGTCAGCCCTAAGTCACGGTTAATATCCTTAAGCAGCTGGAGAATAACGTGAGTGGTTGCTGGATCCAATGCACTGGTGGCTTCATCACAGAGCAGCACTTTCGGATGACAGGCCAGTGCTCTGGCGATGGCAACCCGCTGTTTTTGTCCGCCAGAAAGTGTGGCGGGGTAAACATCGTGTTTATCCGATAATCCAACCAGATTAAGCAACTCTGTTGCTCTTTTTTCTCTTTTTTTTCTTGTTGAGCGAGACATATCTTCCAGCTCAAGGGGTAAAACAATATTACCGAATACAGTTCTTGAGGAAAGTAAATTAAAGTTTTGAAAGATCATTCCAATTTGGCGCCGTGCTTGTGTTAGCGCTCTTTCTGACAGTGCCGTCAGATCCTGGCCATTTACTACAATTTGTCCCGATGTTGGCCGTTCCAGCATGTTAACACACCGAATCAGCGTACTTTTTCCTGCTCCGGATGCCCCAATAACACCAAAAATTTGCCCGGCGGGAACGTGAAGGTTCACCTCAGAGAGCGCCGTTGTCACGCCTCTGCCTTGCCTGAATATTTTATTGATGTTACGCAGTGTAATCATACAATTCTAATGTTGCCTGGCTGGTATGTTAAACTCGGATGCTAAGGCGTCTGGATGGCTCAGTCAATACGATTTTTATAATACCGGCGCTTGCAGTCTAAACAATCGGAGTTATGTGCATCTCTCCCAGGGGAAGGCTAAAAGCCCCCCTTAAAGACAAATTTAATTGCTTAAAATTTGCAATCAATTGTACTGCAAACCATTGTACCCCTAGCCGTTTAACAGCTGGATATTCTGTGTATTTCCATACCCCATATGAGATAAAGATACAAAGTTATCAATCAAAGACTGACTGACAGGAGACATGGCCGGGTTGTCAGCAAACATCGCCATAGCCGTGGCCATCGGTGTAACGTCATCCTGATCATTAAGCAAAGAGTTGTCTATCGAGGAATTGAAACGCTCTTTAAATTCAACGTTAGAGAGCACACGTTTACCGTTGAGAATAGGGCGTGCTGCCACACTTACTGAGTCATCCTTAACGATCATCTTCTTTCCTGCAACATTCTGGAACAAGGCCTCATTAATCATTTGGATATGATGCCTTGTTCTTACACCAACAATGCTATTAGGGTTATAGGGAAAATCGGTTTGTAAATGCAGTGTGATTTTGCTTTCTTTTCCTTTATGATCAAAAAGATATAAATCATACACACCATCCACAGCAGCACGATCCGTCAGATCAAAACCATCTCTGTATGAGGGGACTAAAAAAGCCCTATTAGCTTTATTATCTTTATTAGAATTGAAGGAAAGATCGCTCGTTGAAGCTACCCAATTAATTTTTCTTATACCTGAAAAATTCGTTAAGCGGATGGTATCCTCACCCAGCCGGACGCGGTGAAAAGCACCATCATTACCATTCGGTATAAAAATATTGTGAACTCCATCTGCTCCATGCTGGTTTTGAAATACCGGCGGGCTAACAGAAGTATTTTTAAATTCAACGTTAGAGAGCACACGTTTACCGTTGAGAATAGGGCGTGCTGCCACACTTACTGAGTCATCCTTAACGATCATCTTCTTTCCTGCAACATTCTGGAACAAGGCCTCATTAATCATTTG
>CANJWD010000004.1 GCA_947478475.1 Enterobacterales bacterium
ATTTCGCACCAGCCCTGATCCAGTATTGCCCGGTTAAGACCTGAGAAAGTGGTTAAGAAATACATTCAGAATCAACGTGGCTGATTGTTCCTTGAGGCTTTCAGCCTCATTCAAATTCCCCTCCCGCCTTCGTCGGCGGGAGTACCCTTTGAGGTGAAGATGGAGTATACAGCACCGCCTGCACGGCTGAGCACAGAACTCTGCACACCAGCGCCCATCCTTCTGAGGGTTAACGGTATAGTGCGTTTTCTTGCGACCATCAGGCCTAAACACCCCAGTAATGGCAGATGTGTGCTGATACACTTCCCGCCATGCCGATGCCATGGCAACACCTGAAAACAGGAGTGATGGATCACTTCATAATTTAACATACCGAGCCATTCGAATAACCTTATCCGGCTAAACAGATGGCTGATATGGGGCTGACGATGCCGTATCACCGGCAACAATTTACCTAAACCCACCAGGCTAATCGGATTGAAATAAGTGACGAGCAGCCAGCCATCATCGTTCAGTACACGGTCAATCTCACGTAAGATGCTGTGAGGATCAATGGAATAAGCAAGCTCGTGGGCGATCAGGCAGCCATCGACCGCTTTCCCGGCAAAGGGTAATTCCCAGGAATGCGCTATTACCTGCATATTATGTTGCTCGCCAATATTCACCTGATGAGCAATCGGACAGCTTGCAGAGGAAATTTCAGCACTAAGGCAACCTATTTTGAGCAAATGAAAGCCAAATATTTTTGACCACCATGGCTGAATGCGCTGCTCCAGCTCTGCACGGTAGTACTCCCCCCAAGGCAGTTCAGCCCAGGACTTAGGAGAGCAAATTTTCTGCAATGTATGCGCAGATTTCATGCTGTATTCTCTATATATATATCGTTTATATCGTTGGCGCACCAGGAGGGTTTTTGTGGATCTTATCGGCATTCCGGCATTTCGTGACAATTACATTTGGCTATTGAATGACCGTAACAGACAGTGCGTAATTATCGACCCTGGTGAATCGGGCCGGGTCTTATCCCTGCTAGAGCAGCGACACATAGCACCTGCAGCAATTTTACTGACACATCATCATCAGGATCATCTGGCTGGTGTAGCGGGAATTATCGCCCGCTACCCTGCTCTCCCGGTATACGGACCACAAGAAACTGCCAGTAAAGGCGCGGCTATCCTGATGAAAGGCGGGGATAATATCACCATTAATAACCGTACTTTCACCACCATTGCCACACCAGGGCACACTTCGGGCCACATTGCCTGGTACAGCCCGCCATGGCTTTTTTGTGGAGATACCCTTTTTTCTGCCGGCTGTGGCCGTATTTTTGAGGGGAATGCAGAACAAATGTATGCTTCTGTTCAGAAACTCGCACAACTACCCGATGACACTTTAATTTGCTGCGCTCATGAATATACGCTGAAAAATATTCAGTTTGCGCGCTGGTTACTGCCCGAAGACCCTAATTTAAAAATATGGCAGCAACACATTATAGCGTTACGTGCAAAAAACCAACCCAGCGTACCGACAACACTAGGATTAGAACGCATAATCAATCCATTCTTACGCTGCGATGATACAGAGTTACAAAATAAATTGCAGATACCATTCCCTGCCAAAACATTGGTTTCAGTTTTTGCTCAATTAAGAGCCAGGAAAGACTGCTTCTGAAAGCTGAATTGTATTATGTGCCAGATAAAAGTACAATCGCCCACCTTTTGAGCAACCATGGCTGATATCAGCATGAAAACTAAAGCGATATTTCTTGCCTCGGCTCTGCTTGTTGGTTGTCAGATATCCGGGCCGGGCGCCCCGGTTTCAGTGGACCAGTCACAGGATCGCTCCACAGCAGATCAAAAAAGTGAACCGGAAAAGTACACAGATAACAGGCACATCCAGTTCTGGTCAAAAAAACCTGCAGCAGTTACACGCAGTGACCTGTGGAATTTTATTGGCGACGAGCTGAAAATGAATGTACCGGAAAACACCCGGATCCGTGAGCAAAAACACAATATACTCAAAAATAAGCGCTGGCTCCATAATACCGTCTCACGTGCCGAGCCCTATCTGCACTGGGTAGTTGACCAAATCAGGCAGCGTAATATGCCGATGGAACTGGTGCTTCTGCCTATTATGGAAAGTACGTTTGACCCCCAGGCCACATCTTCCTCTGATGCAACCGGGCTGTGGCAAATTGTGCCAGGCACCGCGCGTAATTATGGTTTAAAAAAAAATCAATGGTACGATGGCCGTCGGGATGTCGCCGCCTCAACAGGTGCAGCACTTGATATGCTGGCGCATCTGAATGTTATGTTTGACGGTGACTGGCTGCTGACTATTGCCGCCTATAATGGCGGTGAAGGGCGCGTAATGCGGGCGGTAAAAGACAATAAGAAAAAAGGTAAACTCACCCATTTTTGGGCACTGTCACTCCCGCGTGAAACGGCAGTGTACGTTCCAAAAATGCTGGCGCTGGGCAACATCATCAAGCATAGCAAACAAAACGGCGTTAACTTACCACCACCTGACGCAGACCGTGCGCTGGCACAAATTGAAGTCAGCCAGCGAATACACCTCAGCCAGGTAGCAAAGATGGCCGGCATCCCGCTCAAACAAGTCAAATCCTATAATTCTGGTTATACCCGTAATATTACGGAGCCCGACGGTCCCCACTATATTATGTTGCCACGAGCGCATGTCGGGCGGTTCCAGGACTCTCTGGCTGCAGTGGTGCGAAAAAATCTGCCGCCGCGTTCTAAAAAAGCCATTTAAAAAAGCAATTTCCGCACATCAGGATCAGCGATATTAACCTGTGCCAGCACGGTATCCCTCTGAAAAAAACACAGGCGCAATAGCGATGATCAAATAAAACAGATCAGCAGTCTGCCTGGCGATATTATCTGAAGTTATCTGTTGGTGTGTTCCCGACTGGAATCGAACCAGTATCTAGCCCTTAGGAGGGGCTTGTTATATCCGTTTAACTACGGGAACGTTGTGCGAGATGGGCTTTACGTTGTTTGCCTGTTTTCCTATGTTACCGTGATTTATCACCTTTTATCAAGTTTCGCGTTTCTTTTCGATTCCCGCCACACTGTTGTTGTTTTGTGCATTTTTCTATTCGCTTGCTTGCCAATGTGTACCTATTATTGTGGGCACTGTTGCAAACAGGAAAGGCCTGTAATTTCACTACACTGAGAGGAGATTATTTTTTCATGCAGGCAAGAAGATGGTTACGCTGGTACTGGCGGCATCCAGCGGGCCGGCGTTCATGGTGTCTGGACGAAACCTATATCAAAACCTCAGGCAAGTCGTTTTACCTGTTTGCAATAGTGCCGTTTTGAATGATAAAACCGAAGATTCTCACCGAACGGACAAGCGGGAATCTTATCAGTCGACGGATTCAGGGATGATATTGACTGACATGGAGGTCTAATAAAACTACATTATTAAAGATAACTTAATGATAATATTTAGTTAATTATGATTATTATCACAATTTCATCAACATTTACGTGGGAAAGTAGCATATTTTTCTTTTCCATAACCCCAGTTGTCACGGATAATGCACCGTATTCCTGCCCATTCACTGGCGTAACGTTTATGCTATCTATTTTCACTGGTCTGGATTGCCAAACTGCCGCAATGCTGGTTCTTGCATTGGCGTTTGTGCTATTTTACGAAGCTATCAATGGTTTTCATGATACCGCAAATGCGGTTGCCACCGTCATTTATACCCGGGCCATGCGTGCTAAGTTTGCGGTAGTGATGGCCGGCATCTTTAATTTCTTCGGTGTCTTGCTGGGGGGGTTAAGCGTCGCTTATGCCATCGTTCATCTCCTGCCTATCGATCTGCTGTTAAACGTAGGCTCTGCCCATGGTCTGGCGATGGTTTTTTCCTTGTTGCTGGCCGCCATTATCTGGAATTTGTGCACCTGGTATTTTGGCCTTCCTGTATCGAGTTCACATACACTTATTGGTGCCATTATCGGTGTTGGTCTGACTAATGCAATGCTGACCAGCACCTCTTTGATGGAAGCGCTCAATATTTCCAAAATGATACGCGTTTTTTTGTCACTTTTTCTGTCACCACTGATAGGGCTGGTAGTTGCGGGCTTGATGTTGTTTTTACTGCGTCGTTACTGGAATGGCACTAAAAAGCGCCAGCGTATCCACTTAACGCCAGTCGAACGTGAAAAAAAAGATGGCAAACGTAAGCCGCCCTTTTGGACGCGTACCATGCTGATCTTTTCCGCAATCGGCGTCAGTTTCTCCCACGGTGCTAACGATGGCCAAAAAGGAATTGGTTTAATCATGCTGGCACTCATTGGTGTTGCCCCGTCAGGGTTTATTGTGAACATGAATGCTACCAGCTATGACATTGCCCACACTCGTGATGCACTGGCTCATCTTGAGCAATTTTATCAAAAAAACAGTGGATTGCTGGCACAGGCCAGCGCATTAAATCCACCGCTACCTGTTGCTTCAGAGGTAATTCACCCGGTACCCGAAGAATTTCGCTGCCAGAGTACCTCTGCCATGGCAGCGATTGCACAGGCGCAAATGTTGCTGGCGAATCTTCAAAGCTATGCAGATCTGAAAGTAGATCAGCGTAGCCGTATGCGTCATCTCCTGATGTGTGTTGCTGACACAGTAAGCACAATCGCTAAATTACCGCAGATCCATCGTGAAGATAGACGTTTACTGCGTGATCTGCGTAAAGATTTACTGAAAACCGTCGAGTATGCGCCGATGTGGATTATTGTGGCTGTGGCTCTGGCACTCTCTTTGGGAACAACGGTGGGCTGGCAGCGTGTTGCAACGACTATTGGTGAAAAAATAGGCAAAAAAGGGATGACTTACGCTCAGGGTGTTTCCGCCCAGATGACCGCCGCAATTGGTATAGGTATTGCCAGTTATACCGGGATGCCCGTTTCTACCACCCAGGTACTTTCCTCCGCAGTAACCGGAACTATGCTGGCTGGGGGTGGAGGGATACAGATCAAAACCGTGCAAAATATTTTGCTGGCATGGATCATGACGCTGCCGGTTTCTATTGTACTGTCCGGAATGCTGTACTGGCTGGTACTCAAATTTATTTAAAATATGTCACCCATGAATGGGCCTATGAGATTCATAACAACGGATACCTTCAAAAACTGAAGTGCCGTCATGCAATGCGTGTGACATAACATAAATTGTGGCTTCTAATATCGGGTTTACTGGCATCGAAATGGCTGTGTTACAGGCGATACATCGATAAAAATACCTATATTTTGGGAGCAGCTGTCAGGATGCATAAAAATTTGCCATTATCAGATGTAGAGTTTAGTACACTGACCATTAACTATAACGGTATGTGCCTGAGTGGTAATGATAAACAGATTCTGCTGGAGCAACTGGAGCAGCAGAATATTTCTGTTCCCTATTCCTGCCGTTCAGGGTTATGTGGTCGCTGCAAAATCACATTACTGAAAGGTGAAGTTACAGCGCTAAAAAAAGGAGCATGCGACAAACAGGGTCAAATTCTTTCCTGTAGCTGCATTCCAAAAAACGATATCACGTTGTCAGCATCTGTTGATGTGTACGGTTCGTCCCGTGTTGATTACTCCGGCTGAAATCTTTGATAATCACGATACTGCCGTGTTCATGTGTGCGGGTACGAACTTCGCCGGCCACATTTTTTTAATGCTTACAGCAGGATAACAACTGATACAAACTCTATGATAAAAATAAAAAAAGGACTGGACCTTCCTGTTGCTGGGGTGCCAGAGCAAGTTATTTCAGGTAGCCCCATGATGTCTCGTGTAGCGCTGCTCGGTGAGGAATATCACGGAGTGCGTCCGGCAATGCTAGTGCAGGAGGGTGATATCGTTAAAAAAGGCCAGCCACTTTTTTGTGACAAAAAAAACTCGGGTGTACTCTTTACCGCCGCCGCGGCGGGTTGTGTTAGCGCCATTCATCGGGGTGAACGGCGTGTCCTGCAGGCGATCGTTATCGATATCGCCGGTGATGAGCAGATTATTTTTGAACATTACCGTGCTAATGAACTTTCACAGCTGAGTTATCAGCAAGTTGAGCGTAATTTGCTATCGTCCGGTTTATGGACGGCCCTGCGTACCCGGCCATTTAGTAAAATACCGCAACCCGGCAGTAAACCACGTGCTATTTTTGTCACCGCGATGGATACGCAACCGCTGGCGGCTGATCCGCAGGTAGTAATTGCCACACAAGCGGAAGCATTTAAGCAGGGGCTGCATGTGCTCAGCAGGCTGACCGACGGCAAAGTGCATGTCTGTCAGGCTCAGGGCGCTCAAACCGGCGCCTGGCAGGATGGAAAAATAACCTGCAACGAATTTTCTGGCCCGCATCCAGCAGGTCTGCCGGGAACACATATTCATTTCCTGGAACCGGTTAGTCTGAACAAGATCGTCTGGCATATTGGTTATCAGGATGTTATTGCAATGGGCAAGCTGTTCACTACCGGTGAACTCGATACTGACAGAATCATTGCTCTTGCCGGGCCACAGGTAAATCAACCGCGTTTATTGCGTACCAGGCTCGGTGCTGACCTGAACCAGCTGACCGCAGGGGAGTTAAAGCACGGTGAAAATCGCATTATTTCTGGTTCACTGTTAAGCGGGAGCACTGCCTCCGCCGCTCACTGTTATCTTGGCCGCTTTCACCAGCAGGTTTCCGTGTTGCGCGAAGGACGTGAAAAAGAGCTGTTTGGCTGGATAAAACCCGGGAGTGATAAATTTTCTATTACCCGCACCACGCTGGGCCATTTTCTCAGACATAAACTGTTTGCGTTCTCCACCGATACTCATGGCGGGCAGCGGGCGATGGTACCGATTGGTAACTATGAAAGAGTGATGCCGCTGGATATTCTGGCGACACACTTACTGCGCGATCTGTTATGTGGCGATATTGAGAGCGCGCAGGCACTGGGCTGCCTCGAGCTGGATGAAGAAGATTTGGCACTGTGTACTTTTGTCTGTCCCGGTAAACACGCCTATGGCCCGCTATTGCGTGAAGTACTCACCCGAATTGAACAGGAAGGATGACGCATGGGCCTGAAACATTTTTTTGAGAAAATAGAGCCTCATTTTTTAGCCGACGGAAAACTGGCAAAGTACTACCCGCTGTATGAAGCAACCGCCACGCTGTTTTATACTCAGGGCACGGTCACCCGCGGTACCACCCACGTGCGCGATGCCATTGATCTCAAGCGTATGATGATTCTGGTGTGGCTGGCGGTGTTCCCGGCGATGTTCTGGGGCATGTATAACGTTGGGCAGCAGGCGATTCCGGCATTACATCATCTTTATAGCACTCATCTTTATAATACTGAGCTACAGCAACTTATTACATCAGACTGGCACTATCAGCTGGCGCAATTATCGGGCGCCTCACTGTCACCGGATGCCGGCTGGATCAGTAAAATGGTATTAGGCGCGATCTATTTTTTGCCGATCTATGCCGTGGTGTTTTTGGTAGGTGGTTTTTGGGAAGTGCTGTTTGCCATTGTGCGTAAACATGAAGTTAACGAAGGTTTCTTTGTGACTTCCATTTTGTTTTCGCTGATCGTTCCACCGAACTTACCGTTGTGGCAGGCGGCATTAGGGATCTCTTTTGGTGTCGTCATCGGTAAAGAAATTTTTGGTGGCACAGGGCGTAACTTTATCAATCCGGCGCTGGCCGGGCGTGCTTTTTTATGCTTTGCTTACCCCGGTCAAATTTCCGGCGATCGGGTATGGAATGCGGTGGATGGTTTTTCCGGCGCTACGCCACTGGCGCAGTGGGCAGTTAATGGAAATCCGCAGGTTAGCTGGCTGGATGCCTTCCTCGGTAATATTCCAGGCTCTGTGGGTGAAGTCTCTACCCTGATGATTTTGTTGGGTGGGGCGGTAATTATTTTTAGCCGCATCGCATCATGGCGTATTGTTGCCGGAGTGATGGCTGGCATGATTGCGACCACTTGGCTGTTTAATAGCATCGGCTCTGACAGTAATTCGTTATTCGCCATGCCATGGCACTGGCACCTGGTACTGGGCGGATTTGCTTTTGGTATGATTTTTATGGCTACCGACCCGGTATCCGCCGCATTTACTAATCAGGGAAAATGGTGGTACGGGGGCTTAATTGGTGTGATGTGTGTGCTGATTAGAGTAGCTAATCCAGCCTATCCGGAGGGCATGATGCTGGCCATCCTGTTCGCCAATTTGTTTGCACCGTTGTTTGACCATCTGGTGGTTCAGGCCAACATCAGACGGAGGATCGCCCGTGAAAAATCATAGAAAAAAACATAACGACACTATCGGCAAGACACTTACTGTGGTCGTAGCGCTCTGCCTGGTTTGTTCGGCACTGGTCTCCGGGGCCGCAGTCGGCCTGAAACCGCGGCAGCAGGAGCAAAAATTGCTTGATAAACAGCGTGCTATTTTAGATGTCGCCGGTTTGCTGCAGCCAGAAATAACCACACAAGAGATTCAACAGCGGTTTATTGCACGCGTCACACCCCGTTTGCTGGAGTTAAACAGTGGTGACTTTAGCGTTCGTGATCCCGCGCAGTTTGATCACGCGCAGGCGCTGCGCGATGTGACTATGAGCATCGCACTGGATAAAGAACAGGATAAAGCCAAAATCAAACGCCGCACGAATCTTGTGCCGCTCTGGCTGGTCAATGATGAACAGGGTGCGCTGGAGACCATTGTATTGCCGGTATACGGATTAGGGTTATGGTCGATGATGTATGCTTTTGTGGCACTGGATAGCGATGGTAAAACGGTCAAAGGCATTAGTTATTACTCCCAGGGTGAAACACCAGGTTTAGGAGGCGAAGTGAACAATCCCGCCTGGCGTCATCGCTGGGTCGGTAAAAAATTGTTTGACAACCAGGGGAAGCCGGCTATTCGTATTGTGAAAGGCGGCGCGCATCCGGATGATCCTTTCGCTGTTGATGGTCTTGCCGGTGCTACCCTGACCTCGAATTGTGTACAAAATACTTTTGATTTTTGGTTAGGTGACAGTGGGTTTGGTCCGTTTCTGAAAAAAGTCCAGGCGGGGGCATTGCAACATGGCACACAGTAAAAAAATTAAACATCTGCTGCTGGGGCCATTACTGGATAACAACCCGGTTGCTTTGCAGATTCTTGGTGTGTGCTCTGCACTGGCAGTGACCACTAAACTGGAAACAGCTGTGGTCATGGCCATTGCCGTCACTCTGGTCACTGCTTGCTCCAGTTTTTTTATCTCTCTTATTCGCCATCATATCCCTGACGCCGTGCGCATTATCGTACAAATGGTGATTATTGCTTCTCTGGTGATTGTCGTTGACCAGCTGCTGGCTGCTTACGCCTATGCGCTGGCGCAGCAGTTATCGGTATTTGTCGGGCTGATCATTACCAATTGCATCGTGATGGGCCGGGCCGAGGCATGTGCCATGAAATCACCACCGCTGGAAAGTTTTGTTGATGGTATTGGTAATGGCCTCGGTTATGGCGTGATCTTGATACTGGTAGCTTTTATTCGTGAGCTGATTGGTTCTGGCAAATTATTTGGCATAACGGTGCTGGAAACGTTATCGAACGGCGGCTGGTATCAGCCAAACGGCCTGTTTTTGCTGGCACCGAGTGCCTTTTTTATTATTGCGCTGCTGATTTGGGGTCTGCGTACCCTGAAACCCGAGCAAACGGAAACGGAGTAGTTGATGGAGCATTACATCAGTTTATTTGTGCGCGCGATGTTTATAGAAAATATGGCGCTCTCCTTTTTTCTTGGTATGTGCACTTTTTTAGCCATCTCCAAAAAGGTTTCCACTGCATTTGGCCTGGGTATCGCGGTTACACTGGTGCTGGGGATCTCGGTCCCGGCTAACAACCTGGTGTATAACCTGGTGCTGCGCGATGGCGCTCTGCAAGAAGGTGTTGATTTGAGCTTTTTGAGCTTTATTACCTTTATCGGCCTGATTGCAGCGTTAGTGCAGATTCTGGAGATGGTCCTCGGGCGCTATTTTCCCTTGCTTTACAATGCACTGGGAATTTTTCTGCCACTGATTACCGTTAACTGCGCCATTTTTGGCGCGTTATCGTTTATGGCGCAGCGTGATTACACCTTCCCGGAATCGGTGGTGTACGGCTTTGGTGCCGGTTTTGGCTGGATGCTGGCGATCGTGGCGCTGGCTGGTATCCGTGAAAAAATGAAATACGCCAGTGTGCCGGCAGGGCTACGGGGATTAGGGATAGCGTTTGTCACCACCGGCCTGATGGCACTGGGTTTTATGTCTTTCTCCGGCGTTCATCTATAAAGGCTCAGAGCGATTCATGGAAATAACCTTCGGTATTCTGATGTTCACGCTGATCGTGCTGGTGTTGACGCTGGTAATTTTATTTGCCCGCCAGCAACTGGTCCCCGGTGGTGATATTCGGGTAGAAATTAATGGTAACACCGAAAACAGTTTTACTGCCGCCGCCGGCGGCAAGTTACTGACCCTGCTGGCCGGGCAGGGTATTTTTGTTTCTTCTGCCTGTGGTGGCGGTGGTTCCTGTGGCCAGTGCCGGGTCACGATTACCGAGGGTGGCGGCGATATTCTGCCCACTGAGCGCTCCCATATCAGCAGAGGAGAAGCAAGGCAGGGCTGTCGCCTGGTCTGCCAGGTGAGTGTTAAGCAGGATTTAAAAATTGTGCTGCCCGCCGCGGTGTTGGGGGTGAAAAAATGGACCTGTGACGTTATCTCTAATGATAATAAAGCGACCTTCATTAAAGAATTAAAGTTAAAAATCCCCGACGGTGACGCCATACTTTTTCGGGCCGGGGGGTTTATTCAGATTGAGGCAGAACCGCACCAGGTGAATTATAGCGATTTTGCTGTGCCTGACGCATGGCGCGCTGACTGGGATAAATTTAACCTGTTCCGTTTTGTATCAATCGTTACTGAGCCCTGTGTCCGTGCCTACTCGATGGCCAACTACCCGGGCGAACCGGGTATCATTATGCTCAATGTACGCATCGCCACCCCGCCGCCCGGCCTGCCAGCTGCTCCTCCTGGCGTCATGTCTTCCTATATCTGGTCGCTGAAAGCGGGTGATAAGGTAGTGATTTCCGGGCCGTTTGGCGAATTTTTTGCCAAAGATAGTGATGCAGAAATGGTCTTTATTGGCGGTGGCGCCGGTATGGCACCGATGCGTTCGCATATTTTTGATCAGCTCAAACGGCTGCATTCACAGCGCAAAATCAGTTTTTGGTATGGCGCGCGTTCCAGAAAAGAGCTGTTTTATCAGTCCGATTTTGACGCTTTGCAGGCGGAAAATGCCAATTTTAGCTGGCATGTGGCGCTTTCCGATGCGCAGCCTGAAGATAACTGGAGCGGGTATCGCGGTTTTATTCATAACGTACTGCTGGAGCACTACCTGAAAAATCATCCGGCGCCGGAAGAGTGTGAATTTTATCTGTGCGGCCCGCCGGTGATGAATAGCGCGGTCATTCATATGTTGCGGGATCTTGGGGTAGACGATGACGCTATTATGCTCGATGATTTTGGCGGTTAAATAGTGACCAAATTTCTGATACTACTGGCAAGCCTGCTATGGCTTGCTGGTTGTGGCCCTGATCAAATTAATCTTGATGGTCAAACTATGGGAACCCACTATTCGGTAAAATATCTGAATCATCCCTCCTCCCCCGACGCACAAATCGATGCACAAATAGTACAGCAAGAGATAGATCAGCGGCTGGCGCTCATCAATAGCCAAATGTCCACTTATCAGTCTGACTCAGAGCTAAGTCGCTTTAACCAGAGCCGTGAAACCGATAAACCTTTTCCGGTTTCTGCCGCCACTGCCAGGGTGGTCAGGGAGTCGCTGCGCATCAGTCAGCTGACTGATGGCGCTCTGGATATCACCATTGGTCCCCTGGTCAACCTGTGGGGCTTCGGCCCGCCGGGGCGAACCATTAAAGCCCCGGCGCAGGCTGATATTGACACCCGGAAAGCGTTAAGCGGCGCAGATAAATTACAGCTGGCAGAGAATACGCTGATAAAACACATTCCTGAGTTATACGTTGATCTCTCTTCCATTGCCAAGGGCTACGGCGTGGATGTGATAGCAGACTATTTGCAGTCACAATCCCTGTATCACTATCTGGTTGATATTGGTGGTGAGGTACGAACCCGAGGCAATAATGGCCTGGGTCAGCCGTGGCGTATTGCTATTGAAACGCCCAATACCGACACTGAACAACGGGCCCAGCGGATAGTGACACCCGGCGCTATGGCGATTGCCACTTCGGGTGATTATCGTAACTATTTTGAAGAAAACGGGGTACGTTATTCCCATACCGTGGACCCGAAAACCGGCAGGCCTGTCTCACACTCTCTGGTCTCCGTTAGCGTATTGCACCCAAGCTGTATGACTGCCGATGGTATTGCCACCGGGTTGAATGTATTGGGGCCAGAAAAGGGGATGGCGCTGGCAAATTTACTCGCTATCCCGGTATTTATGATTGTAAAAACCGATCAGGGATTTGAAGAGCGTTCTTCTGATGCCTTTAAACCTTATCTGCAACAAAAATAGTCTGATCAATAGTCAGGTAAATAGTCGGATCAATAGTAAGGAGAGCAGTGATGGTTATCTTTATCGCATCTTTCGTTTTTTTTCTGTTTGTAATGGGGGGATGGCATTGGGGTACATCTTTAAAGGAAAAATATTACAAGGTAGCTGCGCTACTATCTCGCTTTCCGGTAGCAATATTTCCGGTAGCAATATTTCCGGTAGCAATAAAACTTGTGGCTGCCTGACGCCTTGTGATGAGCGCCCAAAAAAATATCCCGATTAACTGCATAGTGAAAGGAACCGACCCGGTAGTATTAATGGCAGCTTTTGTGAAGAGCAGTCTCGCTTTTTTAATTTAGCTTTTTTAATAACGCCGCCAGCACTGGGGCAGGCAGCAGTTCGCTGATATCACCGCCATAGCGCGCGACCTCTTTTACCAGTGATGAAGAGATAAACGACCATTTCTCTGAAGCGATCATAAATACGCTTTCCAGTGCTGGCATTAAATGACGATTCATACTGGCCAGCTGCCGTTCATGGGTAAAATCAGCAGTGCTGCGTAAACCACGCAGCAGGATGGTCGCGTTGTGTTTGCTGGCAAAATGCACGGTAAGTTCATTGAAACCTGCTACCTGCACATTTTTTAAATGGCGGGTAACTTCTTCAGCCAGTGTAATGCGCTCGCTGGCTGTGAACAGCGTGCTTTTGCCGCTGTTACTGTTACTGTTAACGGCTAAAATAACATTATCGAATATGAGCGATGCACGCTGGACTAAATCCAAATGTCCATAGGTTATCGGATCAAAAGTGCCTGGGTAAATTGCTTTGGTGGTCATGACCCTTTGTTTGCCCGTTGTTGATAACTAAGTGCCCATAGGGCAGCGTATTTATTAAAGGTATAGTGTGCATTGACTAGCGCTAATAACAAACCTTGCTTACCATCCAGAAAACCCGCCCGTAGTAGCCATGTTTTGCAAAAAGCGCCCAGGCAGTGGCTGAAAATAGCAAAATAGTGGCATCGCTTACCCTGCTGATAGTGTTGTGCTGCCCAGGCTTCGGCATAGTTAAGCTGCTTATGCTGAAAAGAGAGTAAATTTTGACAGGTCAGATGCAGCAGATCTCCCCGGAGCGGGATCACTCTGGCTGTGCCACTATTCAGGGTTTCATGAACTAAATTATCATTATAATGATAGTGATTTTTTGAATATAAACGCGTGACCCGATCAGGATACCAGCCGCTGTGGCGCATAAAACGGCCCAAAAACAGGCTTCGGCGGGCACAACTATAGACTGCATCCTTGTCTGGCGCGGCAATAACCGCTTCGATAGCAGTTTTGAGCTCCGGCGTGACGCGTTCATCCGCATCGATCATAAAGATATAATCGCCACTGGCATATTGCTGTGCTAACTGGCGCTGTCTGCCAAATCCTTGCCAGGCAGTATTAACCCTGATTTTGGCTCCGAATCGTTGTGCAATGGCACGGGTGTTATCCTCGCTGCCGGAATCCAGCACTACAATTTCATCAGCCCATGCGACAGAAGCAAGGCATTCGGGCAATACGTCGGCCACATTTTTCGTGATAATCACTACTGACAGGCGTTTTTTCCTGCTCATTCAGTGGATCCGATCCGGGAGATAGGGTTCCAGAAGGCGCAATAATCGTTGTAAGGCACCCTGGTTTTTACGCAGCACGGTAACGGCATGAAAACCATGATACAAGCGAGTATTTTCGTCACCCAGCAGGTCAGTGATTTTTTCGACCAGGGAGGTCGCATCAACGACGGTGATAAGACCTTCGGCAGACTCAAGGGTGGCGCAGATATGTTTAAAATTAAAGGTATGAGGCCCCATTAATAGCGGAATAGTATGAGCGGCCGCTTCCAGTGGATTCTGGCCGCCTTTTTCGACCAGGCTTCCTCCGACAAAAGCCAGATCCGCGACACCATATAACAGCATGAGTTCCCCCATAGTATCGCCGATCACCACCTGAGCATGGGTTGCTGGTGGCTGACCGCTGCTGCGCAGTGTATAACTGAAACCGGCCCTTTTTGTTAATTCCTGCGCTGTATGAAAACGTTCCGGGTGGCGCGGTACCAGAATGAGTAATAAATCGCGGTGGTGTTCCATAAGCCGATGATGCGCTTCCAGAATGATGCTCTCTTCGCCTTCATGAGTACTGCCCGCAATCCACACTGGCCGGTATGCTGCCCACTGGCGGCGCAGAGTAGCCGCCTGAGCGGCCAGTTCCGGTGTAACAGAGAAATCACATTTCAGACTACCGGTAATGGCAAGTTGAGACTGTTTTAGACCCAGTTCAATAAATCGCTGGCCATCTTCCTGATGCTGAGCCGCTATCAGTGTAATGTGTTGCAAAACACCCCGGATCAAACCACCGATTTTTTTGTAACGTGCCGCTGAACGTTCTGAAAGGCGCGCGTTAGCGATAACCAGCGGTATTTTTCTTCGGTACAGTGCGTGGATTAGGTTAGGCCATAACTCAGTTTCCATAATGATTACCAATTTTGGATTGACATGGTTCAGAAAGCGATTAACTGAGCAGGGCAGATCATACGGCAGGTAAACATGATGAACTTCCTTGCCGAAAACGGCCAGAACCCGTTCAGAGCCTGTTGGTGTCATGGTGGTTATCGTGATCGGCAGCTTTGGGTAACGATGCTGTAGCGCCTTGACTATGGGGATTGCTGCGACTGTTTCACCAACAGAGACTGAGTGTAACATGATGCCACCAGCGGCAACTTTACCGTGACAAAAACCATAGCGCTCACCCCAACGCCGGCGGTAAGCAGGTGATTTGCGGCTACGCAGTAATAAACGCAGCCACAGCAGAGGCTGCACAAGGTAAAGCAGTATCTGATATATGCGTAGTAACATTTTGTTAAATTTATTTGAATATACTGGCGCATGGTAGCACAGCCTGATGATAAAGGCTCCGTGGCGGTTGCCTGACGTTAGCGCGTTTGAGCGCGAGTGACTGACACTTTTTTTCTCAATTTATAACGTTGTTAAATATATTGTAATATAATCTTACAAAAAAAATAGCCGGCAGGCAAATATTGCCTGATTAACGTGCCAGCCAGGCTAATTTTAGTGAGTACTCTCTCTGGAGTGATCCAAATTGAGCCTGAATAGTAGATGTTACGGCCCACGAACCTGTTCAGTAATATTCAGTAATATTCAAAAAATCTTTCCCGGACTGTTTTAGATCGGTGAAAAATACGTTTTTGACTTCCCTTTGTATTCGGCGTGGCAATCATCACTCTCAATCTGCCAGATTGCAGAAAAACGTGCATAGTGCAACGACGGCAGATGCCAAAAACAGCCTCAGGGGTATTATTGTGTCCATGTTAAGCGTTCCAGGCCCAAAATCGGTGGCTGAAAGAGTGAGGGAGCTTCAGTCTTCCAGCTATGTCTCAAAAAGCGGGAATGTACTGCGCAATGCAACTTATAACGGGATCCTTAAATATAAGCTCTGCTAAAATCTGGCTGAAGCGTTGAGTCATGCATCCGGAAGCGGTCAAAACCTGTTTAAAGGTCATGATGCATATCACTTTTTTATGAAATTACAACTGTTATAATTATAGTTAATTGTATCAAAATATTTTTTTTAGCGTATGATTTATAAAAAGCATTCATGAAATAATAACTATGAATAAAATCAGATTGTTAGCCAAATATTATATTAATTTCATGGTGAAAGCAGGACTGGTTCGATCTTCACTATTCCTGGTGTTTTTTCTGATTTTTCTGGCGATTCTGGTGCAGATGGTCATTATTCTGTTGCTACGACGGGAGATAGGGCACAGTGATCTGGTACATCCGATTTTTTTTGGTTTGCTGATTACACCACCGGCCGTCTGCATATTGTCGGTAGTCGCTGGACTGCTGGAGAAGTCGCGTCAACGGCTGTACCGCCTGGTTAAAAAACTCAAAATAATGCATGTCAGAGATCGGAAATTTAACCGTCAGCTACAAAACACCGTATCCCGGCTTAATAATGAAATTGTTGATCGCGAAACAGTAGAAAAAGCGCATCTGGCTGTTGTCTCCCAGCTAAAGGAGGAGATGAAACACCGCGAACAAGCACAGATTGAGCTGGCGCAGCAGTCTGCACTATTTCGTTCATTTTTGGATGCATCACCTGATCTTGTTTATTATCGCAATGAAAAACACGAATTTACAGGTTGTAATCGTGCGACTGAGCTGCTGACCGGGAAAAGTGAAAAGCAGTTGATAGGCTTGAGACCACAGGATATATTTAGCGATGATGTAGCAAAAAAAGTGATAGAAACTGATGAAAAAGTCTTTTGTCACAATGTCTCGCTGACTTATGAACTATGGCTGGTTTATCCTGATGGTCGTAAAGCCTGTTTTGAACTGCGCAAAGTGCCTTTTTACGACAGTGTAGGTAAACGTCAGGGACTGATGGCCTTTGGCCGCGATATTACCGAGCGTAAGCGTTATCAGGACGCATTAGAAAATGCCAGCCGGGAAAAAACGACATTTATCTCTACCATCAGCCATGAGCTGCGTACACCGCTCAATGGTATCGTGGGACTCAGCCGTATCCTGCTTGATACACAATTAAATGCTGAGCAGCTTAAATACCTTAAGACTATTCATGTTAGCGCGATCACATTGGGTAATATCTTCAATGATATCATTGAGATGGATAAGATTGAGCGGCGAAAAATTAAGATTGATAATCAACAAATTGACTTTACGGAATTTACTGCTGATTTAGAAAGTCTGTCCGGGTTACTGGTGCAGCCTAAGGGATTAAAATTTTTAATGCAGTTGCAAGGGTCACTGCCACAGAAAATTATAGTTGATGGCACACGGTTGCGGCAGATTTTATGGAATTTGATCGGTAATGCAGTGAAATTTACGCAGCAAGGGCAAATTATGATGCGTATCAGGTATGAGGCGTCTGAACGTTTAATTTTTGAGGTTGAAGACTCAGGTGTCGGTATCCCGGCAAGTGAACAGGACAAGATTTTTGCGATGTATTATCAGGTAGCAGATAGTCATGGTGAACGCCCTGCTACGGGTACGGGCATTGGGCTGGCGGTTTCGAAACGGCTAGCCGAAAATATGGGAGGGGACATAACGGTCAAAAGCGTTGAGGGAAAAGGCTCCTGTTTTACGCTATCTGTTAAAGCGCTTAGCGTAGAGGAAACGCATGACAATAACCAATTTCATGACGAATTACCGAGTCTGCATGTGTTGCTGGTTGAAGATATTGAATTAAACGTGATCGTTGCCCGCTCAGTACTGGAAAAGTTAGGCAATACGGTTGACGTTGCGATGAATGGTCATGATGCGTTAGCCATGTTTGATCCTGATAAATTTGATTTGGTATTACTCGATATTCAGTTACCTGATATGACAGGGCTCGATGTTGCGCGTCAAATTCATGAACGTTACGGACACAGAGCACTACCGCTATTGGTGGCTCTGACGGCGAATGTATTAAAAGATAAAAAAGAATATCTCGATGCAGGTATGGATGAAGTGCTGAGTAAACCGCTTTCCGTACCGGCTCTCAGAAGTGTGATTGAGCAGCTTTCGCACCAGCAGCCTTCTGATGAAACAAAAAAACAGGGGCCTTGTGTGATACACACCAAAAAATTCTTACTCGATACCGCAATGCTGGAACAGTATATGGAGTTAATTGGATCAGAACTCATGTATCAAAGTCTTGAACTGTTTACGGCTGAGATGCCGGGTTATCTCGCCATCCTGGATTCTAATATGATTGCCCGGGATCAAACAGGCATCACCAATGAAGCGCATAAAATTAAAGGTGCAGCAGGCTCCATAGGATTACGTCATTTACAGCAATTAGCTCAGCAAATTCAAACGCCGTCTCTGCCTGCCTGGTGGGATAATGTACAAGACTGGATTGATGAACTGAAACTGGAATGGCCTGTCGATGTACAGCTGTTGCATGAGTGGATAACGGAAGCTGAAAAAAAACAGCACAGGCCTTAAGGCGTTGTGCAGATAATGCTGCGCCAAAGGCGGCCACGACACCATATCGAGTCCCCCGGCACCCGATGCAAGCAACTCTCTGAAACGGCCACTGGCCCGGGATCTGTGCCCTCCTGGAATGAGGTTTTGGAACTTTATTTTATGTAGCCAAAAGCAGTGGTGACCCGCTTGACGCCACGGACTTTACTGGCTATTTGTGCCGCGGACTTACCTTCTTTTTCGGTGACTAAGCCCAGGAGAAATACCTCTGCATTTTCAGTCACGACTTTCACATGGGATAATTTAACCGAATCACCAGCCAGTAGCCGCGAGTGTACCTTAGTAGTGATCCAGATATCGGATGATAACGTGCTAAAATTGACCGGAGTGCCCTTACGGATTTCATTATAAATTTCTGTTGTGCCGTCGACACTCATTGCAAGTTGTTTAGCCCGGTCGGCCAGCATTGCGGTGGGTGCCTGGCCGGTAAGCAGTATCTTTCCCTGATAAGCTGTCGCAACAATCCGTGCCTGTTTTTTCAGTTGTGGATCTTTATTTAGCACGCCACTGACTCTCACTTCCATGGTCCCGTCATCCATTTGTCTTCCTGCAGTACGCGGATCCGTAACGGTTTTTGTGGCGACCGCCGCACTACCGACGACTACGGCGCTAAGACAACCTGAAAGCAGGAACGCACCAGAGAGGAGTGCCACTGTAGACAAAGTTTTCATTTGCTTTCCTTCTAATAATTTAATCATCTAACCATCTTTGTGAGGAAATAATGTGCTATCAATTAAGTCGCACAGGCAATTCACGGCCAACAGGTGTATTTCCTGAATACGTGCACTATGGTGAGAGGGTACCCGAATTTCAACATCCTGTTGACCGAGTAAACCTGCGAGTTCTCCACCATCATAACCGGTAAGCGCAATGATTGTCATGTCTCGGGTGACTGCTGCTTCAACTGCTTTTATGACATCACGGCTGTTGCCACGGGCAGAAATTGCCAGCAGCACATCTCCGGCATGCCCAAGCGCACGAACCTGTTTAGCATAGACCTCGTCGTGTAAACGATCATTAGTAATGGCGGTCAGCACCACATTATCTGCATTTATTGCAATAGCAGGCAGACTGGGGCGTTCGGTTTCAAAGCGGTTGATCATGCTGGCTGCAAAATGCTGGCTGTTTGCCGCAGAGCACCCATTGCCACAACAGAGGATCTTGTTACCATTGAGCAGAGAGTGCACCATTGCCGCTGCCGCACGTGAGATAACGTCTGGCAGTGCTTCTGCCGCCGCAATTTGAGTTTGGATGCTTTCCGTAAAACAGATTTTTATTCTATCCAGCACGTTGATTTAACCCATTAGGTGTGGTTGGTTGACTGGTGACCGGAGAAAAAATATTCGATGCACACTTGATGCATACTGAGGACATACTCAATGCATACCGAAGGCATCAGGTAACCATTCTGTACGATGACCCGTAATGGCAAAAACATCAAAACGACAGGATGAGGTATCAAAACTGGCTCCATACCGGGCTAGCCAAACGGCAGCAGTTTGTAGCAACCGTTTTCGTTTAGCGTAAGTAACACTTGTGGCTGCGTCGCCAAAAGTAGCACGACGACGAAAACGCACCTCAACAAATACCCAGGTTTGATGATCACGCATAATGAGATCAATTTCACCACAACGTAACGTAACGTTAGCAGCCACAAACACAAGCCCGACACGTTCGAGATAGTTGCGTGCCAGGATTTCATAGTTTGTACCAACAGCCCGTGAGCTTATCCGTTCATCCATAAGCCACTCTGCCTCCATTAAGACAAAGACTACCCACCGCGAACCGGTATATCACGTACTCAGCGGATTAGCCATATGCGGCTACAGGAACAATCTTTCCGTTATGATAACGTAGCCAGGGTAGCCGACGGCTAATAATACAGTTTTCTGTCGTACCCAGTATGCCGGTGAGCCCTTTAAGCTGGAAAGTGAGTGGCTGATTTATCTCGGCAAAATGATGCAGTAAAGACCATGCATCAATCCCCATGGCATACAGGCGTACCAAAGAGTAGTCATTGCCAAATTTAGCAATCAGGCGCTGCATTAGCGCAGGATATTCTCCGGCCATTAACGGAATATCACTGAACTGCAGACCTTCCATTTCCAGGTGATAATCCGGGCCAGCATCTGCCTGATGGCTACGGGAACTGGAGAATAACGCAGGTTTAGTTTTGGTATCGGAAATGGCCATATCGATCATAGGTTTAATTAACGTTAATTCGGCAGGAGTCGCCACGATATACACTGCATCCACATCGCCGCTGGCAGGCAGAGGCGGTGTATTTGCCGTTAGTGCACGTACCGGATTACCTGTTATACGAATACCAGTACTGCTGTTTATCGTCTGTCTGAGCTCATTCATTGTGCCAAAAGTTTGCTGCAGAACGGTAACATTCTCTTGCCTGTACCACTCGTCAGCGAATGCCATGGCTATACGATCGCCAAATGCGCCACGCGGAGTGAGCAATAACGGTGTTTTTTTTTGCTGTTGTTGCAGGTGGCGGGCGGCATCTCTGGCTTCATCTTCAGGAGAGAGTGCAAAATAGCAAACAGCAGGGTTACTTTTATTTGTTTCAAGTTGGTTTGTTTCAAGTTGGTTTGTTTCAGGTCGATGTATTTCGGGTCGATTGAGAGCCAGAATATTCAGCGAAGTTGTGAGAGTGGCCAGTTGCGCCACTTCGGGTTTGAGTAACGGGCCGACGACTAAAAAGGCGCCATCTTCGCGTGCCTGTTCCAGCAAGGCTGGTGTTGATTGGGTGGATGTATCATACGTTCTTATCTCAGCATGGCTCACTGAAAGTGCCGGCTGCTCCGCACCATAACGTGTTTCGCGGACAGAGGATTCTGAATCACTGTCGATAGCTGTAGTGGTATTTGCCTGTTGCAGAGGAATGTTTGCCGCCAGCAGACCATCCTTTGCGGCGATAAAGCCCTGTAGAATAGCATCACCAAAGATTTTTGCGGGGCCGCTTAGTGGCAGTAATAGTGCAATCGTTATGGTTTTTTTCTGATTCAGCTGCGTCAGGCGGGTTGGTAATGTTTTTGCCGCCGGATTTTGCGGGTAGCGCGTTTGCCACTCCCTGATTTCTGCATTCAGTGAAGCGGGATTTTTTTTGCCATGCTGCCAGGTATAAAGCAAGTCCAGCCAGCCCTGCAGGATATGCTCATCAGCATTAATTGTTAACTGCCCAGTCTCCTCAGCTGTAAGCTGTACCAGCATTTGCCAGGTTTTATCGATATTTTCCTGGTAAGCGTTACCACTTAACAAAGGTTGCTGGCTAATGTAGGAACGTAGCAACGCAATGCCCTGATTAATGCTGCCTTGGGCCTGCCAGTAGCGTATCTGCTGGCTGGCGGAGAGCGACTCTGGCTTCAGTTTGGCGAGAATATAGCTAATTGCCGAATAACTTTTTTGTGCGATTTGTAGTTCTGCCTCCAGAAGTTGTTGTTCCTGATACTGGAATTCGTTCAGACCCCGGGGTAACTGACGCAACTGTTCAGCAGCGCGGACGTAGTTTTCCTCCATTAACAGTGCACGAATGGCGAGCAGTTGCCAGCCAGCCCTCTCTTCGTCACTGCTATCGTGCATGCGCCGAAGATAATAATCAGAGCCAGCGCTAGCTTCGTCCTGTATATTCGGTGATGTTTGTACAACAGTGTCGCCCGCACAGCCAGTCAGGGCGAGCACGGCAAAAATAACGCCGACGAAAGCGAAAAAATTTACTTTGCTGCCAGTGAATCCTGAAGAAAACATGCCATGTCCTGCGTTGTTTTTTTTAATGCTCAATATAAATCAGTCATGCGGATGAAACAATGAATCAACCGGGCAACGGCGTGGTTTCTGCGTCAACGCTTTACGTGGTACCCACTCCGATAGGGAACTTAGGAGATATGACCCCGCGCGCGTTAACGGTACTAAAAAACGTCGATTTGATTGCGGCGGAAGATACACGCCATACGGGTTTGCTGTTGCAACATTTTGCTATCAGCACTCGTCTGTTTGCCCTCCATGATCATAATGAACAACAAAAAGCTCACCAGTTATTGATAAAATTGCAACATGGCCAGAGTATAGCACTAGTTTGTGACGCCGGAACGCCACTGATTAATGATCCAGGGTATCATTTAGTGCGCCGCTGCCGTGAGGCGGGTCTTTGCGTGGCGCCGCTGGCCGGGCCTTGTGCGGCAATTGTTGCACTTTCAGCAGCGGGTATTGCGTCAAATCGTTTTTGTTATGAAGGTTTTCTGCCAGCTAAAACAAAAAGCCGTAAAGACAGATTGCATACGCTGACTGAAGAGCCAAGAACGTTAATATTTTACGAAGCTCCCCACCGGGTGCTGGAAAGTTTGCAGGATATGGCAACAGTGCTTGGTGCTCAGCGTTATGTAGTGCTGGCCCGTGAACTGACTAAAACCTGGGAATCTATATACGGCGCCCCCGTTGCTGAACTACTGGCCTGGGTACAGATTGATGAAATGCGCCGTCGTGGTGAAATAGTGCTGATTGTCGAAGGTTATAAGTCACCCGCCACAGATGCACTGCCAGCCCCGGTACTGCGTACCCTGGCCTTACTGCAAAAAGATTTACCATTGAGGAAAGCGGCTGCGCTGGCGGCAGAAATTCATGGTGTTAAAAAAAATGCGCTCTACCGTTATGCTCTGGACAGGCAGAATGCTGTTTCGTCAACAGAAAAATGATATCAGAAAGGTGATGTCAGAAAGGTGACATCGTGGTCTGATAGCACTATAATCGTGGCGGAGCTGGCCAAGACAGCCGCTGCTTTGTTTCCGTCCTGTTTAAGGAAGTGGTTCAAAGGGGAGGAAAGTCCGGGCTCCACAGGGCAGGGTGCCAGGTAACGCCTGGGGGGTGCAAACCTACGACAAGTGCAACAGAGAGCAGACCGCCGATGGCCCGTATTGCGGGATCAGGTAAGGGTGAAAGGGTGCGGTAAGAGCGCACCGCGCGGCTGGTAACAGCTTGTGGCAGGGTAAACTCCACCCGGAGCAAGGCCAAATAGGGGTTCACATGGTGCGGCCCGTACTGAACCCGGGTAGGCTGCTTGAGCCAGCGCGTGAGTGCTGGCCTAGATGAATGGTTGTCCACGACAGAACCCGGCTTACCGGCCAGCTCCATCACTGTTTTTGGCACGGGCCCGTTTTTTTTTCCACAATATAAATAGCGAACCAAATAATCCGCTGATAAGCAGTACCAGTGGTAACAATATGAGAATGAACATCAGTTCATCTTCATGCTTTAGGAATAGTGGTGTTTTTCCCAGAAAGAAACCGATGGAAATTAAAATAAGCACCCACAACGCACCACTTATCCAGTTAAATAATTGAAATCTGGCATTATTAAGGCCAGAAAGACCAGCAATGGCGGGAAGAATGGTACGAATGAATGCCAGAAAACGCCCAATCAGTAGCGCATGCAAACCATGACGATGAAACAGCTCATAAGCACGCTGATGATAGTGCAAAGGAAGATGGGAAAGCCATCCCTGTACAATTTTGGTGTTGCCTAAAAATTTACCCTGTACGTAACCAAGCCAGCATCCCGTGCTTGCAGCAATAGTGAGAACAGTCAGTGTGACAGGGAAACTCATTGCATCTTTGGATATCAGCACACCAACCAGCACCAGCAGACTATCTCCGGGAAGAAATGCCGCCGGAAGCAGCCCGTTTTCCAAAAAAATTATTACAAACAGCAGGATATAAATGACCCACGCCAAAGAGGGATTAGCCAGTGTTTCATAGTCGCTTTGCCACAAAGCACGTAATATATCCAGGATAATATCCATCTGCTCTTCCTAAAAAGCGTGTTGCGCTCGCTGTGCTGCACAGGTAGTGGCCTGCTAAAACTGGCCACAGTATAAAGGCTGTTCATAAAATAGTGGTTGTTCGTATCGACTATCGCGAATTGTTCAGCGAGTCTGACATCGGGGGTAATGAAATGAGGATATCACTTCTATTCAGGTAGCAAATTTACTATGCCTTTACTATTGCCACTACTATTGCCACTACAATAATACAGGGAAGCGCATTCCGGTTAGCAAAGATAAAACGTAACAGAGATAAAACGTAATAAAGTAGTGGCGTGTAAAACAGGTAAGCTGCACCAGTCAGGTGATGCCGAACGAAAATCACGATACAAGAACGGCTGGAACTGTCAGTTTTCGTGATGATTATTCTTTTGTATGGTCTAAGCCAGAACAGCGACGGGTGTTTTAAATGCCTGAGGCATTTCAGTTTCGTGCTGAAATGTGACGAATTCAAAGGATTCTCGTTTGGCTAATACAGCCTGCAACAATTTATTATTTAACGCATGACCAGATTTAAATGCCGTGAAGGCACCAATGATATTGTGGCCACAGATAAAGAGATCACCGATGGCATCCAGCATTTTATGACGCACAAATTCGTCCTCAAAGCGCAGTCCATCCTCATTCAGAACGCGATAATCATCAACAACAATAGCACAGTCGAAACTGCCGCCTAAACATAATCCACGCGATTGCAGGGATTCGATGTCACGCATAAAACCGAAAGTTCGCGCACGGCTGATTTGTGTAACGAAAGAATCAGCAGAAAAATCAAAACGATAATGTTGAGTGCTGGAGTTTATCGCCGGATGATTGAAGTCGATAGTAAAATCGAGGCGAAACCCATCAAATGGCGATAATTCAGCCCATTTATCACCCTGCTCGGCTCGCACGACTTCTTTGATACGCAGAAATTTTTTAGCGGCTTTTAGTTCTTCAATACCGGCATCCAGTAACAAATAGATAAAAGGGCTGGCACTGCCGTCCATAATAGGAATTTCCGGGGCGTTGACCTCAATAATTAGGTTATCGACACCTAAACCTGCGAGGGCAGCGTTGAGATGTTCAACGGTAGATATACGGACATTCTGTTCATTAACCAGGGCAGTGCAAAGCAGGGTGTCACGCACGGATTTTGCGTCCGCGTAAAAATCAACGGGAGGGTGCAAATCAGTGCGGCGATAGACAATCCCCGTGTTGGCAGCGGCGGGCAGCATTGTCAACCGAACTTTTTGACCTGTATGCAATCCAACGCCTGTTGCCTGCACAATACGCTTTAATGTCCTTTGTTTTATCATCATGTTATCTCGCAATACCAATAATTAATTCATTTTTATTATGAATTAACGTGCCACTAATTGTAACATAAATAATACAAATGCCAAATTTCCAGCAATTAATCAGCCTGTTTACGCAAAAATGTCGGAATATCCAGATAATCGCGCTCCTTAGCCCCTGTTAACTCATTCGCCACGTTAGTGGCAGATTTTATCTCTTCCGGTAATGGTGACATGCTATTTTTTTGATAGCGATTATCGGTCACTGCTTGCGATTTTTTCTGAGTTACCAGCATGATTTCTGGACGTTTGTCTATACCAATGCCGGTAGCGACAACCGTTACACGCAGTTCATGGTCCATTTCCGGATCCAGCGATGTACCAATGACCACGGTGGCATTATCAGAGGCGAAAGCACGGATAGTATTACCTACTGTTTCAAATTCATCCAGCCGAAGATCAAAACCAGCAGTGATATTGACCAGAACACCACGAGCACCGGACAGATCGATATCTTCCAGTAATGGGCTGGATATAGCCATTTCAGCAGCTTCTTCGGCACGATCCTCTCCGGAGGCAACCCCAGATCCCATCATGGCGTAACCCATTTCAGCCATTACGGTACGTACGTCAGCAAAATCAACATTCATTAAACCTGGGCGGGTAATCAATTCAGAGATACCCTGAACCGCTCCTTTCAGGACGTTATTTGCAGCGCTAAAAGCATCAAGCAGAGAGATGCCACGACCCAGTACCTTGAGCAGCTTGTCGTTAGGGATAGTAATGAGTGAATCTACATGCCTGGATAATTCAGCAATCCCCTGTTCCGCAAATGCCATGCGCTTCTTTCCTTCAAAATTGAAAGGTTTTGTCACCACCGCAACGGTTAAAATACCCAATTCTTTTGCTACTTCAGCGACAACGGGTGCGGCGCCGGTACCGGTACCCCCCCCCATCCCGGCCGCGATAAAAACCATATCGGCACCATCCAGTGCGTCGCGTAAGGTATCACGGTCCTCTTCCGCCGAGTTGCGGCCTACTTCCGGATTGGCTCCTGCACCCAACCCCTTGGTAATACCACTACCAATCTGGATGGTCTGGCCAACCGATGTTTTACGTAGTGCCTGAGCATCGGTATTAATCACAAAAAATTCAACACCTTCAATACGCTCGCGTACCATGTGTTCTACGGCATTGCCGCCACCGCCGCCGATGCCGATGACTTTAATCACCGCATCATTGGTAAGTTCCATTGGTTCAAACATAGTTCCTCTCCGTTTTGTGCTAGGGCTTAGAGATCAAGAAAATATGTTTAAGTATGATCTCCGGGTTAAAACGTTAAAACTCTTTTCTCAGCCAGCTATTGATGCGTTTAAACCAGGCGCTTACCGAGGCGGGTTTTTCTGCTTCTGAATCAGCGTTCAGGTGAAATTCTTTACCATAGTGCAGTAGCCCTACGGCAGTTGAGTGGTAAGGTTCCTGCACATAATCCGTTAATCCAGTGATATTTGAGGGCTGACCAATACGTACCTGAGCATGGAATACCCGTTGTGCACATGCCACCAGACCATCAATTTGAGCTGCCCCGCCGGTGAGTACAATACCTGCGGCCAGATGATGCTTGACACCTTTTTGACGTAGCTGCTCTTGCAATTGCAAAATTTCATCATTCACTAAATTGAGTAGTTCGGTGTAACGCGGTTCGATAACTTCCGCCAGAGTCTGACGCTGTAAACTGCGAGGAGGACGCCCTCCAACACTGGGTACTTCGACACTTTCGTCCTTGCTAACCATTGAGCCGAGCGCGCAACCGTATCTCACTTTAATCGCCTCTGCGTCTGTAGGAGGAGTACCAAAGGCATAGGCAATATCGCTGGTAACAACATTACCGGCATAAGGTATTACCTTGCTATAACGTAATGCCCCAGCCGTATAAACCACCATATCCATAGTGCCCCCTCCCATATCAACCACACAGACTCCCAGTTCACGCTCATCTTCTGTTAGTACAGCGTAACTGGCAGCCAGCCCGGCGAAAATCAACTGATCAACTTTCAGAGCGCAACGTTCAACTGCTTTAACAATATTTTTAGCCATATCGTTATGACAGGTAACCAGGTGTACTTTGGCCTGCATACGCACACCAGAAAGACCAATCGGATTTTTTATCCCTTCCTGGTAATCGATGGCATACTCCTGCGGAATGACGTGCAAAATACGGTGTTCATCACGCACCCGCACCGATTTTGCGGTATGTACGACGCTTTCTACGTCTTCCTGTGTTACGTCTTCTTCTGAAATAGGCACCATCCCGATTTCATTCTGGCAACTAATATGTTTGCCTGACAATGCCAGATAGACCGAAGAAATCTGACAATCTGCCATTAATTCTGCCTGATCGATAGCACGTTGTACGCATTTTACTACCGATTCAAGGTCGTTCACCCCGCCTTTATCCATACCGCGCGATGGACAATTGCCCACCCCGATGATATTAATCATGCCATCGGGGAGGATCTCACCTATCAATACTGAAACTTTAGCGGTACCTATCTCAAGGCCCACGACCAGTTTTCTGTCTGTCAGCTTAATCATTGTTGTTTCGCCTGTGGCGGGTTGCGTTGCTGCTCACCCACAAATACCGGGGCCCAGCCTACCGCCAGCCCCGTGTCGTAACGTAAATCAACATAACTCACCTGCAAGCCTGATTGCTGCTGCAATATCGGATAGAGCACAATAAAACGTTGCAGGCGGGTAATGTGATCATTTCGCCCCAGTTCCAGACGAACACCATTATCCAAAGCAAGCTGCCAGGAGTGCCTGGCGCTCATTGCCACCATTTTTAGCATTAGCCCGTTGGCGGCCAGTAGCCTGTGCATAGTATGGTAACCGGATAGCAGATCCTGCTCACTGCCTTTAGGTCCGTATAGTAGTGGCAGTTTCTGGCTGCCAGCACGCTCCGCAGGCACGCTGAATGGTTTCGCCTGTGCATCAAGATGCCAGAGATCATTCCAGCGTGCCACGGGAACGTACTCTGTCAGGCGAATTTTCAGTGTATCGGGCCACTGTTTACGTATGCTGGCATGCTTAATCCAAGGCAGATATTTGATCTGTTGTAAGATAACGTCCATATTTTGTGTCATAACCGTGCCAGGAGGGCCTGATGCCAGAATAGCCTCGCGGATGTCATCGAGCCTGGTATAGTGACGCGAACCGGTTACCACTAGTCTGGATAGCGGTAACCGGTTCGCATCTTGCAGCAGGCTAACAATCGCCCAGCCACTCCAGCATAGTGTCCCTGCCACTGCCAGCAAAAAAATAAAACCAGCCAGCCGCGCTCCATTGCTGCGACGGCGAGGTGTTTTTTCTGCAACACCCCGCTCACGGTTATTCAGAGCGGCCTGTGACATATCAGCTCGCCAGCGCTAAAATTTTCGCCACTAACTGCGAAAAGCTTAAACCGTTCTGGCGTGCCGCCATCGGTACCAGGCTATGGCTGGTCATACCCGGAGACGTATTGACTTCCAGCAGATAAAAATGGCCGTCATTATTTTGCATCACATCGATTCTGCCCCATCCCTTGCAATCCAGAGCGTGCCAGGCCTGTAGTGCAAGTGCTGTCAGTTTCTGCTCTTGCGTTTCATTTAAGCCACAGGGGCAAAAATACTGTGTGTTGTCAGACAGATATTTAGCTTCGTAATCGTAAAGCAGGCCCGCTGGCTGGATACGGATTGGGGGTAAAACGTCACCATCCAGAATCGCTACAGCATATTCTGGTCCTGTCAGACATTTCTCAATTAATACGTCATTTGCGTAACGATACGCTTTTTCCAGTGCGGCCGGGAGCTCACAGCTACCATTAATTTTGCTTACACCAACACTGGAACCTTCTTTGGTTGGTTTGACAATTAATGGCCAGCCCAGCTCAGCAAGCTGCGCTGCCACAGAGTCCAGGCCTTGGGTGATAAATTGTTGCTGATTTAAAACTACCCAGGGTGGCACCGATAGCCCTAAGGCCGTCCATATCAGTTTGCTGCGCAATTTATCCATCGCCAAAGCGGATGCCATGACGCCGCTACCGGTGTAGGGCAACTGTAAAAATTCCAGCACACCCTGCAGACTGCCATCCTCACCACCACGACCATGCAGCGCAATAAAGACTTTGTCATAACCCTGTTCTTTCAATTTAAGTACAGGGTAATCTCTGGTATCGACCCCGTAAGCGTTAATACCTGCTTCAAGAAGCCCGGCCAGCACCGCCTGACCTGACAGCAATGAAACTTCTCGCTCTGCAGAGGTTCCTC
The DNA here is from genome assembly GCA_947478475.1 of Enterobacterales bacterium. Classification (GTDB taxonomy): domain Bacteria; phylum Pseudomonadota; class Gammaproteobacteria; order Enterobacterales; family Enterobacteriaceae; genus CANJWD01. The sequence goes on from CANJWD010000004.1 coordinate 30,006, forward strand.
CCAGCAATACGGCGACTTTTTCAGCCATGAAGTGCCTCTTTATTTTTATCTTTATCTTTTTCTTTATTTTTTTCTTTTTCTTTCTGTATCTGTGGCTGTGGCTGTAATTTTGATTCAGCCAGATGACGGGCAATTTTGCCAATACTTCCGGCTCCCTGCATCAGGAGCAGATCATTCGCATTAATTAATGGTGCCAGAATTGACGACAGTTGTTCCTGGTCCGACACCAGAATTGGATCTAACGTGTTGCGGCTGCGAATCGCGGCGCATAGCGATCGGCTGTCGGCCCCTGGGATGCTTAATTCACCCGCCGGGTAAACATCCAGCATCAGTAATACATCAACCTGAGACAGGACAGTGACAAAATTATCAAACAGATCACGAGTACGGCTATAACGATGAGGCTGAAATAGCATCACGATCCGTTTATCTGGCCAGCCAGCTCGCGCCGCTTTAATCGTGACATCCACTTCAGTGGGGTGGTGGCCGTAATCATCAACCAGCATCACCGCCCCCTGTTTACCGTTAACGATGTCAAGCGCAAAGTGGCCCAGCACATCAAAACGACGGCCCGTTCCCTGGAAACTTGCTAACACAGACAAGATATCGTTGTCAGCAATGCCGTCTTCTGTTGCTACCGCCACGGCTGCTGCGGCATTCAGTGCATTGTGTCGCCCTGGCGCATTCAGTGTAACAACCATCAACGGATGATTCGGGCGGTGTAGTGTGAAATATCCCTTTGCGCCCCTCTGTTGATAGCCGGAGATGTGTACGTCGGCATCTTTACTGAAGCCATAGGTAGTAATACGTCGCCCTATGCCGGGTAACAGCTGACGAATTACCAGATCATCGATACACATGACGGCCAGCCCATAAAAGGGCAAATTATGTAAGAAATTGATAAACGTCTGTTTTAAATTCTCAAAATTGCCATGATAGGTATCCATATGGTCAGCTTCGATATTGGTAACAACCGCCACCATAGGTTGTAAGTGCAGAAACGAGGCATCACTTTCATCGGCTTCAACGATTAAATAGCGGCTGGAGCCCAGACATGCGTGCGTTCCGGTGGCTTTTACTAATCCGCCATTGACAAAGGTTGGATCTAATCCTGCCTGTGCATAAATACTGGCAATCATTGCCGTTGTCGTGGTTTTACCGTGCGTCCCTGAAACGGCAATGCCATGACGGTAGCGCATTAATTCCGCGAGCATTTCAGCGCGGCGAATCACCGGTACGCGCGCCATCTGCGCGGCAACAATCTCAGGGTTATCCGCCGCAATTGCGGTTGACACTACCACCACACTGGCCCCCTGTATATTCTGTGCGTGATGATAAAACTGAATGGATATGCCCATGGTGCAAAGGCGCTCAGTGACGGCACTGGCTGCCAAATCTGACCCGCTGATTTGGTAACCCTCGTTAGCTAATACCTCGGCAATCCCCCCCATCCCCGCACCACCAATGCCGATAAAGTGGATATGCCGAACACGCCGCATCTCAGGCACGATAGTTCGTAATTGCGCTATTTGCTGTATATTCACGTTTATTATCACTTGCTTATGTGTTATTTGATTAAGTGTTACTTGATTAAGTGTTACGTGTTTACAACCCAGTTATTACCCGGATTGTAAACGTTGGTTGTCTGTCACTTCTCCACTGCGGCAAATACCGCGCGTGCTACGCGTTCCGTTGCATCAGGGATAGCCTGCGCCCTGGCCCGCTGCGCCATCAACAACAACTGCTGACGATCCCAGTGCTGTAGTAAATGGCTCAGCAACGCCGGAGTAATCTTATGCTGTTCAATTATTTTTGCAGCGCCAGCCTGTTCAAGCGGCAAGGCATTCCAGTACTGCTGGCGATCTTTATGCTGGAACGGCACGAATATGGCCGCTAAACCGGCGGCGGCCACTTCGCTGACAGTCAAAGCACCGCTGCGGCACAGCACAATATCGGCCCATGCGTAAGCGGCAGCGATATCATCGATAAATTCAGTCACCCGATGCTGCGTTTGGTTTACTTGTTCATAGGCTGATAACACCGCTGTCAGCGCACCCTTACCGACCTGGTGCCACAGCGTTATGTGTTCACCTAACTGACTGGCGACCACAGGCGCGATCTGGTTCAGGATATTTGCCCCCTGGCTGCCACCAATCACCAACAGACGGAGGGGCCCTGTACGGCCGGCGAAGCGCTCAGCAGGCGGGGGTAATGCCAGCACGTCGGGCCGCAGAGGATTGCCCACCACCTCTGCATGAGGGAATGCCCCTGGAAAAGCCTGTAAGATTTTTGTAGCGATTTTCGCCAGTAAACGATTTGTCAGACCGGCAACAGCGTTTTGTTCATGTAATACTACCGGCACACGGTACAACCACGCCGCCATGCCACCAGGGCCTGAAACGTATCCACCCATGCCTAACACCACATCAGGCTGGTAGTGACGTATAATTACCCGAGCCTGACCTATTGCCCGCCAAATGCGCACCGGTGCCATAAGCTGCGCCCTGATCCCCTTACCCCGCAACCCGTTGATCTGAATGAAATTGATAGCAATGCCTTGTGCAGGTACCAGGGATGCTTCCATTCTGTCCGCGGTACCTAACCACAAAACCTGCCAGCCTTGCGCTATTAAATAGTGAGCAACAGCCAGACCCGGGAATACGTGTCCGCCACTCCCGCCTGCCATCACGAGCAAACGTTTACTGCTCATTTTTGGTTTCCAACATCATGTTGGTTCCCGACGTATTGATTCTCGACATATTGATTCCTGACACGCTGGCTCCTGGCAAAGGCCTGTATCTGTATCATGCGGGTTTCAAAATCAATGCGTAGCAGCAGCACAATGGCGGTTGAAACAATCAATAAACTTGAACCACCATAACTTATCAATGGCAGGGTCAGCCCTTTGGTGGGTAATATTCCCGCTGCCGCACCGACATTTACCAGAGACTGAAAACTCAGCCAGACCCCGATGGAACAGGCTAAAAATCCGGAAAATCGCTGATCGAGCTGCAGCGCACAGCGGCCAATAGACATGGCGCGAAAGGCGATAAAAAATATCATCAGCAGTGTACAAACTACACCGATATAACCGAGCTCTTCAGCTAATATTGCGAAAATAAAATCGGTATGGGCTTCAGGTAAATACGCCAGTTTTTGTACTGAATTACCTAAGCCATGGCCCCAGAGTTCGCCACGACCAAATGCCATGAGTGACTGAGTTAACTGATAACCGCTGCCAAAGGGATCCTGCCACGGATCCAAAAATGAAATAACACGGCGCATACGATAGGGTTCAGAGGCTATCAACAGACAAACAGCAAAGACGCCTGAACCGATAATCGCCAGGAATTGCCATAGCTTTGCACCTGCTAAAAACAGCATCGACAGCGTGGTAATAAACAATATGACCACGGTGCCTAAATCTGGCTGAGCCAGCAGTAGTACAGCCAGGACCACCATGACTGCCATCGGTTTGCAAAATCCCCAAAAATTACTGCGCACTTCTGCAACTTTACGGACCAGGTAACTTGCCAGATAGCAAAACAGGGAGATTTTAGAGAGTTCAGCAGGCTGAATACGCAGCGGGCCGAGTGAAATCCAGCGCGCGGCACCATTCACTGAACTGCCTGCCAGCAATACCATCAGCAACAGAGCGATAGAAATTAACAGGATAACAGTACTGTAACGCTGCCAGAAGGCCATAGGGATACGCAACGTCACCAGTGACAGGGCAGAAGCTAATCCCAGGTAGAAGGCTTCACGTTTGGCAAATAAAAAGGGATCATTTGCCAGCTGCTGCCCTATTGGCATCGAGGCAGACGTCACCATTACAAAACCGACGGTAATTAAACCGAAGGTCAGCCACAACAGCATTCTGTCATACAGAACTTTGCTGGCCACGTCGCTATTGCGTCCTGTTAGCCAGTTTCCCCATTTCCTGAACAACCCATGCTGTTGTCGGTTCATCAGCCGAGCTCCCTGGCAAGACGTACAAATTCATTCCCGCGTTGTTCAAAATTCTGAAACTGGTCCAGACTGGCGCAGGCGGGCGACAGCAAAACCGTATCACCGGGTTGCAGCCCGGGGACCAGCTTTCTGACTGCCTGTTCCATCGTTACCGTACACTCGGAACTTTCCGGCCGCAGCCGGGCAAGCTGCGGCGCGTCACGCCCAAAACAGTAAACCCGGATCTTATCGTTCTGTAATAACCGGGCTAAGGGTGAAAAATCTGCTGATTTACCCTCTCCGCCCAGTAATAAATAGAGCCTGCCTGTCAGCTGTAATCCATTCAATGCCGCCACTGTACTGCCCACATTGGTTGCTTTTGAATCGTTGATCCAGCGCACGTGATTACGTTCAAATACCAGCTGGAATCGGTGCGCCAGCCCGCGGTATGTTTTTAGCACCGCCACGCTACATGAGCGCGGGATCCCCAGCGTGTCGGCCAGTGCCAGCGCTGCCAGCGCGTTGCTGTAGTTATGCTGACCCGTTAATTTCATCATGTCCGTCTTTAAAATTATCTCACCTCGTGCCTGTAGCCAGACTTCATCTGCCTGCTTATGCAGACGGTAATCACCGTTATCGATGCCAAAGCTGATACAGCGGTTATCTATGCTGTGAGGAGGCATACTGCGAGATGGCAGGCCGTGAGGGGAGAGGGTGAGAGATGGCATGTCGTGAGATGGCAGGCCGCGAGATGGCAGAGTAAGCGGATCATCGGCATTAACAACACAGGTGGTGGCATTATCATAAATGCGCAACTTAGCCTCACGGTATTGCGCAAGCCCCAAAGGATAGCGATCGCTGTGATCTTCGGTCACATTTAAAATAGTGGCTGCCATTGCATGCAGAGTGCTGGTTAATTCGAGCTGAAAACTGGACAGCTCCAGGACAACCAGCTCCCAGGAGTGACTGAGTAATGTCAGCGCCGGTACGCCAATATTGCCCCCTGTTCCGACGCGCCAGCCCGCCGCTGTGGCCATTTCGCTCAGCAACGTGGTGACCGTACTTTTGCCGTTAGAACCCGTAATGGCAATAATTGGCATTTTAGCTTCGCGGCAAAACAGTTCGATATCGCCAGTAATTTCTACTCCGGCCTGGCGCGCTGCTGCTAACTCAGGGGTTGTTAACGCAATACCGGGGCTGACGACTATTAAATTCGCAGCCAGTAACCACTCCTCGTTAAAGCCCCCTAAATAGCATTCGATATCGGTAGAGATATTGGCAGAGAGTTGTTGCAGACCAGGCGGATGCTGTCGGCTATCCATAACACGTGGTATAACACCTCGTGCTATAAAAAAATTAACACAGGAGATCCCTGTCAGCCCTAATCCGACAATGACCACCTGTTTGCCCCGATAGTCCCACATGGTTAACGTACCTTCAGTGTTGCCAGGCCGATCAGCACCAGCATCAATGCAATAATCCAGCAACGCACAATCACCCGTGGTTCTGGCCAGCCTTTCAATTCATAATGGTGATGAATAGGTGCCATACGAAATACTCGCTGCCCGCGTAACTTAAAAGAGCCCACCTGCAAAATCACCGACAAGGTTTCCACCACAAACACACCGCCCATAATCAGTAACAAAAATTCCTGGCGCAGTAATACTGCGATGGTCCCCAGTGCTCCACCGAGCGCCAGTGATCCCACATCTCCCATAAATATCTGCGCCGGATAGGTGTTAAACCATAAAAATCCTAACCCTGCGCCGACAATGGCAGTCGAGACCACTACCAGTTCACCGGCGTAGCGCAGATAAGGGATATGCAAATAACTGGCAAAATTAATGTTACCCGTTGCCCATGCCACCAGGGAAAAACCGGCGGCAACCAGTACCGTGGGCATAATAGCCAGTCCATCCAGGCCATCGGTCAGATTGACAGCATTGCTGGTGCCAACGATGACAAAATAGGCCAGAAAAATGTATAACAGGCCCAGTTGCGGCATGATATCTTTAAAAAATGGCACCACCAACAGCGTTGCTGGGGTGTTATTACCTGTGGCATACAGCGCAAATGCGACAATAAGGGCAATGACCGACTGCCAGAAATATTTCCAGCGGGCAGTCAGTCCATTGCTATTTTTACGCACTATTTTTCGATAATCATCGACAAATCCAATAATCCCGTAGCTCAAAAAAATAAACAGTACGCACCAGACATAGGGATTAGACAGGTAAGTCCATAGCAGTACGGAAAGTGTGACCGCAGTCAGAATTAAAAGTCCTCCCATGGTTGGGGTGCCACGCTTACTGAAATGCGACTCTGGTCCGTCGCTACGGACGACCTGACCAATCTGTAACTTTTGTAGCCAGCCGATGAAACAGGGCCCCAGCCATAATGAAATAAAAAGAGCAGTCAGCAGGCTGACAATAGCGCGGAACGTCAGATAGGAAAAAACGTTAAATCCGGAATGAAATTTGACCAGATATTCGGCCAGCCAGACTAGCATAGTTCAACCTCCTGTAGTGTGCGTACAATATTTTCCATCGCAGCACTACGTGAGCCCTTAATCAGTGCGGTTATCGTTGAATGCTCAGTCAGTAAGGCAGAGAGGCGAACAGCCAGCGCTGCCTGATCCTGAAAATGTTCACCCCTCCCGCTGGCATCACTGATAAATTTACTTAAGGGGCCTACACTGAGTACTTTATCGATACCCGCCAGCCGGATAGCCTCTCCTGCCTGACGATGACACTGTTGCGCGGCATCACCTAACTCCGCCATATCACCCACTACCATGACGCGATAGCCTGGCATGCTGGCGAGCGTAAGCGCTGCGGCGGTCATGGAGCCAACGTTAGCGTTGTAACTGTCGTCTAACAGCAACTTCCCTAGAGCGAGTTGCAGCGGGAATAATCTTCCCGGCAGCGGCTGTAACTGAGCTAAACCCTGACACACAGCAGTAAGCGTTGCACCGACTGACATTGCCAGCGCGGCAGCAGCCAGGGCATTCGCCACATTATGTAGCCCTGGCAGCGGCAGAATAACGTCCACCTCTCCAAAGGGAGAGAGCAGAGTAAAATGTGTTGCCCGCTCAGCTTGCACAATAGCGGCGGCAGAAAAATCGATACCCGCTGCGGCATGAAGTGAGAAGCGCCAGACTTTTTTATGGCGAGTTAACGCCTGCCAGCGGGGCCAGTCATGGCTATCGGCATTGATGATTGCGATGCCTCCGCTCTCTAAGGCACTAAAAATTTCCCCTTTTGCCTCAGCGACACCTGCCAGAGAACCAAAACCTTGCAGATGGGCAGCTGACAGATTATTAACCAGTACGCTATGCGGGCGGCTTAAATTCGCCGTGCAGGCAATTTCTCCAGGATGATTAGCACCCAGCTCAATGACTGCAAAATCATGGTCAGCCGTTAAACGCAGCAGTGTGAGTGGAACGCCAATATCATTATTGAAATTGCCATGCGTGGACAGCACACTGCCGCACTGGCGCAAAATAGCTGCTGTCATCGCTGTGACGGACGTTTTACCTGAAGAGCCGGTGAGTGCTACAACGCGGGCGGGTACCTGTTGACGAACCCAGGCAGCCAGCTGATGCATTGCCTGGCGGGTGTCCTGCACTAAAATTTGGGGCGCATTCACCGCTAAGTATTGACTGACCAGCAGAGCAACGGCGCCAGCGGCGACCGAGGAGTGGGCAAAATCATGCCCATCGTAACGTTCACCTTTTAATGCGATAAACAGGCAGCCATCAGTGATATTACGGCTGTCTGTAGTAACTGTGTGAATGACTGTGTGAATCTGACTGTTCGCGATGCCAGTCCGGGAGTCAGAGTGCTCGACAGGGTGAGCGATAAGCGTGCCATTAACGACTACCGCCAGTGTTTGTAAAGAGAGGGCTATCATACAGCTACCCCCAATAATCTGGCGACGGTAAACCTGTCTGAATAATCGAAGCGACGGTTACCCACTAACTGATACTCCTCATGCCCTTTTCCGGCAACCAGGATCATATCCTCAAAACCGGCCTGCATGACGGCACGGGTTATTGCCCTTGCACGACCATGAATGACTTGCACCGAGCCCCTATCCAGAAACCCACTGAGAATATCCGATATAATCGCTGCGGGTGTTTCAGTACGCGGATTATCATCGGTGACAATTATCTGGTCCGCGAGCTGTTCTGCAACCGCCGCCATTAATGGACGCTTACCTTTATCTCTCGATCCACCACAACCAAATACACACCAGAGCTGCCCGTTACAATGTAGTCTGGCGGCGGTCAGAGCTTTTGCCAGCGCATCGGGTGTATGGGCATAATCAACGACCACTTTTGGCATACCCGGGCTATCAAAAATCTCCATACGGCCACAGACGGGTTGCAGAGAGTGCGCTGTCTGCAGTAACTCAGTCAGTGAGTATCCGAGCGATAACAACGTTGCTGCTGCCAGCAGTAAGTTACTGACATTAAAAGCCCCTGTCAGGCGGCTCTCTATGCGGCCTTTACCCCAGCTGGACGCGAAAACAATTCGGGCACCGTGATTGTGATAAGTAATACTGTGTGCTGCCAGCCAGCGCTCTCGCCGGGAGGGTGGCAGTTTATCTTCCATGCTGACAGCCACTGCCCGCGGCAGCTGGCTCAGCCAGCGGCACCCGACAGCATCATCGGCATTAATCACGTGTTGTTGCGCCTGATGCGTCGAAAACAGCAACCATTTTGCGGCTTCATAGCTTGCCATATCACCATGATAATCAAGATGATCATGACTCAGATTAGTAAATACGGCGGCGGAAAAAGGCAGTGCAGCAACGCGATGCTGTATCAGGCCATGGGAGGAAACTTCCATGGCAGTAAAATCTACGCCCTGGTCAGAAAAATAGCTCAGTTGCTGCTGAATGGCGGCGGCAGATCCGGTGGTATTTGGGGCCGGCTGGATCTTATCAATCGGCCCATTGCCCAGAGTTCCCATCACCGCGCTGGTTTTTCCAAGCAAACGGGCCCACTGAGCCAGCAAATGCGTTGTGGTGGTTTTACCATTAGTGCCGGTGACTCCAATCAAATGTGGTAGCATCAAATGTGGTAACGCGTCATGCCGATGATAAAACTGCCCCGCCAGCGCAGATAACTGTTGATTCAGATGAGCAAAATAGATAACCGGAACACCCTGTATCTCTTTTATCGTGCCATGAGGTATCGTGCCATGAGGTATCGTGCCATGGAGAGCCGTTGCACCTTCAGATTGCGCAATAATGGCGGCAACACCTTGCGCGATAGCCTGCGGAATATAGCGTCGGCCGTCCATTTTGTGGCCTGCGATGGCGATAAACAGATCACCGGCAGCCACACTGCGGCTGTCCAGTATCATCTCCCGAAGTGGCCGCTCCGGCGCTACAATGCCCCACGGGGCAAGCAAGCTGCGTAAATTACGATCTGCCACGTGAATCCTCTTTACTGTTACTGTTACTGTTTCTGTTCATTACAAATTCATTTTTATCGCTCAAAGTTACCGCATCTGGCTCGATATTCATGGTACGCAGCACCGAGCTCATAATGGCGCCAAAAACCGGCGCAGAAACAGCGCCACCGTAGTATTTCCCCGCCTGGGGATCATTTATCACTACTACCAGCGCAAAACGTGGCTGACTAGCCGGGGCAATACCGGCGGTATAAGCGATATATTTATTAATATATTTACCATCAGGCCCTACTTTTTTAGCAGTACCCGTTTTAATCGCGATACGGTAGCCTTTTATCGCAGCTTTGGTGCCGCCACCGCCAGGCAGGGAGACGGTTTCCATCATCTGAACGACGGTGCGGACCAGTGACTCAGGAAAAACGCGTTCTCCGGCCACAGGGGGATCAACTTTGGTAATCGAAAGTGGCCTGTAAAGACCCATACTGCCGATCGTTGCGTAGACGCGTGCCAGCTGTAACGGCGTTACCATTAGACCGTAGCCAAAAGAAAAAGTTGCCCTCTCAATGTCAGACCAGCGTTTTTTTTTGGGGTAAATGCCACGGCTCTCTCCGACAAGCCCCATATTGGTTGTTTTTCCTAAACCAAAATCAGCATAAGTATCGATTAACACGGAGGGTGGCATTGCCAGCGCCAGTCTGGAAACACCAACGTTACTCGATTTTTGCAGGATACCCGTTACTGATAACTGGGGATAAGGTGCTACATCTTTAATTTCATGGCCGTTAATGTAGTAGGTACTGGTATTCAGCACGCTGTCTGCCTTTACTACCGCATGCTGTAATGCTGCCATGACCACCATCGGTTTAACTGTCGATCCGGGCTCAAAAACATCGGTTATCGCTCTGTTACGCATCAGCTCTTTTGCTGTGTTATTTAAGTTATTCGGATTGTAGGAAGGACTGGTTGCCATCGCCAGCACTTCACCAGTATTGACATCCAGCAACACAGCGACACCCGACTCAGCCTTATTAAACGCTACGGCGCTACTCAATTCACGATAAACTGAGGTTTGCAGACGTTCGTCTATGCTCAGTACCAAATTATGCGCCGCCTGGCTGTCTGTTGAGGCGATATTCTCTATAGTTCTGCCGTTACGATCTTTACGCACCGTGCGCTCTCCAGGTTGCCCGGTCAGCCAGCGATCAAAGCTTTTTTCGATTCCTTCGAGACCCTGGCCATCGATATCGGTAAAACCAAGCAGCTGTGCCATGGCGTGGCCAGCCGGATAATAGCGGCGAGATTCCTGTTTAAGATAGATAGCTGGCAACTTAAGCTTACTGATATAGTCACCCATTGATGGGCTAACCTGACGAGCCAGATAGACAAACCGCCCCAATGGATTTGCATTGATGCGCGTTGCAAGTCGACTAAACGGGATATCCAGTGCGTCCGATAGCGCTTTCCAGCGTGGTTCCAGGGTAATTCCGCCCTGTTCGTTGAGCTCCTTAGCATCGACCCAAACAGCATCTGCCGGTACGCTGACAGCAAGCGGCCTTCCAAAACGATCGCTGATCATGCCACGCGCAGCTGGAACAGACTGGACACGTAAAGAGCGCATATTCCCTTCACGCACAAGGTTATCGGGGTTAATCACCTGTAAATAAGTCACGCGCAATATCAACCCGGCCAGTGCAAAAAAAATACAGGAGCACAGCAACGCAAAACGCCAGCGGACAAAGCTGGCTTGTTCTTCCTGACGTTTTTTACCTGGACACGTCGTTTTCATACTTTCTCTAAATCAACGTGATATCCCGTTGATAATTAAGCCCTTCTGCTTTACTGTGTAATTAAAACAATTTCTTTCGAAATGTCAATATGTTGCATTTTTAGCTTAGTCAGGGCGATACGCTCAACACGGCCATTATCACTTAACGTATGCTCTTCTAAGATAAGGTTACGCCACTCCGTGTCCAGGGTATCTCTTTCGAGTACCAGGCGCTCGCGTTCCACCGTCAACAGACGTGTACGATGGGCGATAGTGACAACCAAAATGGCTGACAGCAATACTGCGACCAGCAAAAGCAAAGGAATTTTCGCATTTCGTAATAAATCACGGCCAATGACTCCGGCTAACCCATAGCGTTCATAATCGATCATCAGCTAGTTCTTTTCAGCAACACGTAAAACCGAACTGCGCGCCCGGGGATTTTCATGGATATCTTCATCAGATGGAATTATTTTTTTAACTAATTTCAGCTGATTACCGCCATAATTGCGCAGCTGTTCTTCCGTCAGCGCTAATCCTGCCGGAACCTGTGGCCCACGGCTATGATGACGCATAAATCGTTTCACGATACGATCTTCCAGCGAGTGAAAACTGATCACTGATAAGCGGCCAGCCGGCGCCAGCACTTCAGGCACACCATTCAAAACTCGCTCAATTTCTTCCAGTTCACTATTGATATAGATACGAATTGCCTGAAAACTACGCGTGGCAGGGTGTTTATGTTTATCACGGAAACGACAGGTACTGGCAACCAGCTCAGCGAGCTCTTTAGTGCGCGTCATCGGCTGACTACGATTGCGATCAAAAATGGCTTGGGCGATACGTTTGGCAAAACGCTCTTCACCGAAGGTCTTCAGTACCCATGCGATGTCTTCAGCCTGTGCTTTAAGCAGCCATTGGGCTGCCGATAAACCACGGGAAGGATCCATACGCATGTCCAGAGGACCATCGCGCATGAATGAAAATCCACGCTGAGCGTTATCCAGCTGAGGTGATGAAACTCCCAGATCGAGTAAAACACCGTTAATTTTTCCCAATAAATTCAGTTCGCGTACGTAACCGTGCAAGCATGAAAAAGGACCATGCACGATAGAAAAACGTGGATCAGTAATGGACTGAGCAGATTCAATTGCCTCCGGGTCGCGATCTATTGCCAGCAAGCGGCCCTCTGGTCCAAGCTGGGAGAGGATAAGACGCGAGTGACCACCACGGCCAAATGTACCGTCGATATAAATTCCGTTACTGTGAACATTCAGCGCTTCAACAGCCTGCTTCAGCAGCACGGTGATATGGTTATAGTTATCCGTCATGTTTATAGTAATAAATCTTTATAGTGATAAATCCTGTAGCCGTGTGGAGAGCGGCTGCACGGTTGACTGTTCTGCATCGATGTCATCTTTGATTTGTTGATACCAAAGCTGTTCGTCCCATAATTCAAACTTATTGAACTGGCCAACCAGCATCACTTCTTTAGTGAGCACTGCATGCTGGCGTAACGTACTGGCTATCAGTAGCCGCCCTGCACCATCCATTTGGCACTCGCTGGCATGTCCTAATAACAAACGCTGAATCCGCCGCTCGGTCGGATTTATACCTGACAGACAGGATAATTTTTGTTCGATAATTTCCCATTCCGGCAGAGGGTAAAGCAACAGGCACAACTGGTGAAGGTCTATGGTGCAGACCATCAGGCCCTCTGATACCTCGCTGAGAAAATTTCGGTATCGGGTAGGTACGGCAAAGCGCCCTTTGCTATCAAGGCTAACCCGTGTGGCACCACGAAACACAGTTGTCAGCGCCCCCCTGAATGGTAATGGTTCACCACTTTATCCCACAAATTCCCACTAACTCTGGAAGAGTGTACGAAGGGGATGAAAACATTGTCAAGCCAGCACTGATGCGGTTTAGCGATATTAGCGGCACGCTCAGGGAGATATCCGCTAACTAAAGGGTTTATTTCACGTCTCAAAAACAAATTAACATAATGATATTAATAGATAATTTTAAAAAAAATACTTACAGTAAATGGAGTGAATGCCGAATTAATTAAATTTCAAACTAATTGTTTTATTGAATTATCAGCGGCTTAAAGTGACTCTAAAGGAAAGGGAACGGCAGCACACATCACCAGAGATGGCTATTTTTACCAAAATATGCCTGATATCCTGGCAAACATACGCTACCGAAAACATAATCAGGCGGAGAGAGTAAATTGGTTCAGCAATTTTTTCATCCACTGATGACCCCTGTCCCTGTTCGTTGCTTCATTCCAGGTGAGAAAACAGGGTCTTGCGCTTGCGGCACACTCCTCCACGGGTAATTTAATAAGCCTTAATCCCAGCGATTCACTGTAATTTTGTACTAACCATTTTGGAGCGATAGTGATGAGATCAGTTTGGGATACAACACGTAATACGCTGTTCATATCTGTGCCCTGATAAACAATAGCGCGCAGGTGCTTGCCAGAGACATAATACGGCGCACTGAATGACCCAATATTTTCCAAAGAAACAACTGCGTGCCGCTCTTCAGAGAGTTGCCGTTGTGTTACACTTTCCTGAATTCGCGGATGTTTATTGGATGCAGCTAAGATTAATTCGTCATGAAATAGTGTGATATTGCAGAAATCCGGCCGCTTAAATTCATTATAACCAATCACAAAATCAGTATGTTGATAACGCAATTTGTGTTCAATATCATTACTGAGATAGGATTTGATAATAACCTGAAGCGTTGGGGCGCGCGCCTTAATTTTATTAACAAGTTGCGCCGCAAGACGAATATCCAGTGGGCTGCAGATCGAAAGGTTAAACACGCGGTCGCTATTTTGTGGTTCAAAGCCTGCACTAGGTAATTCATTGTGCACTGACTGTAATGCCTGACGAACGGGTCCAAATAACTGATGAGCCCGGGTTGTCGGTTGTATACCCCGGCCACACCGAACGAAAAGTTCGTCATCAAACATCACTTTTAAACGGGCAATAGCATTACTCACAGCGGGTTGCGACATGCCAAGAGCGCGCGCTGCCCGCGTCACATTCTGCGTTTGCATGACCGCGTCAAAAACGGTTAATAAATTTAGATCGACACTTCGCAGATGAGCATCACTGGACTTTTTTCTGGTTGTAATCACTGAGGGATCGGTGGTCATACCAAACTCCATTAAACTTTAAATGCAGATGACCCAATCAACAGCAGAACATTGAATGATGCTAAAAATGTTAATGCAATTGTTTGAGAGAGAGTAATAATCAATAAAATTGATATTTTCTTTGTTTGTTACTTACAAATAACAATTAAGTTTATTTTATGCTATAAACGTATTACATTATGCATAGTTGTATATATTATTCATCATTTTAATATATAACCGCAATCAATGCATTGTGCTTTGGTGAATAGCATGCAGTGAATGAAGAGAAATATATTTAAACGTTAGAACGAAATATCGTTATATCGATATAGTGCCTTATGTCACTCAGTATTATGATGAGCTCACCGGACATAAAGTAACTGCGCTAAATCAGAAAACAATAAATTAATTAAAGACGCATGTACCGAATTGAATTTTATATTCATAATAGATATATATTTTGCCAATTTAAATAGTGTGGGCCGCTCCCAATCTGGTTTCAAACTCTGTACAAAATTATTGGCGTATGACATTCACAGATTCAGAGTTTTTTTCAGGCACACGCATTGCACTCATTCGGACTATAGAAACATGCGGACTACAAAAACATGAAAGATAATTCATAAGACAGGGGGATTCTATCATGGATAGATACTATTCGTTTTATCAATTCTGCTAAATGAACGAAAAGTGATAATTGAATACCTGATATAAGATGATTTAAAGAATTGCTCAATATTCTAAGAGCCTATCCCAAAAGGAATTAACGTATAATGAGTTACGGTAATTTCTGAGGGCAAAGTGTGGTAAGTAACAAGTGGCAGATTAGCGATGAACTCTGGGAAAGAATAGCCCCACTGCTCCCGGAACACAGAACCCATCACCC
>CANJWD010000005.1 GCA_947478475.1 Enterobacterales bacterium
AGCGGGTGATGGGTTCTGTGTTCCGGGAGCAGTGGGGCTATTCTTTCCCAGAGTTCATCGCTAATCTGCCACTTGTTACTTACCACACTTTGCCCTCAGAAATTACCGTAACTCATTATACGTTAATTCCTTTTGGGATAGGCTCTAAGCAGTTTTTATTTGAGTAATACTGTTTTGGAAAAATTTGCGTTTATCCATAAAAAGTAATGTTATCATCCCGGCGCTCTGCAGCTGATATTTTTGCAATAGCGTGGTATTTTTGTAATAGCATGGTATTTTTGCAATTAATAGAGAGTATCGCAATTATTGATGATGAAACAAGCGCACTGTGATGTTACCAAAATATGAATACAGTAAAACACCAACAATACCTGGCTCAGCTGCCAAAACTCCCTCAGGCGGCGGGTGATATCCAGATTATTTATTGTCCCAGCGTGTTCCGTAACAAACTTTTGGAACTGATCGCCAGCGCCACCCGGCGCATTTATCTGGTTGCCCTTTATCTGGAAAATGATGATGCGGGACGGGATGTGCTTTCCGCTTTGTATCGGGCAAAACAACAGCACGTAACACTGGAAATCTGTGTGCTGGTAGACTGGCACCGTGCTCAGCGGGGTCGTATCGGCCAGGCTGTTGCTAACACCAATGCTGACTGGTATTGTGAAACGGCGAAAAAATATCCTGAAATCACTGTTCCCATCTACGGAGTCCCCGTTAATACACGCGAAGCGCTCGGCATACTGCATCTTAAGGGTTTTATCATCGATGACACTGTCGTCTACAGTGGTGCCAGTATCAATGATATCTATCTGCAACAACATGAAAAATACAGGTACGACCGTTACCAGCTGATTAAAAACCCTCAATTAGCCACTGTTATGACTGATTATATCAGGCAGCATCTTTTAAGTTCCGCGGCTGTTCAAAGACTGGATAGTGATGACAGACCTAAAAAAACAGAAATAAAAAATGAAATCCGCCAGTTTCGCCGCTCACTGCGAAATTGTGGCTATAATTTTATTAATCAGACAAATCATGAACAACTGGCTGTAACCCCGATGGTTGGCTTGGGTAAGCGGAACGTACTGAACAGAACCATTCACCATTTAATGTTATGCGTAAATCGAAGCATGATTATTTGTACTCCTTATTTTAATCTTCCTGGCTTGCTGGCAAAAAATATTCTTTATCTGCTCCGACAGAGTAAACAGGTTGAAATTATTATCGGTGATAAAACCGCCAGCGATTTTTATATCCCGGAGGATCAAAAATTTCAAATGTCAGGTATTTTACCCTATCTGTATGAAATAAATCTTCGCCGCTTTGTTCGTCGTCTGCAATGTTATCTGAATACAGGGCAGCTGATTATTCGTCTCTGGAAAGACGGAGATAACAGCTATCATTTAAAAGGAATTTGGATTGACAATACCTGGATGTTAATTACCGGAAATAATCTTAACCTTCGTGCCTGGCAGTTTGATCTCGAAAATGCTATTCTCATTCATGATCCCTGCCAACAATTGTATGAACAAAAACAGAAAGAACTTGAGTGTATTCGTAGTAACACCAAGATTATTAACCATTATCTTGAATTGCAGACTATTAATCAGTATCCATTAAAAATACGAAAACCCATCACCCGATTACGCAGAATTCGCATCGATCGATTAATTAACCGTATTCTTTAATTAATAACATTACATTTTCGCAGGCTACTTTTATGAAAAATATTATTGTGAACAATATAAAGCGCCTCTTTTGTCACAAAAAGCAGTGTGCAATATTGTCAAAATAAAAAAACGGTTTTTTTTACCTTTTGCAAAAGTTCTGGCACTATTCATCCGACGGGCAATTATTATTGCAAATTGACGAGTGTTACCAATACTTAAGGTAAATATGATGAAAAAACTGACAGTGAAAGAGATGACTGAAAGCGAACAGCGTGATGTTAAAACCTGGCTTGATAAAGCAAGAATCCGCACCGGCCGGCCATTAACAAATTCAGAACAAAACAGAATTAAAAATGAAGCAATAGAAAAAATAATGCAGGCACGAAAAAAAATCGCCACTGCCAGCCATGCAGAGAAAAATCCTAAAAAAACAGTGCCCGATTCAACCACTTTTGACTGGTTAACATCGATCAGCACACGGCCACCACGGTAATCATGATTCTTAACAAATTCAGGACGGACAATAAATAACGCGTTATTTGTCTAATCAAACGTGCAATGGAAAACAGACATGCCACAGGTATATCTTGTTCGTCATGGTGAAACCGAATGGAATGTACAGCGCCGGATTCAGGGACAATCTGACAGCCCGCTGACCGAAAACGGTAAACATCAGGCCAGGCTGCTTGCACACAGGCTCAGTCTGGCTGGTATCACACATATCCTCACCAGCGATTTGGGGCGTGCACAACATACCGCCGAAATCATTGCCACACGCTGTGGTAACAAAATTATCAAAGACCAGCGCCTGCGTGAGTTACATATGGGTGTGCTCGAAGATCGCCGGCTCGCAACGCTATCGGAAAAAGAAGAACAGTGGCAGCAGCAGATGGTGAACGGCTCGCCAGAAGCACGGATCCCAGGGGGTGAATCAATGCAGGAAATGGCTACCCGTATGCAGGAAATGCTCGCGAATTGCCTTGAATTTCCCGCAGAAAGTAAACTGCTACTTGTCAGTCATGGTCTTGCATTAGGATGTTTACTCGGCACTCTTCTTGGTTTGCCAGCCAATGCAGCACGCCGTTTACGTTTGCGTAACTGCTCATTATCGATGATCGACTATCAACAAAGCGCCTGGCTGGCATCAGGTTGGGTAGTTGAAACTACGGGTGACACAGCGCACCTGGATATACCTGTATTTGATCAAAAAAAATAAGGAGTAACCGTGCCAGCTGAAAATGGACTAGCCCGTTTACTCGCCGAGTACACCACAAAAACGATAACCCTCTCCATGGATGGTTGCAATAATTTCGGGGGTATCATAACTGGATTCGAAGTGCCTGCGAATACGGCGGATGGTGACATCAACCGTGCGATCATGCGGTTTGAGCACACGCCCGGTCATTTTTTTCAGTAATTCAGCCCGAGACTGTATTTTTCCTGGATTTTCACAAAAACACAACATAGCGCGAAATTCACTACGCGGTAGTTTGTAATATTTATTGTCAGGACTTATCAGGGAACGGCTATTCACATCCAGCTGCCAGCCATTAAATTTATAGCGTTGTGCCGAAGGCTGTTCTTCGCTGGCATTGCCAAAATTCATTGTACGCGAAAGAAGATTTCGGGCACGGATGGTTAGTTCTCGGGGATTAAACGGTTTAGTGATGTAGTCATCAGCACCGATCTCCAGGCCGAGAATTTTGTCCACTTCGTTGTCGCGCCCTGTCAGGAACATCAGAGCAATATTCGCCTGTTCGCGGAGCTCTCTTGCAAGCAGCAGACCATTTTTACCTGGCAAATTAATATCCATGATAACAAGATTGATATTATCTTCAGACAGAATACGATGCATTTCCACACCATCATTGGCTTCAAGAACAGAATAACCTTCAGCCTCAAAAATGCTCTTTAGGGTATTACGAGTAACTATCTCGTCTTCGACGATAAGGATGCGCGGAGTCTGCATGGTTGCTACCTAAAATTGCCAACAAAAAAATGTACAATGGCCGCGTCATATCGGTTTTTTACTTGCTCGCCAACCGATACACTACATGACCCGGTACGTGAAAACGTTATCGCTGTACTTTATCATCAGCGTCAATAACAGTATCGCCAGCCTGGCTCGCGATGGTGGCTCGTCCATAAACCTCCAGATAAAAAGATCGAATACACTCGATCCTGTACAACAGATTTATAATATAAAGCACACTATTTACTACCCTGCAAGACGACGCGGCAGCGAAGGGTGACGCGGCAGGGCTAATTATAGCACGTTAACACTTTGGTGAAAAACACTTAGGGCCTGTTCACAATCGCCGCACATGGCACGCTAGCGTAATAGACCCGCTACGTAAAGGGGGGCGATAACACACGTTTGATAAACGAACTGCTAAGACGTAGAATCTAAATCTCTGAGGGGAGATCCTCCCTGGAAGTCTTTCGGCTATCTTTGGGTATCGATAACACCCGTCGGTAACACCTGTCGATAACACTATGAACGGGGAATACAAATGCTAAAAATCACCTCACTGATGGTAGCGCTGCTCGTGCTCTCCTTACCTGTAGCCGCGAATATAGATTTTATAAAAAATAACAGGTTACAAGACAAAAACGTGGAAGCTGTCAAAATTGTCTATACGGGACCTATCGAAGAAAACGAGATAAAAGACTTTCTTGCATCGCTGGATGAAGCCAACAATAACTATCCGAATGCTAAACATATCTACCTTTATATTAACAGTTATGGTGGTCAGATAGACGCCGGCTATATGGCATACCAGGCGATTCGCAGCTCCCGTATTCCGGTCACTGCGATCAATGCAGCAAATGTGATATCAGCGGCCAGTGTAATGTTTTGTGGTGCGACAAAAAGGGCGGCGGTGCCTCATGCTGCCTTTCTGTTACACCCCTCTTCCCGGATCCTTGAAGGTCAATACAGACCTGATGAATTAAAAAGGGAGGCAGAATATCTTGATCAGGGCAATGCGATATTAAAATTAGTGTACCGAACATGCACATCATTATCCGACGAAGAGTTAACCGACATTCTTCACAGTGAAGCCAACAGTGCGTTTATTTCCGTGCCTGAAGCGACAACAAAGGGAATCATTACAGATACGCTGGATTTACAGCCGGACACACAGGTTTCTTTCTACGTAACCCGCAATGCCTGCGTTCAAAACGATTAAACGTTAACACTAAACGTTAACACTAAACGTTAAAAAGGAAATTCATGATATCACCATCTTTAACGATATAATCTTTGCCTTCTGCCCGCATTTTTCCTGCTTCCTTCGCCCCCTGTTCCCCTTTGTAGCGGACAAAATCTGCAAGAGAAATAGTTTGGGCGCGAATAAAACCTTTTTCAAAATCAGTATGAATTTTGCCGGCAGCCTGAGGAGCGCTGGCACCCACCGGGATAGTCCAGGCACGGACCTCTTTCACGCCAGCGGTAAAGTAGGTCTGTAGGTTAAGCAGCTGATAACCGGCGCGGATTAGCCGGTTTAAACCGGGCTCCTCAATACCTGAGTCTGCCATAAATTCGGCGCGGTCTTCATTTTCCAGTTCAGCGATATCTGATTCCAGTGACGCACAGATAACAACCACAGCAGCGCCTTCAGCGGCCGCCGTGGCGCGGACAATATCAAGATAGGGATTATTTTCAAAACCGTTTTCACTGACATTTGCAATATACATGGTGGGTTTGAGTGTCAGAAAACTCAGATAACCAATCGCTGCTTGCTCTTCGGCGGTCAGTTTCAGGGCCCGTAACATCCCTGAATTCGCCAGTTGCGGCAGGCATTTTTCTAAGACAGCCAGTTCACTCTCTGCCTCTTTGTTGCCGCTTTTTTCCCGTTTTTGTACACGCCGGATAGCACGTTCACAATTCTCCAGATCGGACAACGCCAGCTCAATATTAATGGTATCAATATCATCTGCCGGATCGATTTTTCCGCAGATGTGAATGATATTATCATTGTCGAAACAACGCACAACATGACCAATGGCATCAGTTTCCCGGATATTAGTCAAAAATTGATTACCCAACCCTTCTCCTTTTGATGCCCCTTTTACCAGACCGGCGATATCGACAAATTCCATAGTGGCTGGCAAAATACGCAGCGGTTTAACGATGCCAGCCAGTAACTCAAGACGTGGATCGGGCACCGGAACTACTCCGGTATTGGGCTCGATCGTACAAAACGGAAAATTGGCAGCTTCGATGCCCGCCTGAGTCAGCGCGTTGAAAAGGGTTGACTTGCCGACGTTTGGCAAGCCGATAATAGCGCATTTAAATCCCATGCTAATGTTACCTTAAGTTGATAAGCCGCTAGTCAGCCAGGCCAGGCTCATGCTAAAAATGTGTGCGCGCATTATACACAAAAATGGCAAATCATCCCGGTTCCGGCGGCGCGCGCGATGAAAGTTGATCGACATTTTTCGAAAAATGTTCAGAGCGGCGCCGGTCGTCAGCTACAATAAATGGCTGGTATTTCTCGTCTGTATCCTGAATGTCCTGAAAATTATGAGTATCCTATGAGCCTTGATAGCGTCAAATACCCTACCCTGGCATTGGCAAATTTCCCTGAGGAACTGCGTCTGTTGCCGAAAGATAGCCTTCTCAGGCTCTGTGATGAACTGCGTCACTACCTGCTGGATAGCGTGAGCCGTTCCAGCGGCCATTTTGCCTCCGGCCTCGGCACTGTTGAGCTCACCGTTGCCTTACACTATGTTTACAATACACCGTTTGATAGCCTGGTATGGGATGTGGGCCATCAGGCCTATCCGCATAAAATTCTGACCGGGCGGCGCAGCAGCATCGCTACCATTCGTCAAAAAAATGGTCTGCATCCTTTTCCCTGGCGCGGTGAGAGTGAATACGACGTGCTCTCAGTCGGTCATTCATCCACCTCAATCAGTGCCGGCCTTGGGATGGCCATCGCCGCACAACGTGAAGATAAAGGGCGCCGCACCGTTTGTGTAATTGGCGATGGTGCCATCACCGCAGGAATGGCGTTTGAGGCAATGAATCATGCCGGTGATCTCCATACCGATATGCTGGTGGTGCTTAATGATAACGAAATGTCCATTTCAGAGAATGTCGGGGCACTGAACAATCATCTGGCTCAGCTGTTGTCCGGTAAGCTCTATTCCACCCTGCGTGAAGGCAGTAAAAAAATGCTCTCCGTGGTCCCGCCGGTGCGAGAGTTACTCAAACGCACAGAGGAACACCTCAAAGGCATGGTAGTACCCGGCACCCTGTTTGAAGAACTTGGGTTCAATTATATTGGCCCTCTGGATGGCCATGATGTGCACGGCTTAGTGTCGACTCTGAAAAATATGCGCAGCCTGAAAGGCCCTCAGCTGCTGCATGTCATGACCAAAAAAGGCCGGGGCTATGCTCCCGCTGAGCGTGATCCCATTGGCTGGCATGCTGTGCCAAAATTCGATCCCTCATCAGGCATGCTACCTGATGGCCCACAAGGGCAACCCACTTATTCCGCTATTTTTGGTGCCTGGTTGTGTGAAATGGCAGCGCAGGACGCTAAGCTTATGGCCATCACCCCAGCCATGCGCGAAGGCTCCGGAATGGTTCAGTTTTCGCGCCAGTATCCGCAGCAGTATTTTGATGTTGCCATTGCCGAACAGCATGCCGTAACGTTCGCCGCCGGCCTGGCGATCAGCGGCTATAAACCGGTCGTGGCAATTTATTCCACTTTTTTACAACGGGCCTATGATCAGGTTATCCATGATATCGCCATACAAAATTTGCCCGTACTGTTTGCCATCGATCGCGGCGGGATTGTCGGCGCCGATGGTCAGACTCATCAGGGCGCCTTTGATCTCTCTTTTCTGCGCTGTATTCCCGGCATGCTTATCATGGCACCCAGTGATGAAAATGAGTGTCGCCAGATGCTGTATACCGGTTATCACCATACTGCGGGGCCAGCCGCAGTGCGTTATCCGCGAGGTAATGGCACGGGTGTCTCCCTGGAACCTCTGCGAATACTGGAAATCGCTAAGGCACGGGTCTGTCGCAGTGGTACAGAGATAGCGATTCTTAGTTTTGGTACCCTGCTGGCAGAAGCTCGCAGTGTGGCCGATAACCTGAATGCCACCCTTATCGACATGCGTTTTGTTAAACCACTCGATGAACAACTGATATTGCAGATGGCGGGGAGCCACCGCCATCTGGTGACGCTGGAGGAAAATGCACTGATGGGCGGTGCCGGGAGTGGTGTTAATGAATTTCTGATGGCCAGTAAACAACGCTGCCTGGTGCTCAACATCGGTTTGCCAGACTGTTTTATTCCTCAGGGGAGCCAGGAAGAGATCCGCTCTGATTTTGGGCTGGATGCTTCCGGTATCCAGCGGCAAATCGAAGACTGGCTGGCTAAATAATTAGCCCTGCCAGGTAAAGCGTCCCTGCCGTCATTACGCCAGCAACGATATCATCGAGCATAATCCCCAGGCCACCGGACACATTTCTGTCACACCAGCCGACAGGACCTGGTTTCACGATATCCAGAATGCGGAAAATCACAAAGCCCGCCATCACCCACTGCCAGTTATTCGCTGGCAGTGCTATCAGTACTATCCAAATGCCGACGAACTCATCCCAGACAATGCAGCCAGGATCAGCAGATCCCAGGTCACGCGCCGTTTTGCCACAAATGTAAACACCGCCGGCGATACCGGGCAGCAGCCACAGCCACAAGAACGGCAAGAAGAGAGGATTCAGCAAATACCATAACAAATACCATAAAAGGATGGCGGCCAGCGTACCCACACTACCCGGCATAACCGGTGAAAGGCCGGCACCAAATCCACTGGCCAGACAGTGCCATGGATAACGTAACCGCAGGCGGGATCGGGCTTGTTTCACGACTTACCCTGCTGCAAAATGGTTAAACCCCTTCAGCCACGAAAGTGCCACGGGCTCTCCCTGGCGCAGGAATGTTATACCCTTCTGTGCCACAATCTGGCCGATACAGCTATAGCCCGCTCCGGGATCATCCAGCGCCACATCAAGGGCGGCAGGCGTGATTTCTGCCGGCACCGTAAAACAGAGTTCATAGTCCTCTCCCCCCGCCAGAGCCCAGTATAACGCCTGTTCGGCATCCGCCTGGCTTTTGAGCGCGCTGGAATAGGGTAAGCACTCCAGATTAATCTCTGCCCCGCAGTGGCTGGCTGTTAAGATATGCGGCAGATCAGAGATCAGACCGTCAGAAATATCGATAGCCGCGCTGGCCAGACCGCGCAGTTTCTGCCCATGCAGTAAGCGGGGCTGAGGTCTCAGGTGGCGGTTAAGTAATTCCCGCCGGTCAGCGTCATTGTCGGGTGATAGCCTGCCCTGTAAAATGGCTAAACCGGCGGCACTATCCCCGAGCGTGCCGGTAACACAGATCCAGTCACCTTTTTTTGCTCCCGCGCGCCGTAGCGCACAGCCCTTTGGCACCAGCCCCTGCACCGTCAGCGTCAGGCTCAGCGGCCCGCGGGTAGTATCCCCGCCGATCAACTGCATGCCGTAGTCATTGAGCTGTTCAAAAAGTGCGTCACTGAATTTTTGCAGCCAGCACTCATCGACTGCCGGCAGAGTGAGTGCCAGCGATAACCAGGCAGGGGAAGCACCCATCGCCGCTAAATCACTTAAATTGACGGCCAGCGCCTTATAACCCAGATCACGTGGATCGATATTTTCCATGAAATGCGTGCCGGAAACCAGGGTATCGGTAGTGACAGCCAGCTGTTGCTGATCGGACACGGTCAGCAGTGCACAGTCATCACCAATACCCAGGATGACATCGCGGCGATTCGTGCGAAAACGGTCAAAATAGCGGGCGATGAGATCAAATTCACAGCAGGGCATAGCAACATTCCGGAAACGAATTAACGGGAGCAATACAGTAACAGTAACAAAGGGCAGGAACATGCCCCGGTGATCCTGTTCGTTACGTTAATAGAGGCCTATGTCCTGCTGGCAGCGACGGGCCGGCGACGGACAAGCGGAGCGGCTTTATCCAGCACCCCATTAACAAATTTGTGACTGGCCTCGGCTCCGAACATTTTTGCCAGCTCGATAGCCTCATTGATGACCACTTTATAGGGAACATCACTACGCTGACTCAGTTCAAACAGGGCCAGCCGCAGAATCGCACGCTCAACCTGACCCAGTGCGTCGAGCTGGCGTGAAAGAAAAGGGAGCATCATGGCATCCAGTTGCGCCGCACGGGCCGCAACACCTGCCAGCAGTTCGCGAAAATAATCGACATCAACGTCCGCAACATCCTGCTCTGACAGAAACTCAGCTTCTATATCAGTGATAGCGTTTTTAGACAACTGCCAGGCGTAGAGAGCCTGGATCGCGCATTCACGAGCGCGACGGCGGGCAGAAGGTTTCACAGCATTTTCCCTATACGCATTCAGTTTTGAATGGCATTGATAACATTAATCATTTCAAGTGCGGTGAGTGCTGCGTCAAAGCCCTTATTACCGGCCTTGGTACCGGCACGCTCAATAGCCTGTTCGATGCTGTCCGTGGTCAATACCCCGAAGGCCACCGGGAGCTCCATATCGATGGCCACCCTGGACAATCCTGAGCTACAGGGGCTGGCAACATAATCAAAGTGTGCCGTCGCACCACGGATAACAGTGGCCAGAGCGACAATGGCATTATAGCGCCTGGTTTTTGCCAGCTGGCTGACCGCCAGTGGTAACTCATACGCTCCAGGAACCCACACGACAGTGATGTTTTCAGCACTGACCTGACCGATGCGTTTCAGTGCATCCAGCGCACCGGCCAGCAAACTGTCGTTGATAAAACGATTAAAACGTGCAACGACAATTGCTACCCGGGCATCTGCTGCTGTCGCACTGCCTTCGATAATGTCCATTCATTTCCTGCACAGTCTTAGCGAGTAGCGGGAGCGCATGCTAGCATATTTTTTCACAGACTGCCGCCCATTTTCAGGCGCAGCCGTAAATCCGGACCTGTCTGACGTACCTCACTGATGACAAATTCCGGCGCCTGCGCCAGCCGGCTTAAAGGTGGTAGCAGACAGAGCGGACGCGCACTGTCACCTAACAGCCTGGGAGCAAGATAGAGTATCAGTTCATCCACCAGCCCGGCACTCAATAGCGCACCGGCGAGTTGTGCGCCAGCTTCAACCAGCACTGAATTGATCTGGCGCTTAGCCAGCTGCATCAGCAGCAAGACTAAATCAACGCCCGCAGCGGATTTTGGCAACAGTAGCTGCTCCGTGTTGTCCGGCCAGCGGTTGTTATCGCGACTAAGGCGAGCCAGCCAGCAAGCCCCTGGGCCATGAATAACACGATGCGCCGGTGTCACCCGGTTGCGGCTATCCAGAATAATCCGCACCGGCTGGCGCAGGCTGCCCTGCGCGTCATATTCTGCTGCCAGCGGGTTGTTTGCATCACGCCGTGGATAGAGCGCCACCGTTGCCGCATCAAGTTCTGCCCAGCGTACGTTAAGGGCAGGATCATCCGCCAGCACCGTTGCACTGGTAGTGAGAATGGCGCAACATTCCGCCCGCAGCGCCTGAACATCAGAGCGGGCCTCTGGGGAGGTTATCCACTTGCTTTCACCGGAGGCCAGCGCGGTGCGGCCATCGAGTGACGCGGCTATTTTCAGTCGCAGCCACGGGAAGCCGGTGCGCATACGTTTGAGAAAACCGCGATTCAGCGCTTCAGCGTCTTCCAGCATCAGACCCTGCTCTACCTCAATGCCCGCCTGCTGCAACTGCCAGAAGCCACGGCCGCACACCCGTGGATCAGGGTCCTGCATGGACACCACCAGCCTGCTGATTCCCGCTGCTATCAGCGCATCGGTACAGGGAGCGGTACGCCCCTGGTGGCAGCACGGCTCGAGCGTGACATAAACCGTGGCCCGGCGTGCCCGCTCCCCGGCCTGGCGCAGGGCGTTAATTTCGGCGTGCGGCTCCCCGGCCTGCCGGTGATAACCCTCACCGACAACCTGCCCGTCACGGACGATAACACAACCCACATTCGGGTTTGGTGTGGCAGTAAAACGCCCGCGGTACGCCAGCGCAAAGGCGCGCGCCATCCACTGCTCATCCTGCTGCATAGCGGCTCCTGGTATTGCCCGCCGCAGTCTTAATCCTGTAATCGGGCAATTTCTTCACCAAATTCACGAACATCAGTAAAACTGCGATAGACCGAAGCAAAGCGGATATAAGCGACTTTATCGAGTCCCTTTAACGCCTCCATTACCAGAGCGCCGATAACCTTGCCCGGCACCTCCGGTTCACCGCTGGCACGCAGCCTGGATGTTATCTGGCCGATGGCCAGTTCCACTTCATCACTGCTGACCGGGCGCTTTTCCAGCGCCCGCCGCATGCCGCGCCGCAACTTCTCTTCATTAAAAGGCTCACGCTGCGCATCACGTTTAATCACCCGCGGCATGACCAGCTCGGCGCGTTCAAAGGTTGTAAAACGCTCATGGCAGAGCAGACACTGGCGGCGGCGGCGTACCTGCTCCCCCGCCGCTACCAGCCGCGAATCGATCACTTTGGTATCGATGGCATTACAAAATGGGCAGTGCATAACCGGGCCTGCAGCGTATTTTTAGGTTGCGCTGCAGTCTACCCCGAAGCGATGGATCGGCACCATAGGGATTTATTATAAGCCCTGCACGGCCTTGTGATATTGCTCTTCAATTTTTACGGCATTGCCATCCAGCCATTGTCATATTGAATTTTGCTACTGAGTGTTTCCTTTGATGAGTCTGGCCACCCGGAATCAATTTTTGCGGCGAGATCATTAAAATTATCACGGACTGCCTGACTCTCCTGACGTGTATTAATAGCACTACGTAACTTCATGACACCGCCCACAATCAAAACGCCGCCACCGGCTGCCGCCAGTATGATAGGGACTATTCCTAACGTAAAAATACCCGCCACCCCCATAACGGCAGCCCCAGTGGCTGTTGCACCAACGGCAGCCGTTGTGCCGATGCCAGAAAGCAGACCAAATGATTGTTTAAAATAGCCCCAAACAGATTTAGTGGGGGGAATGCTTTCATTTACTGTCTTTAACAGCTCCGTGGGGCTGGGCAGTGCTTTTCGAAATTCCAGAACGGCAGCTTTGGTTTCGTCAATATTTTTCCCTGTCATAGCACAGTCTTTAACGATTTGCCCTACAGCCGCATCGATTTTTTTGCTGTATGCATACATTTTTGTAAAAACTCGTTTTCCCTGTTCAATGTCGGGTGTTGTACCTCCCAGCCAGCGAGACAGATATTCCCGGTATCCTGTTTTTTTGGCAGCCTGTTCAACTTCATCGCTGAAATCGGGTTTAAACATTTCCGTCAGGCAGGTTTTAAGTAGAGCGCTTTTTGTGGCAAGAACCTCCTGGTAATTTGCTGCCTGACTCTCCTTGATCTCTGCCAGCGCTTTTTCCCGTTGCGGCGGCAGGATTTTTTTATTGTCCATGGCGGCACTGGCATCATCATAAAATTTCAGTTGCGCAGCGCTATGCCCTGCTACGCAGCTGTTCATGGCATTAAGCCAGGTGGTGAACGGATGCGCTTCGTTTATCTTTGGTGTGGTGGTTTTCTTCGAATCTTCCTGTGCTTTTTTCAGATCAAATAAGCCCATTGCATGGGTGACATTGTTAGTATAATTTTTGTCGTACTCTTTTACAGTATCCTTAACAACCTGCGCACCAACCTGATTACTTCTCTCCTTAATGGCAGCTGCAATGGGGGAATTCTGCGTTATTTTGGCAAACGGATTAGAATCACCCTTATATTCATGGGCTGCTTTCTCAAGCGCCCGGTTTGCTTTGTCAAATACCTTATTATAGGTAGCATCGACCGTAATAAGTTTACCCAGCATTTTTTTCAGACTTGCATCGTACTCATTGGTGGCGTCTTTCTGGCTGTCCAGAAACGTTTTTGTCGTTTTGTCGACATCGACCTGACTAAAAAATGCTTTTATTTCATCGGAAAAATCATAATTGAACGGATCAAGCTCGGCTTGCTTACCTTTCTTTTCAATTTTTTTATCCCGCTGTGATTCAAACTCACTGGTTACTGTCATCACCCGATGGACAAATGCATCAAGTTCACGCTCAGACAGGGGGGCATTTTGAGGACTGCTGACATGCCGGAGTAATACGGTTTTATATGCCTCCTTAAGCGCGTTGTATTTTTTATCCACAAGACTGGCTTTGTTGAAAAAATCAGGTTTATTGGCTTTATCAGTAACTCTATTTATTTCAGCCTGATGTTTTTCTGTTTGTGCTTTGGCAGCGCTGATAGCAACCTCTGTTTTGGCATAAGTAGCTCTGTAAAGTCCCGTCATATCCTTTATAAGTGATCCACTATCTTTATGGTCAGCATCTCTGAATTGTTTGATAATTTCGTTGAGCTGAGCGTTAGTAGTCGGGCGATGTCCCGTTTTGAATACAACGGCATACGGTTTTTTGTCGTGTTCTATGTCAAACGTTTCATTCAACACGCCGGGTTTCGTGAAATCATCCGCCAGCTTTTTTTTGTGTGACTTTTTGCCCAGCAGGGTTGGTTCGTTACAGTAGTCAGTCAACAGGCGCAGCAGTTCATTGCTATCCTTAGTGCTTATTTCTGGGTCGGCAGACACGTCAGCAGTGGGAACTGTGGAAACCGGCTCGGCGGTCGTAGCAACGGCAGATTTATAAGAAGGCGGAGCACTGTCTTGCACTGTGGCTACACCGCGATTGCCACTGCCAGAAGAAACATCGGGATCATCAAAATTCTCACCAAAAGGATTGGAAGATGCGGGTGATAAAGCCGCTTGCAGTCTGCTATTACCAGTGTCTGGTTTCACAACAGCCGACGATGCAGCCGTACCATTACTGTTATGAATGCCGCTAGCCTTAGTAACCGCATTATCGGGAGCAAGAGCAGAAGCAGGAGCTAGACGATTAACGTTGTTCGCATTCACGGGTTTAACGCTGTTGTTGCTATGTGGTGATATAGGCATAATGAATGTCCTGTTTGAATAAATTAGATGAAACAACCGGGCTGTTGCGGTCGAAATTTCGTGGAATTGCGTTTAGCTTGATCTGATTATGGCTCAGCTGGTAAAAATAAATATCAAAAATAAACCATTAGTTATTTTAATTTTTAGATTTATATGATAGTCCAATAAAGTCAGATTATCGGCCAGACTGCATTTACAAAAAAACAGGCTTGCTATTGGCAGCAGATTATGGGATTATCCGCCACGGCCTTAGCAGTACAGATCTATTTATGCACAACATCTTGATTAAAGTAGTTCATATTTAAAGCGTGATAGCGCTTCACTGACGAATTTCCTTCATAGTGTGCCTCCATAAGTAATGACTGATTAATTGGCTATCAATACGCCCACGGTGGCAAACTGTTTTTATAAAAAGGAAATACCATGTCTTCTAATGTTGTAAAAGGCCATGTGAAGTGGTTTAACGAATCCAAGGGTTTTGGCTTTATCACTCCTGAAGATGGCAGCAAAGATGTTTTTGTTCATTTTTCTGCCATTCAGGACAGCGGTTTCAAAACTCTGGCAGAGGGACAGCCAGTGCGTTTCTCTATTGAAACCGGCGCTAAAGGCCCTGCTGCGATAAACGTAACCGCAATATAATCGCCTTTTACTGCTTATCAACCCGCGCTACAATAGTGCGGGTTTTTTTATGCCTGGAGCCCGGACAAACCCGGCGGCGACCACAACAGACGTTCGGAGTGTTTATGCAGGCACGTCTCCTTACGGCATGGGATGAACTTCCGGCCATTTTACAGTCGGCCCTGAGACCCTTTTTATGTCATGCACAATGTCATGCACAGTTTCCAGCAATGCTGACTGCGGCGCAGGCGCAGTCAGTCAGACTTAGCTGTGGACTGACTGATGAGCAGCTTTGCGCTGCCTTATTGCCCCTGGCTGCCGCCTGCGCTCTGGTGCCTGTCTCTCATTTCCGGGTAGGAGCAGTGGCCATAGGAGCAAGCGGCAATCTCTATTTTGGCGCTAATATGGAATTTTTTGCGCTACCGCTCCAGCAGACTGTCCATGCAGAGCAGTGCGCTATCACGCACGCCTGGCTGCGGGGTGAATCAGCGCTGGCATCCCTGAGCGTCAATTATTCTCCCTGCGGCCACTGCCGTCAGTTTATGAATGAACTCAGAAATGCGGTGGCACTACCCATTTATCTGCCGGGCCGCGCACCCGGCACACTGGCAGATTATCTGCCCTGTGCGTTTGGTCCTGACGATTTAGGGGTTACGACATTTCTGATGGATAAATGTGACCATGGTTACCGGTTAGCGCAGGCTGACAGCCTGGCGCAGGCGGCGCTGGATGCGGCCAGCCAAAGCCATGCACCGTATACTCAGTCGCACAGCGGTATCGCACTGGAAACCACAAACGGTACGATTTACAGCGGCCGTTATGCGGAAAACGCTGCTTTTAATCCTGGCCTGCCACCGCTGCAGACAGCACTGATTATGATGATGCTGTCAGGTACTGATTTTAGCGATATCCGGCGGGCGGTGCTGGCTGAATCCGTCACATCAGGCGTGATACAGTGGGAGAGCACGCACCTGATGTTACGGACATTAGGCTGCCAGGATATCAGCCGGCTACTTTTTGAACCTGCCGGTTAGCCAGAAGTATGAGCAGAAAGCGGCTGATTATCGTGCCAGTCGTCATCACAGGGGTGTTACTACTCTCTGTCATGGCGCTGGATCACTGGATTAGCCGGAAAACGAAACCCTACATTTACCATGAGCTAAAAAATGTGCCACGCCGCCAGGTCGGCGTAGTGCTGGGCACGGCAAAATATTACCGCACAGGTGGAATCAATCAGTTTTATTTATACCGCATGCAGGGGGCGATTAACGCTTATAACAGTGGAAAAGTGAACTACCTGTTACTCAGTGGCGATAATGCACTGCAAAGTTATAACGAGCCTGTGACCATGAGACGCGATTTGATTGCTGCCGGCGTCTCTCCAGCCGATATTGTGCTGGACTATGCGGGTTTTCGTACTCTCGACTCCATCGTCCGCACACGCAAGGTATTCAATACCGATGATTTTATCATTATCACACAACGTTTTCATTGTGAACGGGCACTGCTGATAGCACTCTATATGCGTATCCAGGCACACTGTTATGCCGTCCCGTCACCGAAAAATATGCTCACTGTTCGTATACGGGAAATCTTTGCCCGTTTAACCGCCGTGGCCGATCTTTATCTCGTTCAGCGTGAACCGCGTTTTCTTGGCCCGCTGATCCCCATCCCCGCACACAATACACCTGACGATGCGCACTCCCTTATCCCGAATTCTGGCTGAACAGCGCACAATCATTTTTTTGTATTACACTCCAAAAAATGCTCGCTTTCTGAAAAATATCATGGCAGCATTAATTAGCTGACTATGTGTATAATCAGCTGTAACATAACGAGCCATCTGATTCAGATTAAACTGGATCTCGCCGAACCTTAACCGCTGTAACGTGAAAAGGTATAGACCCATGCGACACATCCTCGCTGCCCTTATGGTGGCTCTGAGCACCCTTTGCGCCCCGTCCCTGCTGCAAGCCAAAACCACACCGGTTGTAGACACAATTTCTGAGTTACACGGAGCCTTACGGGCAAGCCGCCAGTGGGTTGAATGGTTCAACGCTTCCGACATCGACGCCTGTGCTGATGCCTATACTACCGATGCGGTTGTGCACGCCAAACCCTTCGGCACTTACTCCGGACGCGATGCCATACGCACATTCTGGAAAGATCTGGTCGACAAAGGTGCGCGCGATTTGCGCTACAGCAAGATTAAAGTTGACCAGGTCGATGCTAAAACTGTACTGATTACTGCCAGCTGGTCCATGAATATAGGCGGGGGTATCATTACCAAAGAGCGCTGGGTGAACATTGGTTCACGCTGGCTGTTAGCAGAGGACTCTTTTGAAGTCCTCTACCAAAACCAGTAGCAATATCCGCGCCACTTTTTTCCGCTCAAATATCGAATCTCCTGATAGCTCTGGCGGCCCCATTCGCCAGGGCTTACGCTACCCTCGTTGCATAACTCTTGCTGCATAACTCCGCTCAGTTAGCTCAGTACTGATACCCCTCTGTTAAATTATAACTCTCTGAAAAACATACAATACAATTCATACTGAACCATAATTACTCAAAGACATACTCAGAAAAATGCTGCTATTCAATCCACTGTGACAATGAATTATAACAATGAATTATAACAATGAATTATGACAATGAATTGTGACATGAATGAAGAATAGACCATGGAGAACAGACCAATGACAGACACATCAGAACTTACTGATATCCCTAGAACAACCTACCTGCCAAAGACCACGCTGGCACTGCTGACCGGAACAGACGAAAACACCGCCAGAGCCTGCGGTATCTTTACCAAAGAAGATCTGATGAATATCAAACTCTACGTCAGGCACGGTCTCTCACTGCCTGTCACTGAGGAAGAAGTTGCCGGGCATATTGGCTTTTCCATAACAGACATTAGCGGGCTTACAGCAGCAGATATTATGGTGCTGTTCAAAGAAATCAGGCTCCATGCTTTGCGCTGGAATACCATTGAAAACGATGTGATGTTACAAAATAAATCGCTGATGATGACAGGAGAAAACATTGTCAGTGTTGGCAGTGACATCATCAATATCATTGCAAAAATGCCACTGATGGAACGGATACAAACGGAAGTGAGTGCGATGTCAAAAGAAAAACTGGCGGCACTCCATTACAGCACAGATGATCATATCGTCGCCGGAGAGCTGATAAGTTTCATGGAGGCAATGCAGGCTGATATTGCTGTGGCTCAGGCTCATACCCTTAAAATCAAAACTGAACTCTCTGACTTTAAAATTATGCTGATCGGCGGAGAGCTATCGAACAATATGATAGTCAGAGGTCTGGAACCTCAGGTCAGATTAAAAAACAACCTCATGCAATCAAACAATTTAAAAGAAGTTATCACAGAATTACAGCATGAAATCGATGAAAAACAGGCTCAAATGGAGCAGCTGCGAAAAGACTATCAGCAATATGCCATGATGTCACTCAGCGGCCTGATTTTTGGTGCTATCGGTATCACCATTACAGCGGGTATCTTTGGCAGCAGGGCTGAAAAAGCGCGCCATGAAAAAAACCAACTGATAGCACTCACCCGTCATCTGCAAGATCAGTGTAAAAACAAAAAAAAGCTGCAAATCACCATCGAAACACTGACGCATTATTTTCAGGATATGGGTATCCGCATGGTCGATGCGGAGATCGCTATAGGTCATCTTGACCTTATGTGGCAGTTCCTGCTGGCCGAAATTAAGGAATCTCAACAACAATTTACGCACATCAATAACGCGCTAACGCTCACTTCTTTTGTCATGGAGTTCCAAAAAATTATTACGCCGTGGAAGGAAGTCAGGGATAGCACTCTCTGCCTCTCTGAGGTGTTTGATAGCGCACTCAAAGAATATAAGAAACACTATGAAATTAACGCGTTACAGCGTGAGAAGATGACTATGGCAGCCGCTGTCACATCATCAGCATTTAATCTAATACATTATCCGGCTATCAACGTAAAAGAGTTGAAAAAAGCGATAAAAAACATATTTCACGTGACAATTAAAAACCAGGAAATTAATACCATCGAGGAAAAAGTCATGCGGGTTAAAGTCTATGCCCGCGCGCTGGACGAAGATATTCAGCATATTGCAGCGAGTCTGCTCAGCGCATTAAAACATATGCCGATACAGCCATACCTGGCCAGCCTGGCAGAAACAGCGTGCGCGCTGGCGGATCCTAAGCTATCGCAACACGACAAAGCGACTCTCCAGGCAGAACAGAGCGGTATACTCACCACACTGCGCAACAACATTAGCACGGGAGAAACCGTGTTCAGTGAACACGCTGACAGAGTGGCGAGTAAAATCACCGACCTGCGCAGTGTGGTTATTACCGGGCGATTTGATGATATTTTAACCTGCCAACAACACCGTCAAAAAGAACTGAAGCTGGATCGTATGCAAAAAATTCAGAATATAGAGATCATCAAAAAAAACCGCGCGAAAATTATCGAAAATCAGGAGCTGGTACGCAAGTATAACCTGGTGGATATTTTTAAGGATTACCTCCCCAGTAGCCGCGATATTGACAATATTAATCTGACTGCCAGCAAGCAGGAAGCGATTAAACAGGCTCTTAAACTGAGTGTGGACATTATTAAAAAAATAGCGGGCACGCTTTCTGAAAACCTAAAATACAGTGATCTGGCTGATGCACGCCAGACACTGGATCGGCAGATCAATGCTCATAATCGTGAGATAAAAGCGCTGGACCTCGCTGTGCAACAGACTGAGCAGCTGATTCATGATATCACTGCCGTACTGCAACTTGATGTGGAACGCAGCGTCGTACTCATTGAGGCCGACAAACTACGCCAGGGATGGCTGCTGTTTGTGACAGAACTGGGGGCTCAAAAAAACGTCACAATGAGCGAACTAAAGCTGGATCGCCTGCTGCAAGAGCAAATAATTTTTCTGAAAAATCTGCTGCAACACTATGCAGCCTGGTGATTAGGGATAAGCCCGCCGGTAAAAACAACGGGCCGAATCGATTGTGGTGCGCCTTTTACATTGCCAGGTGCATGCGGCGTGCCTATAATCGGCACCACTCAATTAGCAACTAACCGGAGAGAGCATCATGGCGCTGGAGCGTACTTTTTCTGTCATTAAGCCGAACGCAGTCGCCAAAAACAGCATCGGCGCAATCTATACCCGCTTCGGGCAGGCCGGGTTTAAAATTATCGCAGCAAAAATGCTACATCTGACCCGGGAACAGGCAGAGGGGTTTTATGCTGAGCATAAAGAACGCCCTTTTTTTGGCGAACTGATAAAATTTATGACATCAGGCCCCATTATGGTGCAGGTTTTGGAAGGTATTGACGCTGTACGCCGTCATCGTGAAATTATGGGCGCCACCAATCCTGAGCAGGCCCTGGCAGGAACGTTGCGCGCCGACTATGCCGACAGTTTTACCGCCAATGCCGTGCATGGCTCGGATTCATTACCATCGGCACAGCGAGAAATTGCTTATTTTTTTACCGATGATGAACTACCAATGATGAACTCTTTAACCGCTCATAACGCATAACGAGGCCAGGATAACTCATGTTGCAATACGCGGCGCACTCTGAACAGACGGCCTCTGCCGCGCTGCCTGAAAACAGCGTTCAGACGCGATCCGGCAAGGCAGCGAAAATCAACCTGCTCGATTTAAACCGCCAGCAAATGCGTGAGTTTTTCGTTGCAATTGGAGAAAAACCGTTCCGGGCCGAACAGATCATGCAGTGGATCTACCACCACTGCTTTGATGATTTTAACCATATGACGGATATCAACAAGGCATTGCGCGCCAAACTACAGCACATTGCTGAGATCCGGGCGCCAGAAATCGTAACAGAACAGCGTTCCAGCGACGGCACCATCAAGTGGTCCATTCAGGCTGGCGCCAGCCAGATTGAAACGGTGTACATTCCGGAAAAGGATCGTGCGACCCTCTGTGTCTCATCGCAGGTGGGTTGCGCACTGGCTTGTACATTTTGCTCTACCGCACAACAGGGTTTCAATCGTAATCTTCGGGTTGCGGAAATTATCGGTCAGGTCTGGCGCGCGACAAAACGTATTGGTTCACTGAAAGCCAGCGGCCGTGGCCTGATTACCAACGTCGTCATGATGGGCATGGGAGAACCTTTGCTCAACCTGAACAACGTTGTGGGCGCTATGGATATCATGATGGACGATTTTGGTTTCGGCCTGTCTAAACGCCGTGTGACGCTGTCAACCTCAGGTGTTGTGCCAGCACTGGACAGGCTCGCCGATATGACCGATGTTGCACTGGCCATCTCTCTGCATGCACCGACCGATGAGATCCGTAACGAAATTGTCCCGATTAACCGCAAATATAATATCGATACTTTTTTAGCGTCCGTGCGCCGTTATTTAGCCAAAACCAGTGCTAATCAGGGGCGGGTTATGGTTGAATACGTGATGCTAAATAACATTAATGACAGCACAGAACAGGCGCACCAGCTGGCGGCGCGCCTGAAAGACACACCGTGCAAAATTAACCTCATCCCGTGGAATCCCTTCCCTGGGGCGCCATATGGGCGCAGTTCTAACAGCCGAATTGACCGCTTTGCCAAGGTATTGATGGAATATGGTTTTACTGCCATCGTGCGTAAAACCCGTGGCGATGATATCGATGCCGCCTGCGGGCAGCTGGCGGGTGACGTTGTCGATCGTACTAAGCGAACGATGAAAAATACGATGAAAAATAGCATGCCCAGTCAGGCGATAAGCATTAAAGTGGTCTGAACGCTATCTCTGAACGCTATCTCTGAACGCTATCAATGATGATTAGCAGGGAGCTACAACGCATGAAGCTGAAACCAGGATGGGGAATCACTCTGACTGCGAGCCTGCTCAGTTGCGCTGGCCTGCCGCCCGGTAATGTTAACTCACTCAACACGACAGCGGCGGCAGAAACGCGCCGACAGCTCGGGCTGGAATATCTGGCCCGGGGGGATTTAAATGCAGCCCGATTTAATCTTGAAAAAGCCGTGAACAGTGCTCCTGAGGATTATCGTGCTCAGCTGGCCATGGCACTTTATGAACAAAAAATAGGCGAAAACAGGGCAGCAAAGCAGCGTTATCAGTATGCGATGCAGCTGGCACCTGAAAATGGCACTGTGCTAAATAATTACGGTGCGTTTTTGTGTGGTTTAGGGCACTATGTCGCCGCTCAGCAACAATTTGGTATGGCGGCTGCGTTACCGGATTACGCTCAGGTAGCAGACAGTTTCGAAAATGCGGGTTACTGTTTTCTTAAAGCTGATAACGTCCATAAAGCAAAAGAGTTTCTTAGCACCGCACTCAAATATGATGCTGACAAGGGGGAATTTTTACTGGCAGAGGCAAAAAAGCAGTGCGAAGAAGGGCGACACGCTCGGGCACAACTGCTACTCGATATTTACCAAAATAGCCTGCCGGCAAGTGCCGAAAGTTTATGGTTACAAATTCGTTTCGCTGCGCTGACAAACCGCCATGACACGGTGCGAAACTATGGCAGACAGTTAGCGCAAAATTTTCCACACTCTGAACAATATCAACATTTTCTGGCCAATGAATACTGAAACTTTCCAAGAAAAAATTGCCCCAAAAACGGCAGGTGCCTGCCTGCGTCAGGCCCGTGAACAGCAAGGCCTGACCCGGCAATTTGTTGCAGAGCGCCTCTGCCTGACGCCATCTACTATTCGTGACATTGAGGAAGATAAGGTACAACCCAATGTTGCTCCTATATTTTTTCGGGGTTACATTTGCTCCTATGCACGACTTTTACGGCTTCCTGAGAATGAATTACTGGCGGTGCTGACAAGCGAATCTGCAAATGCTCTGGCAACACAAATCACTCCGACGCAAAATTTTTTGTGCGGCAAAAAATACAAAAGGCGCGACGGGTGGCTGATGAAGCTCACCTGGCTAATTGCCATTACCCTGCTTGGTATCACCAGCTTCTGGTTTTGGCAACAGTATCAGGCACAACAAAAAGAGATGACATCCATGGCGGATGGTCCGGGGACTCTGCATTCTCCAGGCGGTGCTCTGCCTGCGCAGCGAACTGATCCTGATACTGCTGATCCTAATACTACTGATC
Source organism: Enterobacterales bacterium (assembly GCA_947478475.1). GTDB lineage: Bacteria > Pseudomonadota > Gammaproteobacteria > Enterobacterales > Enterobacteriaceae > CANJWD01. The sequence goes on from CANJWD010000005.1 coordinate 23,423, forward strand.
CTGATACTACAGCCAGCAACGCTACTGCCCCGCCAGTTGTTATTGAGCCACTACAACGCGGCTCTGCTACGTCCAGCGAGAACAACATTGCAAAAAGCGAGCTCCCGGTCAGCGGACATCAGCAAAACAGTGGTACGGATCCTGGTAGCAGTGTGACAGAGGCGACATCCGGTCACGCGATAACAGAAGGGCATAGCAGTGCTCTGCCGCCCTCTGTCATGATGCAGGAACCTCCTTCACTGCTGATTACAGGGAGTGCTGGAAGCGCCGGAAGTGCAGGGACTACAGAAAGTGCCGAATCTACCGCTGCGGCAGATCCCTCCCCGTTAGTGATCGATTTTTCTTCCGATTGCTGGTTACAGGTTACCGATTCCAGTGGTAAAACGCTGGCCAGCGGCATTCAGCGCGCCGGATCTAAACTGAGTTTACTGGGCAAAATACCCTATCATCTGACCATCGGCGCCCCCTCGGCACTGCACATTCAGTATCAGGGAAGATCGGTTGATCTTAGCCGTTTTATTAAATCAAAACGCACTGCCAGGTTTAGTATCCCCGCTGAATAGCCCCGTCTGTTTCATCATCTCAGGTGGTCATAACTGCCGCACAGGAGAGAAGCTAAATGTATAACCCTTCACCCATAAAACGACGTAAATCAACCAGAATCTCTGTCGGTAATGTGCCGGTAGGTGACGGGGCTCCCATCAGCGTACAGTCGATGACTAACACTCGCACCACTGATGTAGCGGCAACCGTTACACAAATTCTTGCGCTGGAGCGTGCCGGTGCCGATATCGTCCGTATTTCAGTGCCGACCATGGATGCAGCTGAAGCGTTTAAGCTGATTAAACAGCAGGTTAATGTTCCGCTGGTGGCTGATATTCACTTTGACTATCGAATTGCTCTGAAGGTGGCGGAATATGGTGTTGACTGTCTGCGCATCAACCCCGGCAACATCGGTAGTGAAGCCCGCATTCGTGAAGTGGTGGCCTGCGCGCGTGACAAAAATATCCCTATCCGTATTGGCATTAATGGTGGATCGCTGGAAAGAGACATTCAGGAAAAATATGGCGAGCCAACGCCGGAGGCGCTGTTAGAATCGGCAATGCGCCATGTGAATATCCTTGAACGTCTGAATTTTGACCAGTTTAAAATCAGCGTTAAGGCGTCGGATGTTTTTCTGGCAGTGGGCGCCTACCGGCTGCTGGCAGAACATACTGAACAACCGATTCATCTTGGTATTACTGAAGCGGGCGGGGCACGCAGTGGTTCGGTGAAATCGGCAGTGGGCTTAGGAATGCTGCTGGCTGAAGGTATTGGTGACACCCTGCGTATCTCGCTGGCGGCTGACCCGGTGGAAGAAGTTAAGGTTGGTTTTGATATCCTTAAATCGTTACGGATCCGCTCAAGAGGCATTAATTTCATTGCCTGCCCGACCTGCTCGCGTCAGGAATTTGATGTAATCAGTACGGTCAATGCCCTTGAGCAACGTCTGGAAGACCTGGTTACGCCCATGGATGTCTCCATTATCGGTTGTGTGGTAAATGGGCCCGGCGAAGCGCTGGTTTCGAACATCGGGGTAACAGGGGCTCACAATAAAAGCGGCTTTTACCTCGAGGGGGTACGCCAGAAAGAGCGGCTGGATAATGAGCGGATGGTCGAACAGCTGGAAGCAAAAATACGGGCACGCGCCTCAATGATGGAAAATAATCGTATCAGCATCACCCAGCGAGAAGGATAGAGAGAGAGCAGACGTGGCAAAAAATATTCGGGCCATTCGTGGTATGAACGACTGCCTGCCGGCAGAAACGCTGTTGTGGCAGCACGCTGAAGGCATTCTGAAACAGGTAGTGACAGGCTACGGTTACCGTGAGATCCGCCTGCCGGTTGTGGAGCAGACGTTATTGTTCAGCCGCGCCATCGGTGAACTGACTGATGTCGTCGAAAAAGAAATGTATACCTTTCAGTGCCGCAGCAGTGACAGCCTGACCCTGCGGCCTGAAGGCACTGCTGGCTGCGTCCGAGCCTGCCTGGAACATGACCTGCTGGGTAGCCAGCAGCGGTTGTGGTACAGCGGCCCGATGTTCCGCCATGAACGTCCGCAGAAAGGTCGCTATCGTCAGTTTCATCAGCTGGGTGCAGAAGTCTTCGGCCTAGCCGGCCCGGAGATTGATGCCGAGTTAATTTTACTGACGGCGCGCTGCTGGCGGGCACTTGGTGTTACGGCGCATGTCAGACTTGAACTGAATTCAATCGGCTCAGCGGCGGCACGAAAGGGCTATGTGACTGCCCTGGTCGCGTTTCTGGAACAGCACCGTGCGAAATTAGATGAAGAGTGCCAGCAGCGCCTGTACGGCAATCCGTTACGTCTACTGGATTCCAAAAACCCGGATGTACAGCTGCTGTTAAATGACGCTCCCAGGCTTGAAAACTGGCTGGATGCCGATTCCCGGCAACATTTTACCCAGTTGTGTGAACTGTTAACCAATGCCGGTATCCCTTTTCGCGTGAATGAAAGACTGGTGCGTGGCCTGGACTACTACAACCAGACGGTATTTGAGTGGATAACCGACAGCCTGGGGGCCCAGGGGGCTGTCTGTGCCGGCGGCCGCTATGACGGCTTAGTGGAACAACTTGGCGGGCGGGCAACACCGGCAGTCGGTTTTGCCATTGGTCTGGAACGTCTGTTGCTGTTACTGCGGGTCGTACATCCTGAATTCACTCCCGCGCCCGCGCTGGATGCCTGTCTTATCTCCGCTGGCAGCGGCACACTGCCGGCTGCCATGCAACTGGCAGAGCAGTTGCGTGATACACTCCCAGGCCTGAAATTAATGACATATTTCGGCGGCGGCAGCTTTAAGAAGCAATTTTCCCGTGCGGATAAATCCGGGGCCCGTATGGCTCTGGTGTTAGGAGAAAATGAAATAACGGCCGGTCAGGTGATACTGAAAGATCTACGCAGTGGTGAGCAGCAAACGGTAGCGCTGAGCGATATTACGGCACGTGTGGCATCAATGTTAAGTTGTTAAGTTATTAAATTAATAGAGACAGAGTGCGGTGAAACAGAGTGTGGCGAAACAGAGTGTGGGGAGACAGAGTGTGGAAAGTTATTCGAGTGAAAGTGCCCCGATCAGTACTGTGCGGCGTTTTTTTGTCGCCAACGGTAAACGATTAGTCGTCATAGTGGTTATTATGGTTGCCGCCCTGACTGGCTGGCGTTACTGGCAGCATTACCAAAACAGCGCCCTGCAGCAGGCAGCGCTCTCCTGGCAGCAGACCAGTGATGCGCTATCAGCAGGCAAAGCCGGCGCTGTGCTGGCAGCAGAGCAGTTTGCCGCCAGCAATAAAAATTATTATGGTCTGCTGGCTTCACTGCATCTTGCCCGCTATTTTGTTGACCACCGTGAATTTGACAGCGCTGAGCAGCAACTCCGTCGGGCCAGCGGGCAGACTGAAGAGAGTAACCTGCTGTCGCTTATCAGGCTCCGTCTGGCACGTGTTCAGTTACAGCAGAAAAAACCTGACGAAGCGTTAAAAACGTTGAGCGCGGCAGACCAGGCGGGCTGGGAAGCGATGGCCCAGGGAATACGCGGTGATGCTCTGTTAAGTCAGGGGAATACCGACGGGGCGCGCGCTGCCTACAGCAATGCTATCAGCGCTGCGACTGACGAAAAACTGAATACGCTGTTACAGATGAAACTGGACAATCTCCCCGGTCAAAAGCTTTCCGATCAAAAGCTTTCCGGTCAAAAGCTCTCTGGTCAAAAGGAATAACCATGCTATTGCATAAAATATACCTGCTCTCTTTCCTGCTGCTGGGGGGATGTTCGCTGCTCCGCGGTGAAGAAGATGCGGTGACGGTGTCGCCCTTACCAAAAATTGAAAATCAGTTCCAGCCCGCCAAAATATGGAGTGCGTCCGTCGGTGACGGAGTCGGAGAGTATTACTCATATTTACAGCCTGCCTGGCGCGATTCTCTGCTATTTGCCGCTGATCGCAAGGGGCGGGTAAGCGCGCTGGACATTAACAACGGGAAGCTTATCTGGCAGGTTAATCTGTCTGAAAAACAGGGGATATGGTCTAAAAACGGATCCGCATTACTCTCCGGTGGTGTAACGGTGGCCGGAGATCGCCTCTATATTGGCAGTGAGAAAGCGGTAGTGTATGCACTGAATGCGGCGGACGGGCAGACTCTGTGGCAGAGGAAAGTGGCCGGCGAGGCAATTTCGCGCCCGGTTGTTAGTGACGGTCTGGTGCTTATTCATACCACTAATGGCATGCTTCAGGCACTGAATGAATCTGACGGTACGATTAAATGGAGTTTACACCTGGACACACCGGCGCTCTCTCTGCGCGGTGAATCTGCCCCGGCTATTGCGTTTGGCGCCGCTATTGTCGGGGGCGATAATGGCCGTGTCAGTGCTGTGTTGCTGGAGCAGGGCCGGCTTATCTGGCAGCAGCGGATCGCTCAGATAACGGGCGCTACCGAGATCGATCGCCTGAGCGACGTTGATATCACACCGGTCGTCAGCAAAGGTGTTGTCTATGCGCTGGCTTATAATGGCTCTCTCAGCGCGCTGGAGCTGCGCAGCGGGCAGCTTTTATGGAAACGTGCATGGGGTTCCGTGAATGATTTTATCGTTGAAGCCGGGCGCATCTATCTGGTCGACAAAAATGACCGCATCATGGCGCTAAAAGCTGACGGAGGCACTCTGCTCTGGAGCCAGAATGAGCTGTTGCACCGTAAGTTAACGGCAGCGGTAATGTACAAAGGCTGGCTGGTCGTCGGCGATGCCGGGGGCTATTTGCACTGGATGAACAGCGATGATGGCCGTTTTGTCGTACAGCAGGCGGTGGACCGTTCTGGCTTGCTGAATAAAGCAGTTGTGGCCGGTGATAAACTGATCCTCCATGCCAGAAATGGCAAAATCCACGCCTTTACCCGTTAAATTCAGAGGCTGCAATCATGATAGCTGTCGTCGCGCTGGTCGGGCGCCCAAATGTGGGTAAATCCACTCTGTTTAACCGGTTAACCCGGAGCCGCGATGCCTTAGTGGCCGACTTCCCCGGACTGACGCGCGACCGCAAATATGGGCGGGCTGAATACGAAGGCCGTCAGTTTATTGTTATCGATACCGGTGGCATTGATGGCGCGGCCGAGGGTGTCGAAACCCATATGGAAGGCCAGGCGATGCTGGCCATTGAAGAAGCCGATATCGTGCTGTTTATCGTCGATGCCCGCGCTGGCCTGATGCCAGCAGACCTGGAAATTGCACGGCATTTGCGCTTCCGTAAAAAAACGACTTTCCTCGTGGCGAACAAAACCGATGGTCTGGATCCTGATACCGCCATCGCTGATTTTTATTCCATCGCCCTTGGGGAAGTGTATGCCATCGCGGCGTCACACGGGCGCGGTGTCACCGCTTTGCTGGAACAGGTAGTGCAGTCACTCTCGTTCGGTGATGACAACTCCAGTAATGACAATTTCAGTGATGACAACTTCGGTGATAACAATTTCGGTGATAACAATTTCGGTGATGACAATTTTTGTAATGAAAATAGCGCGTCTGCAAAGCCGGCGCCAAAAGATAAGGCGGAAGAAGCCGTTTTCAACCCACAGGATCTTCCTATCAAACTGGCGCTGGTCGGGCGCCCCAATGTGGGTAAATCAACATTAACCAACCATATTCTTGGTGAAGAGCGTGTCATCGTTTATGACCAGCCTGGCACCACGCGTGACACCATCTGCATCCCAATGGTGCGTGATGGCAGGGATTATGTGCTGATCGACACTGCCGGGGTACGTAAACGCGCCAGAGTGACCGAAACAGTTGAAAAGTTCTCGATAATCAAAACACTACAGGCCATTGACGGCGCCAACGTGGTGGTGCTGATCATCGATGCGCGTGCCGGAATATCTGACCAGGATCTCTCACTGCTGGGCTTTATTCTTAACAGCGGGCGTTCACTGGTTATCGCGGTAAATAAATGGGATGGTCTGGGGCAGGAAGAGCGCGATGCGGTCAAAAACGGGCTCGATTTACGCCTGGGTTTTGTTGACTTTGCGCGGGTGCACTTCATCTCTGCCCTGCATGGCAGTGGCACTGGCGGCCTGTTCACCTCCATCCAGGAAGCGTACCTCTGTTCAACCCGGCGGGTCAGCACTTCCTCCCTAACACGCATCATGCAGACGGCAGAAAAGGCGCACCAGCCACCGCTGGTCCGCGGCCGCAGGGTAAAGCTAAAATATGCCCACGCCGGCGGTTATAACCCGCCTCTCGTGGTTATCCATGGTAATCAGGTGAGCAGCCTTAATGATTCCTACAAACGTTATCTGATGAACTACTTCCGCCGCGCATTAAACATCATGGGAACACCGATACGGATTCAGTTCAAAGAGGGGGAGAATCCGTTTGCCGGCAAGCACAACACACTCACTCCGAATCAGCTGCATAAACGTAAACGCCTGATGGCTTACTTTAAGAAAAAGTAAGATAAATGAATTTAAAACCAGTGTTAAAGCTATGAAAGCGGAACAGGCAAAATTAGAGGGCAAGATAGCTCAAACGAAAAAACACATAGAGCCTGAAATTAAGCAAAAATTCAATTAATTTAGCTATAGTGCTGTATTTTGCAGTAAAATCAAATCAAATTCATGATAAAGGTACGTACTATGCCACGCTTTACTGTTGATTTATCTGATGATTTAGACCGGCGTCTCAAAGAAATCGCCGAAGGCAATAACATTACTAAAGCCGAAGCAATGCGCCGCGCCTTTGCGTTGTTGTCTGTCGCTGAACGGGAAAAAAAACAACAGGGCCATCTTGGAATCTTTAAAATCACTACCGATGGCAAAAAAGAAGTGATATCGGAAATTGTAGGAATCTGATATGACACAACAAGATAATTTTAAATAAAAAACAAATAATAAACAGATAGATATCACCGAGGTCGCCGACAGCAGCAATTATCAGCTGAGTCTGGCTGAAACCGATCGCTTACTGTTTGCCAAACAAGTACTAACGGGCATTACAGTATTTTGTTTTACCATTGTCATGTTAGCAGCATGGATGCCTGAGAACAGGCTTATTGAATCGTTGGTAGATTTGATTAAGATAGGTGCACTTCCATTGATAACACTGATTATTTCTTTTTATTTTCCTCAAAGCAGGAAAGAAGAATAATTGTAGATGTATCAACACCTGCTATGCTGCGCCTAACGGCTTGCCCAACCGTTAATACCAACAGGAAAACCTGTTGGTATTCAGCGTGTTAAATCTTTAGTAAGTCAAATTTCTTATATCCCAGCGAGAGTTTATAGCCCTTGCACTCCCTGTTATCCGCCAGGAATAATAACGCCATTTTGTCCTGCATGGCAAAACACCCCTGCTTATCGCACTGAACCTCAGTTCCAGGAAGAGTAACGTGTTATTAATTGTACTTATCGATATTGCGGCCTACTTCGCGCGGGTTAGCAGGTCCTGTCCCAATTAATTCAGTCAGAATTTTCTCTAATTCTTGAGTATTATAAGACTCATATATATTTTTTTTGCCAATACACTGCTCGAGCAAATTGCTGTATTCGCCTTGAGAAGCAGAATAGTCTAGAGCAACGAAGCTCAATTTTACATTATGATCATTTTTCAACCGATCACATATGCCAGCATTGAACAGAGCCTTAGACTGGGTAGTCAAAATAGTGTCAAAACCATCGGAAATGATTATCAGGGATTTTTTTGTTTGCTGATTAGCTGTTCTCCCCAAGATTTTACTGCCCGCCATCAGGCCCGACATCATGAAGGTTAAGCCCTTCGCCTGCATCTTCTCTATTTTTGATATTTCGTTGAAATGACGGGTCAATTCAATGGAATTGTAGTTATACGACATACTACACAGTTGACCACCCTCCGCTATTGGAATGAAAACCGTCTGGTTTCGAGGCAATGTGTTCATAAGATGTTGCAGTGTCTCTGGTATCTGAAGCAACGATCCCAACCAGTCAGCCCCAACCACTGTCTCCCCAATTGTCTGATCCATTGTATCTACGCCAGGGACGCTAAACCATTCAACGGTACAAAACTTTTCTCCATTAATCAATGATATAGTACTATCACTATAGGGAGCGAACCCAACTTGACTTCCGCTATTACCCGCATAAATCATCTTAGCTAATTTCAGCACAATCTTTTTTAAGGCAAATATTTTTTTCTCACAGTTCACATAACCGCCGGAGCCATTAGAAAATGTATTAGTATCGTTGGGGTTGTTGTAGAGAACACTACTACAATAATTTTGAGCAGATCCCTTACTCATACCTGAGAAATCATGATAAAGAGATAACAGCATCGAGCTGGAAAAGTCGCTGACAAACACCACATCCTGTGCTTGCGACGACGTAATACCAGGAGGCTCCACCTTCGCTGCCCCATGGTTACCAATACTAACCTCCGGTGAAAAACTGGCAGTCAGCCCTTGAAACGGAAACCATGACGTTCGCTGAATTTTTCCACTCAGGCGCCAGACAGCAGAATCGTCCCTAGTGGGAACCACCTCCTTAATGTAATCGGAATTATTTCCCTGATCAGGCGCATTAGCCGTGATATAAGCTTTTGCTACATTAACATTATAATCATAATTGATTTCCGGATCCTTGTTGGCCACTGTCAGAGCCAGTACCGCTTGCTCCAGCGCATCCGACATCCTTGCTTTATCATATACATAGCGGCTGCCCTCCACGCTCAGGACAACAAACCCCAGCAACACCGGGAGAGTGATGGTAAAAAAAACAAGAAAAGCCCCGCGCTGATCCGCAGCAAACGCCCGCAAATATTTTTTGCTGCCAGCGATAAGGGCACGCCCGCACGCTTTCGGTGGTGAAACCGGCCTCTGTTGTGCCGTTGCAGCTAACCTGAGTTCCGCAGCGGGCGGCGTGTTATTACTGGTATTTATCGATATTACGTCCCACTTCGCGGTCATTGTTTGGTCCTCCCATTCCAACTGCTTCAGCCAGATCTTTCTCTAATTGTTTAACATCATAAGCCAGATAAAAATTGTCCCGTCCAACGCACTCCTCGAGCCGGTTTTTGAGTCCGCTTGCAATATCCGGTGTATAGCCCACACCAATAAAAGTCAGTGCTATCCCCTTGCTCTTTAGCTGAGTGCACAGGCCACCCCCCCCTGCACTTTTTTCTCCAGCACCAGATCATTTGCTGTATCATAGCTGCTCCACTTCGGCGTTCCATCCCCATTTACTCCCTCAATGTCGCGTTCATCAGGCAGATTCTTACCGTGCTTATCCACAAACTTGTTGTTTTCGGCATTTTTTTTGGCAACAAATCCGCCGAACAGCTGTTCAGAAGCGCGGTAGTACTGATTATCGTTACCATCGGAGATCATGATTAAACGTTTTTTTGACGCCCTCCCCTGTCCCAGCATTTTAGCACCGTCTAATATACCCGCGGTCAGGAAAGTCGAATCTCCTGCTTCCATAGCGTCCAGCGCTGTTTTTATTTTTTTAATGTCACTGGTTAATGCAACAGAGCTGGTGGGGGGCGGTCACATAGATACTGCCGCATATCCTGCTGTTGTTGGGTCAGGGAGGAAGGAGCCGGGACTAAAACCGTCTGCCATCGGTTAACCGGGGCGAGCAGCGTGTGCAGAGTTTTTTCTATATCAACCGCATAATCTATAGCTGTCTGGGTGGCTGGCTGGTTTGTCTGAATACTCCCTATGTGCGGGTCGCTATACCATGGAATAGCGCAATAAGACTGGCCTCCAATAACCGACCCGACCAGATTCTGAAACGGATCCAGAGCCATTTTAGTGTTGCTATTCGCGCGATGGATAGTGTCGGTCAGCTTCAGCATAACGCGTTTCAAGACACTGATTTTCCTCTCACACATCAAATCGCTGCCAGGGTTGGAAGCTTCGGTTACGTTGTCACTATACTTATTATCTTCGGGACAAAGTGCCTCGTACGCTTTCTTAGTAGTATAGGTAACAGCAGTCTGCGGCATAAATTCACCCATCGAGCCAGAGAGATCGAGCACAAACGCTATATCCTCCGGCATTGGGTCACGGCGGGGGGATGGCGAGAGATTCTGCGCCGCCCCATGGTTACCAACGCTGACCAGCGGTAAAAAACTGGCGGTCAGCCCCTGAAACGGAAACCATGACTCGCGCTGAATTTTGCCACTCACGCGCCAGACCGCAGGTTTGCCCTCTCTTGTGGGAACCACATCCGTAATATAGGCACTGGCATCGGTACTGTTTCCCTGATCGGGCGCGTTAGCCCTGATATAGGCTTTTACCAGCTTGATGTTAGCCCCATCCCCCGGCGGCATATGGGCGGCCACCGTCAGAGCCTGCGCCGCTTGTTCCAGCGCGTCTGACATCCTTGCTTTATCATATACATAGCGGCTTCCCTCCACGCTTAGAACAACAAACCCCAGCAATAGCGGGAGAGTGATGGTAAAAAAAATAAGAAAAGCCCCGCGCTGATCCGGAGCAAAAGCACGCAGGCACTTTTTGCTGCCAGCAACCAGGGCACGCCAGCACGCCTTTGAGCACGAAACTGGCATCTGTTTAAACAAATTAGCTAAAAAAGTACTCATCGTTATCGTTCTCTCTACAGAAAGTATCCATACAGAGAGCGCTTATATCCATACAGAAAGCGCTTATAATAAAAAGCGCCTATCAATCTTTACGGCTTAGCATCACGTAAGAAGAGCGCATATTCCCCAGGCAGAGCGTAAGCTGATAGAGCGGCACTCTCCGCCCGCTCTTAGAGCTCGTCGGCGATAGTTCCCGCATCGATGACAGCATGCCTTCCAGACTCTGCTTGGGCCCGATGCACTTACCCTTATTCTCGGTTTGAGTCTTGCGTGCCCCATCCTTATCATCAACAAACTCAGCGACGATGCCTAAATTATTTTTGTCCTCTGGTCGCAACATCTCTTTAGCCAGCGTATCGATGTGCGTCATATCGTCACGAGTAATACCCTCACCGCCCTTAAACAGAAAACGGCTGCTCAGGAAACCGGTCATCGAATAGGCAATGCGGTCCAGCGCCCCTTTGCGCGCCTGAGTTACCGCACTTTCTGCCATAAAAGCAATGATGGCAATGATGATAACGCTGACAAATACCAGCTCAATCATAACGGCGCCGCGCGTATCATGCAGAAATGAGGTTTGCTTAATGTTCCTGGACAAAGATCACCTCCTTCTTAAGCAACTTTGCCACCCAGTTAGCGGGCAACGGGAAGAATTTTGGCTCATAGGGATACTCCAGCTTATAGCGCGCCAGCTGGTTATCAGCTAAACCAACGCGTGTCCCAATAAACGTCACAGTAGTCCTCAGAGTATGTTCCTCAGCCAGGAAGTTCCACAGCCGGTTCTGGCTCTGCTGCGCTGCGGCTAAATTGTGTTTGAATACCGCGTTATAAGCCGCTTCGCCGTTGATATTTTGGCTATTTTTAGCGCTTTTGGCAGCCTCAGTAATGGACAGATTCAGCACCGCAGAGATGTACGATAGCCGCGCCACCTCCATCAACAGAAACAGCATCAGCAAAAAAACCAGGGACGTCATCACAAACTCAATCATGACGGCACCTCGCTGGCCCTGCCCCAGTCGGCCCGCTGTTTTTTTCATGGCGTCTCCTTCTTTAATGTTTTCACCTGACTGAGCGCCGCTATCAGGCGCTCCGGATCAGCAGCCAGTTTTTCTGTTGTGACGATATCGCGCGCAGAGCGCTGATCGCCACTCTGTACCAGGGCGAACACCAGGTTATGAATGAGCTGGCGGTCTTTTTTTCCCTTCAGATAGAGCGGCAGCAGCAGTCGGGACGCTTCATCGTAGCGCCCGTTTAACATTGCCAGCATCGCCAGATTATTCAGTGCAATCGCCTCATTGAGAAAGAGATCACGGGAACGCTGAATATCCGGCAGCGCTTCTGCCAGCTTCCCGGTGTCGGCCAGAATGATACCGCGCAGGTTCCACCCTTCGGCGCTTTTAGGGTATTTGAGCAGCATAGCGTCCGCCACCTTCAGTGCGCCCTCATAATCCGCCAGCGCGATCATATTTTTAACGTGCAACAGATAAATCTCTTCATTCGGTTTTTTCAGCAGTGGCTGCAAATAGTAGAGCGAAGATTTACTGTCACGGCTCAGATAGTAGAAGGTCGCCAGTTTCAGGCGCACGGCGGCATTTTCGCGCTTTTTTAACCGGCTGCGGTAGAGATCGATCAGCCCGTCGTAATTATTCGCTTCCAGCAGAATTTGTTCACGATACTCTCCGGCCGGCTGAGCAGATCTGTTTTTCGCCACACAGCCGCTTAACAATAACAGGCAGGCAGCCGCCACCCGCAGCGTGTTAAAGTTAAACTTATTAAAGTCCAACTTGTTAAAGTTAAACTTATTAAAAATCAACATATTCCATTACCCTTACTATTGACGGAGCGACGAGGAGGAGCAGTGCCGGCAGAGCGATCAGCAGCATGATGGGCGCGGCTAATTTGGCCGACAGTTTACTGATCCGCTCCTCGGTATTCATAAGCTGTACATCGCGCATGTCCTTCGACAGCTCCATCAGCTGTTCATAGACCGACGTACCAAAAAAGGCACTCTGCTGCAGTGAGGTACAGAACATTTTTACTTCAAGGGCCGGAATGCTGTAGCGCAACTCCTGCAGCGCATTGTGCAGGCTGTTCAGCTCCGCGCGGCGCAGCACACGCCGCATCACCGTCGTTAAGCTCTGATTAATTTTACTGAAATTGTCGGTGGTATAGCCGAGTGCGGATTCGATGGTCATCCCCGACTGCACGCACACCGCCGCCAGATCGATATACATCGGCAAGTCACTCAGCAGCGCCTTGGTCTTATTTTCCACCAGCAGGTTGCGCAGCAGGCCCGGCAGGAAGATAACCAGCACCAGAATAACGGCAGCACCAATGGCCAGCATCTGCTGCTCATACTCCAGTAACAGCGCAACGACTGAGAACAGCCCCATGCAGCCTGCGGCAACAGCGCCCTTCAGCGGCAGCGATTTTTCCAGCTGCGACAGCCGGCGTAACAGCGTGCTGCTATGCTCAAGCAGCATTTCATACTCGGCGGTGACGGGTTTGGCCACGCTGGCGGCGGCCACCTCCGATGGCACAATCATCTGGCGGATTTGGATAAAAATGCGCCGCTTTTTCAGCAGCAGTAACAGAACAATACAGCCAAACACTAAAACAGCGCCATAGAGGGCATAGAGCACGAAGGTCATGTTGCCCTCCTGATAATCAGCCAGACGATGAGAAAACCGATAAAGTGGCTGGTAAAGACGTAGTACAGGACCAGGATCCCGTTACTGTCATTAACAAAAAAATGGAAATCGTCCGGTTTCAGCCATTTCAGCAGCAATATCAGAATAAACGGCAGGGCACCGATGATTTTTACTGTCATACGGCTCTCTGACGTCAGGGCCGCCTTGCGGCGCACCATGAGCTTATTCGCAGCGACAATTCTCCCCAGACGCTTAACCAGCTCGGTTAACTGCCCGCCGCGCTCCATGCTAAGCAGCGCCACCATGATAAAAGAGTAAAACTCCGGGTAACGGAAACGCTCCCAGGCATCGGCAAAGACCGCCTTCGGCGTTTCGCCAAGCACCAGGCGGCGGCTGATACGGTTAAACTCATGGCCCAGCGGGCTGTCCAGCTCCTCGCCACAGCGCGCGATGGCATTCTGAATCGTGGCGCCGGCTGACACCGCAGAGCCAACAATGGCGATAATTTCCGGAAAACTGGCCTGAAACAGGGCATATTTCACCGCCCGGCCACGCCGGAACTGGAAGAGCAACAGGGCGGGCAGCGCCACCAGCAGCAGCAGCGTCACATTAAAATGCGTATAGTGCTGGTTGGCCCACAGCACCCCGGCGAAGAACACCACACTGATTATCAGGCTGCGCAGCAGTTTTTCGTTATTTTCACCGCGAACATAGCCGAGCCACTCGGTAAAAATCGCGGCGACATAAGTGATAACAGAGGTTTGTGAGCGCGAAGCGGACACTGCTCTTTGCTGGTTATGCACTGAACCCGCTATTTTTTTCCAGCTGCGCCAGGTCAGGCTGAAAATAATCAGCCCGGCCAGCACCACCGCAAGCATCAGATAGTTCATGGCATAGTTCATGGCGCCACCGGGGAAAAGAGCTGTTGCAGCTCTTCGCTCAGATTAAACATACCGGCACTGGCCCGGACGGCTGAGCGCAGCAGCAGCCCGTGATTGCGAAATTCACCCACAATTCGCCCCTGTTCATCACGCTTATCCTCCGAATGGAAAGAGAAAATATCCTGTAAAATCACCACATCTCCCTCAGTGCCCATGATTTCGGTGATATGGGTCACCTTACGCGAGCCATCATTCATCCGTGATACATGAATTACCAGATTGATGGCCGAGGTGATATTACGGCGTATGGCATCCAGCGGCATCGACATACCACACATCATTACCAGGCTTTCAAGACGGCTCACCGCATCGCGCGGCGTATTGGCGTGCACCGTCGACATTGAGCCGTCATGGCCGGTATTCATCGCCTGCAACATTTCAAATGCCTCCTCACCACGGCACTCACCGACGATGATTCGGTCCGGGCGCATACGCAGGGAGTTGATCACCAGATCACGCATACTCACCTGGCCGGTATTTTCCACCCCGGCGATACGCGTCTCCAGGCGCACCACATGGGGCTGGTCGAGGCGCAGCTCCGCCGCATCTTCCAGCGTCAGCACCCGTTCCGTTTCGGCAATATATTGCGACAGCGCATTCAGCAGGGTGGTCTTACCGGAGCCGGTCCCGCCGGAGATAATAATGTTGGCGCGACAGCGCGTGGCAATAATCAGAAAATTGGCCATGGCAGTGCTCATGGCGCCGAAATTGACCAGATCAGCGAGGGATTTTTTATTTTTACTGAATTTTCGAATCGAAACGGAGGTACCATCAAGGGAAATCGGACTAATGGCAATATTAAGGCGGCTGCCATCTTCCATGCGCGCATTCGCCAGGGGGCGTCCCTCATCCACCCGGCGGCCAACACGCTGCACCAGGCGTTTGGCAATATCCGTTAACTGCGTATTATTGATAAAACGGCGCCCGGTAAGCTGCAACAATCCGCCCCGTTCAATAAAGATTTTTTCCGGGCCATTGACCAGGATATCGCTGACCGAATCATCCTCAATGAATTCGCGCATCGGGCCAAAACCGGTTAGTTCATCCGCCATCAGGTCGACAAAATCGTACTGATTCTTGTTATTAAGGTAAATTCGGGTATCTGCCAGCACCTGTTCAAGGGTGGTATTCAGCTCTTTTACCAGCTGACCGCGATCAGAAACCAGCTTTTCGATCGTATCCACTTCGATATTTCGCAACATTTGCTCACGCAGCAGCGCTTGCGTGGCCAGGTCGATATCCATACAGCCCCCTGTTATCTAAAGTGGCGAGAAAGTGAGTGCAGAGAGAGTGAACGCCGCAGAGAGGAGCCCTGGCGCCGCTCCCCCATCCCGAGAATCAGCCGGGTTAATTTTTCCAGCGGTTTTTTGTCCCCACGCCATAGTTTATGTTCCAGCAGCGCCTGGCTGCCCTCTTTCAGATAGGGAAAACTAACGGTGATGGGGCGACCGAGCAGAGACTGCATATCGGAGAGCGACAGCGAGTCACTGGTCACCGGACGGCTGTCATTGACACAGATAAACAGCCTTCGGCCCTGGCTACCGTTGTCCGCTATTCGCTCAAAAATATTAATAAAATTCAGCGCTACGCGTGCCGAGGCGGCCGTTCTGTCGAGCACCAGTATAATACAGTGCGAATGTTCCGCCTGCTGCTGCATTACCTCTTTAGTGGTACTAAACAGTGCCTGATCAAAGATCAAAAAATTGTATTTTTGCATATCAGGCGCGTCACTCTCTGGTGGCAACAGTGATTCAGAGAGCATCACATCGATATATTCCTGGTGGCTGGTTATCCCCTGGTCGATTTTTTTCCCCAGCATGATGTCAATATCCTGCGACCCGAGATTCCCCTGTAGCAGCAGCAGCGGCAATTTACGATAGCGCACAATGGACTGCGCCAGTTGCCAGCTGAGCAGGCTGCTGCCGGCACCCCCTTTACAGCCGAGCAGGGTTATTAACAGCGATTTGCGAGTGCTAATCTCCTGACCCGGGCCACTGAGCACACGCGCAGTAATTTCCGCCAGCTGTGAACCGACATGAAAGTAGCGCATGCCGCGCTCGACAAAGCCCTGTGCCACGCTGATGGAATCGCTGTCACCAAACAGAATGCACCAGCACTGCTGTGGGATCCGGCCTTTGACCTGATTAACCACCTGATCGACATCAGTACACCCCCCGATATCGATCAGCACACCCTGCAAATTCTCTGCCAGCGTAAGCACCGGCGCGGAGAGGAAATCTGTTTCCAGCACCTTAACATGCCCCATGCCCGCCTGGCCGATATGCTGCGCCAGATGCTCAGCCACGTCGGCGCGGCTGGAAATCACCAGCATATCCCGCTCATGAAGCTTGTTTTGTTGCTGTGCCAAATCCTTATTCAGTAGTAAGCGCATATCAATACCCGTAAAAAATTTGATTGTCCGGATTCCGCAGCGATTTTTGTAAATTATTGCGCACCGCACAGCCCAGCAGCTTGCCCGTGTGGGATTCATAGTTACTCTTGTCATAACCACAGGGTGCGTTGGATGGTGCATTAGGCAGTGCGTTAGGTGATGTGTTAAGTGATGCGTTGGGTGAACGGAGCGGCGTGCTTACGCCCACCGGCGGGATGGCGCGATGGCCCTGGCCAGGAGGATGCCAGCAGACGGCCCGCGACAGCGGACGTGCCCGCAGATCCTGGTGGTCCGAGCCATCCAGCACCGTGGTTAAACAAGAGGAGCTGCTTGCCGCAACCGGCATAGCCGCTGCCGCGCTGCTGGCAATAGCGGCCAGCATTATCAATAAGTTCACTGTTTTCATTTGATAAATCCTCCCTGACTGACGAAATCGAGCGCCTGTTTTTTGCTTTCTGCTCTTTCAAGGTGACTAAAATTAAAGAAGCGCTCGGCGGTTGAGGTACGGACAAAATTGGGTAGCACAATGTCTCTGCCCGCCACGGGTTTCACCAGTGTAACGGTAGCGACCACCACTAACTCACGCCCTTCACGCTCTGTTTGAGTATTGCGAAACAGGGCACCGAGTACCGGAATATTGCCGATAAAGGGGATTTTTGACAGCGACTCTTTCTCCTGCCTGCTGATTAAACCGCCGACGATAAAGCTCTCGCCGTCTGCCAGCTCGACGGTAGTTTTGGCACGCCGGGTAGTCAGCACCGGGAAGTTATTGAGAATACCCTGCTTAATAAACTGCTCCTCAATGCTGCTGACCTCTTCGGCCATCCAGACCCGGATACGTTTATCCTCATTCACCTTCGCACCCACCAGCAGTTTGATCCCGAACTCTTTGTAAACGATATTGACACCATTGCTACTGCTAGTAGCGATCGGGAACTCCCCTCCGACCAGAAAACTGGCCGTTTCGCCGGAAAGCACCGAAAGGTTAGGCTCGGCCAGCACGCGCGCCACCGTGTCATTGCTCAGCGCGGCGATTAACGTCCCCAGTGTGCTGGCATCAAATTTGAACTTCTGCAAAATAAACTGGCCGGACTGTTGAGTAATAGAACCTGTGCTGGCCGTCCCCCACTGCAATCCGACATTATCGGTGAACTCTTTGGTAACTTCAGCGATGGTCAGCTTGACATTCACCTGGTTTGTCATCGGAACGGTTATTTTATTCACCACCTGCTCGTAAAACACCTTATCCAGAAAAGTGATACGCTCTTTGCCGCTGTCGGAGTCACTGTATTCCATATCAATTTTAGTTTTTTTCTCGCTGGTGCCCTCACCGACTATCTGGTAGATACGATCGCGGGCCAGGTCGCTGCTCACTGTGCCGCTCAGCAGGTAGGTTTTGGCAATTTTCTGGATAACGACCTGGCTATCCGGGTATTCAGTACGGATCTGCTGGTCCAGACCCTTAATCAGGTTATTGATAATCACAGTCTCTTTGACAATTGCCTTACCCTGTTTATCAAACAGGGTAAATTCAGCCAGACCCTCCTTTTTGGCGTAAATAACCACGCTGGTATCACTGATAATTTCATAATCGGCCAGTTCCCCCATGGAGACAAACACCGTATCCACCGCTGTGGTGGTGGTAATGATCCGTGATTCGCCGGTGGCCAGATAGAGCCTGGCAGCGGAAGCCTGGCCTGCCAGCAGAGCGCCGGCGGCCAGCAACAGGGCAATGAGCGGCTGTTTTATTTTATTCCACACTTTTTTACCCTCGCAGTTCGGTAAATTTAGGCAAATTAGGGAGCAGATGATCCAGCTGTAGCTGACCGCTATCATCACCGGCCCCAGGCAACAGCAGCACATCGCCGGCTTTTTCAATCACTTTTATTTTTCTGAGATCCTGATTGCTGACGCGCAGCGTGATGTCACCGACATAATCGGACTCCTCTTTTTTCTTAGCCTTAGCGTTCTCATCCTGTTGCGCCTCGCTGAGGCGCTTCACCCCCAGCACCTGCATGCGATTAATCACCGCGGTTAATACATAGCGCTGGCTCTGGCCACCCGACATCTCGTCACTGTTCAGCGCCACACTCTCTTTGACCTTACTGTTTTTATTGGTTTCCAGAGTGCGCAGGTAGAGTGTTGCCTCATCCCCTGGCTTCAAAGAGTCCAGTAACCAGCCATGGCGCGTATCGACCCGGAACTGCCAGGCAACTTCGCCGGCATGCAGACTATTGCGCAGGAACGTCGGGCTGCCAGGAGATTCAACCACCTGCGGCGCAATATAGCTATTTTCAGCCAGCGCGACGGTGACCAGATAGCCCTCCAGGGAACCCTGTGCGGTGATATCATACGCCAGTAAGTCACTTGTCTCCGGCACGCTGAGCGTTTGCACGCTGAAATCGTCCGTCGTCAGCAGGCTTCCGGCGCTGACCGGGCGCACTGTTTTCGCCACCAGAATGCTTTTTTCACCCGTGGCGCTGCGGACTGCCGGTGCCAGAGGAGCGGACTGATTACCCTGGTGAAATACCAGCCCCCCTATCCCCACAACAATGACCAGCAGGGAAACTAAGAACAACGCTTTATGATTCACTCAGTGCCTCCGTGACGCCAGGAGAAAAAAGGGCCAAATAACAGCGACGATACCGTTACTCGATCGGTTATATAACAAAATATTTCAATAATATATACATTAATTTAACAATTAAAGCGCGCACCGCTTAGGGCGCAAGTTGCAGCAATAAAAAAGCCGCAGCAATGGCCACGCCGTACGGCACTCCCTGTTGGCGGATACGGGAATAAGAGAGCAGCATGCCAGCAACAGCAACAACGCCCCCGAGCAGCGCGGTCAGCAGCACAAAATCAGCGGCCTGCGCCGGCGTTAACGCCACGGCCAGCGCAGCCATCACTTTTACATCCCCGCCGCCGGCCACCCGCAGGCAGAACAGCACAAAACCGACGGCAAGAATGAGCAGTGGCGCATAAAGCGCTGGCCGCCCGTTCACAAGAAAACCTAACGCAACAGCGCATACTAACAGCCCGGCCACCAGCGGGTTGCTAATGCGCCGAAAACGGATATCACTGTAACAGAGCCACAGCAGCTGTAGCGCCATGAGAGCTGTGATGGCTGTTTTCAGATAATCCATTGGATTTCTCTCGCCGCGTTAATTTCCCCTCTCAGTTACGGGTAACTGGTTGCATAGCAAGGGGAGTAACGGAGGAAACCTTTTTTTAAAATAGGCTATGTCGCTACCCTACCCCCCTACTCCATCGAGCTTTTGATTAATCGTAGTTATGGCGCCTTGCAGAGCATTCCTCATAGTGCCATTAGTACCGAACAAAACGAATGCCACGGCAGCCATACAGGCGGCGAGAATAACGTATTCCACCAGTGTGGCACCGCGCTGGTCGGCGGCCAGCGCTTCAGCTTTCAGTTTCGCGCTAATATAAGTTTTCAGGAAAAACTCTGACATTTTTTTATTTCCTTTTTGCTATAAAAATTGCCTGCTATCGTCTAAGTATAGGCGGGGCGGTTATCGATAACTGTTACATTACGCTCATTTACATTCACAATTTCTTATGTCTTATTACCTGACCGGTAACGGATCTGGCTATCACGCTATCTGCCATTAAATCTGCCATTAAATTAAACGGTGATTTTATTATTGCTGACCATCTGAGCATGATCGCGGCAAGCAATTTATTTACCAGGAGCATTACTGTCACTAAGAGTAGGGCAGAGTAACCCCTCTGTCTGCTATATTTCGCTCATATCTATTTTTACCATAAACGTTTGAGCTGTTAAAAATAAACCCCTGCCAGGTAGTTACGATTACCGGGTATTTAAAATTAAGTAGCGGCCGCCGCTGCGGGTGATCCCTTATATCTTTACTGGATCTTTACTGGTAACTTTTTTATTAAATTCACTTTCTTTTAAAGTAATGCTGACCTGTTAGACATTATTTTTTCTCTCCTGCTTGCGTTTTTCTCAGGTTACAAGCAGCACCGAAAGCAGTGCCAGCCAGCAGAAATTCAACAGCACCAGCAGCGAAAGTGTAATCTGCCCGCGGCGCCCTGACAGCACCTGGCTCAGCCAGGATGACAGCACTGTCGCTGCCCGACCGTTATCTCTTTGACCCGTGACGCCGTTAACGCTACCGGGCACGCTGCTATTATCCTCCCATACTGGCAGGACGCTCCCCATATACTGCACCCCCTTGCGTGGAATGGTACGCAGCAGCGATTTTTTTAATCCCGCCTGTGAGAAAGCGTTGCGGAGCATATAGAGTTGCCCATAATAGCTGTTTTCACTGACAGCACCGCGCCGTTCCTGCCATACTTCACTGATAATATTCTCTTTGTCGGTGACCCCGTTGAGCAGTAGCAGCAGCAAACGGCGACTATTTTCGGTTAATTCCACTACAGAACCATTCGCACCGATCAGGCGGCTCTCTGAAGGAGAAAAGACAACGATGCCCTCTAAGTTAAAACGCATTCCAACCGTCGTGGTTATCATTATTTATCCTTTAATTGTATTCTTTGGGATTAATTTTGCTTTGTTTAAATAAACATTTATTTTATTTATTATCCCGCAAACACAATATGTCAATAAAAATTATCGATGCCATTATATTAAAGTCTTAATAAAATTATTATTATTACTTTATGGTAAGATTTTTTCAATATTAAGGAATAGTTTGTAATATTAACGGGTGCCCTGCCCTGATTTATTTTTTTATTTATTCTTTGTTCGAAAAAAATAAAAAATCAGGAATAAATATAAATTTGCCGCAACGCACCGGCGCGCCAGCGGTAAAAAACATTCTGCAGCGCATGTTCTTTAGATAGTGTCGTCACAAAATATTACACCACAGAGCAATGCAACGGACATGAACTGCGGCAAGGAACGAGGATGTACATTTAGCATACCGTGTTGCAATTCCTCGCCAGCGCTTGAGATGCAGGAAGGCGTTTTCCACCAAATGCC